>NZ_JANINM010000345.1 GCF_024509055.1 Mesorhizobium sp. | reverse complement strand
GAGATCGCGCGTGGCGCCAAGAAAAAGCAGATCCAGGAGATCGGCCAGAAGATCGGCATCCCGTCCGAGCACCTGCTGCCTTACGGCCACGACAAGGCGAAGGTCTCCGCCGAATTCATCAAGTCGGTGAAGGGCAACAAGGACGGCAAGCTGATCCTGGTCACCGCCATCAACCCGACGCCCGCCGGCGAAGGCAAGACGACGACCACGGTCGGCCTCGGCGACGGCCTGAACCGCATCGGCAAGAAGGCCATCGTGTGCATCCGCGAAGCCTCGCTCGGCCCGAATTTCGGCGTCAAGGGCGGCGCCGCCGGCGGCGGCTATGCGCAGGTGGTGCCGATGGAGGACATGAACCTCCACTTCACCGGCGACTTCCACGCCATCACCACCGCGCATAACCTTCTGTCGGCGCTGATCGACAACCACATCTACTGGGGCAACGAGCTCGGCATCGACACCCGCCGCGTCGCCTGGCGCCGCGTCATGGACATGAACGACCGCGCCCTGCGCGAGATCATCTGCTCGCTGGGCGGCGTCGCCAACGGCTATCCGCGCGAGGCCGGCTTCGACATCACCGTCGCTTCCGAGGTGATGGCGATCCTGTGCCTTGCCACCGACCTCAAGGACCTCGAGAAGCGCCTCGGCGACATCATCGTCGCCTATCGCCGCGACAAGACGCCGGTCTATGCCCGCGACCTCAAGGCCGACGGCGCCATGGCGGTGCTGCTCAAGGACGCCATGCAGCCGAACCTGGTGCAGACGCTGGAGAACAACCCGGCCTTCGTGCATGGCGGCCCGTTCGCCAACATCGCGCATGGCTGCAACTCGGTCGTCGCCACCACGACGGCGCTGAAGCTTGCCGACTATGTCGTCACCGAAGCCGGCTTCGGCGCCGATCTCGGCGCTGAAAAATTCTTCGACATCAAGTGCCGCAAGGCGGGCCTCAAGCCGGCCGCCGCCGTCATCGTCGCCACCGTGCGCGCCATGAAGATGAATGGCGGCGTCAAGAAGGAAGACCTCGGCAAGGAAAACATCGAGGCGGTCAAGAAGGGCTGCGCCAATCTCGGCCGCCACATCGAGAACATCCGCCAGTTCGGCGTGCCGGCGGTGGTCGCCATCAACCACTTCTATTCCGACACCGAAGCCGAGATCCAGGCGATGAAGGACTATGTCGCCTCGATGGGCGAGGAAGCGATCCTGTGCAAGCACTGGGCCAACGGTTCGGCCGGCATCGAGGACCTCGCCAACAAGGTGGTGGCGCTGGCCGAATCCGGCGCCTCGCAGTTCGCGCCGCTTTATCCCGACGCCATGCCGCTGTTCGAGAAGGTCAACACCATCGTCCAGCGCATCTACCGCGGCTCGGAGGCGATCGCCGACAAGTCGGTGCGCGACCAGCTCAGGGCCTGGGAGGAGGCCGGCTACGGCAACCTGCCGGTCTGCATGGCCAAGACCCAGTACTCGTTCTCGACCGACCCGAACCTGCGCGGCGCGCCGACCGGCCACACCGTGCCGGTGCGCGAGGTCAGGCTGTCGGCCGGCGCCGGCTTCGTCGTCATCATCTGCGGCGAGGTCATGACCATGCCAGGCCTGCCCAAGGCGCCGTCGTCAGAGAAGATCTTCCTCAACGAAGCTGGCCAGATCGAAGG
>NZ_JANINM010000344.1 GCF_024509055.1 Mesorhizobium sp. | reverse complement strand
GCCGATGGCCCTGCTTCGCGCCCGCGAAGTGATCATGGCGCATTTCCGGCCGATGTTGGCCCGCCACGACATCACGGAACAGCAGTGGCGCGTGTTGCGCGTGCTTGCCGAGACCGGGCCGTTGGAAGCGACCGAGCTTGCCAACCGCGCCTCGATCCTGCCGCCGAGCCTCACCCGCATCATCAAGGCGCTGGAGGAGAGGGAATTCATTTCCCGCAACAAGGTGAAGGACGATGGCCGCCGTGCGCTCCTCGCCATCAGCCCGTCCGGCGTGGCGCTGATCGAGGAACTGGCGCCCGAACGCACCGCCATCTACGACGCCATCGAGCAGCGCTATGGGGCCGAAGAGCATGAGCGGCTGCTCGACATGCTGGAAAGCCTGATCCAGTCGGAGTCAACGGAAGGCTGATCCTACCCACCGAAGCTGCCCAGCGCGCTCGGCTGCATGTAGTTGCGTCCGACATAAAGCAGAGCCGCCTCGTCGCTGCCGTGACGGATGTCGACGACGCGCCCGAACATCACATTATGCGTGCCGACCTTGTTCACCGCGCCGATCTCGCAGTCGAAGCTGACAATGGCGTCGAGCAGCGCCGGCATGCCGGACGGCATGGTCTGCCAGCGCGCAGCATTGTAGCGCTCGGCCATGTCGCGCAGCGCGCCGGCGAACTTGGCCGCCAGGTGCATGTGCGATTGCGTCAGCACATTGATGCAGAAACGCCGGTTTTCGAGGAACATGCCGGTCTGCGCCGAGCGTTCGTTCATGCAGACGAGCAGCGTCGGCGGGTCGTCGGAAACGCTGCACATGGCAGTCGCGGTGAAGCCGCCGCGCCCCGCCGGTCCGTCCGTGGTGACGATGTTGACCGGCGCGCAGACTCGCGCCATTGCCTCGCGGAATTCCAGCCTGGAGACTTGTGTCATCATGGCCGCTTCCATGGCCGACCTCCCTCAGTTGGCCTGGGCCGGAAGTGGCGGCAGCCAGGTGTCGCCGGTCCAGCCTTTCTCGTCATAGTCGGCCATGCATCGGTCGACCAGTTCCTCCATCTGCTTCAGCCGTCCGCCGCGCTCAGCGCCCTTCAGCACCTGGAGCCGGACCTCTTCCGGCGCGCCGGCATAGTTGAGCTCGTAGAGCGCGTGGCGGCCGCCGAACTCGGTGCCGGTCGCGTCCCACAACAGCTTCATGATCTTGATGCGCTCGACATGACCCATGTCGTTGGAGCCGCGCACATATTGCGCGAGGTAGCGGTCGATCTCTGGATTGTCGAAGTCGCGCGCCGATGATGGGAGGTAGATCAGGCCCGAGGCAATCACCCGGCGCACCGTGTCGATGACACGCGGATAGGCCTCCGACATGAAGGTGCGGTACGCGAGCGCGGCCTCGAGATTGGGCAACACCGCGCCGTTCGCCCACGGAATGGGGTTGTGCGCCATCGCGTTGGAAAAGCTCCAGAACATGTGGCGCAGCGCGATCACCTCGCCGAGTGCCGCCTGGTTGCCTCGGAAGGCATCGCCGCCGGTCGCTCGCAGCGCCTTGGCAAGCAGGCCGGCGAGGAAGTCGAGCTTGACGGCGAAGCGGGTGCAGCCCTGGAAGCAGTAGCCATGCATGAAGCCCGATGCCGGGTGGAAGGACAGGATCTTCTGGGCGTCGCGCA
>NZ_JANINM010000343.1 GCF_024509055.1 Mesorhizobium sp. | reverse complement strand
TCAGCTCGATGTTGTGGACGATCGTGCCGACCGGCATCGAGGCCAGCGGCATCGCATTGCCCGGCTTCACGTCGACTGCTTCGCCGGCCACGATCTTGTCGCCGGCAGCAAGGCGCTGCGGGGCCAGGATGTAGGACAGCTCGCCATCGTCATACTTGATCAGCGCGATGAAGGCAGTGCGGTTCGGATCGTATTCGATACGCTCAACCGTGCCGACGACGTCGAACTTGCGGCGCTTGAAGTCGATGATGCGGTACGAACGCTTGTGACCGCCGCCGATGAAGCGGGCCGTGATGCGGCCGTAGTTGTTGCGGCCGCCCGACTTGGTCAGGCCTTCGGTCAGGCCCTTGACGGGCTTGCCCTTGTAGAGGCCCGAGCGGTCGACGATGACCAGCTGGCGGGTGCTCGGCGTTACCGGGTTGAATTTCTTGAGTGCCATTGTCCTGTCCTCGCGGCCTTGCTCAGAGACCCGTCGCGACGTCGATCGACTGGCCGTCGGCCAGCGTCACAACCGCCTTCTTGACGTCGCCCTGGCGGCCGATCGTGCCGCGGAAGCGCTTGATCTTGCCCTTGCGGACAAGCGTGTTCACGGCCGTCACCTTGACGCCGAAGAGCGCTTCGACGGCGGCCTTGATTTCCGGCTTCGACGCCTTCTTGGCGACGTTGAAGACGACCTGGTTCTGCTCGGAAGCCATGGTCGACTTTTCAGTGATCGCCGGCGAGACGATCACGTCGTAGTGACGAAGGTCGGTCATTTGAAGCGCTCCTCGAGAGCCTCGACGGCGGCCTTCGAAAGGACCAGCGTGCCGCGGCGCAGAATGTCGTAGACGTTGATGCCCTGGATGGGCAGCACGTCGATGTTCGGAATGTTGGTCGCCGCCAGCTTGAAGTTCTGGTCGAGCTCGGCGCCGCCGATCACCAGGGCGTTGGTCAGCCCCAGCGTCTCGAGGTTCGCCGCCAGCGCCTTCGTCTTGGCTTCTGCCAGCTTCAGCTCGTCGACGATGATCAGCGAAGCGCTCTTGGCCTTGGCCGAGAGGGCATGCTTGAGACCGAGAGCGCGAACCTTCTTCGGCAGCTCATGCTCGTGGCTGCGCACGACCGGGCCGTGCGCCTTGCCGCCGCCGCGGAACTGCGGAGCGCGAGCCGAATGGTGACGGGCGCGGCCCGTACCCTTCTGCTTGTACATCTTGGCGCCGGTGCGCGCGATTTCGGCGCGGCCCTTGGCCTTGTGCGTGCCCTGCTGCTTCTTGGCGAGCTGCCAGCGCACGACGCGCTGCAGGATGTCCTCGCGCGGGTCAAGGCCGAAAATCTCCTCGGAGAGCTTCACCTTGCCGGCGTCCTGGCCGCCGAGCGTTGTGATCTTGATGTCCATTATTCCGCTCCCTCAGTGGCCGGGGCTTCGTTCTTGGCGGCAGCGGCACGGATCGAGGCCGGCTTCGGCGCGTTCGCCGGCAGCGCAACCTTGGCGGCGTCGCGGACCAGGATCCAGGCGCCCTTCACTCCCGGAACCGCGCCACGGATCAGGATCAGACCGCGATCCGCATCGGTCGAGACGACCTCGACGTTCTGGGTGGTGACGCGGACGTCGCCCATGTGGCCGGCCATCTTCTTGCCCTTGAACACCTTGCCGGGGTCCTGGCGCTGACCGGTCG
>NZ_JANINM010000342.1 GCF_024509055.1 Mesorhizobium sp. | reverse complement strand
GGCTCCAACGCTTCGAACCCGGATTGGGCGCGGCGCAAGATCAACGTCGTCAAGCGCTATCTCAGAAGCACCTACCGCCTGGTGCTGGAACAGCAGCGGCCCGACCGCACATTCAAGGTCGGCGAAGGCCTGGACATTTCTGAATATGTGCTCGCCGGCGGCGGCTTTCCGGTCACGGTGAAGGGCGCGGGCGTCATCGGCGTCATCGCCGTTTCGGGCCTGCCGGAACGCGAGGACCATGGTGTGGTCGTCGATGCGCTTTGCGCTCATCTTGGCATCGACGCAAGCGGGCTGGCATTGCCACCGGAAGACAAATGACCGATCCGAAAACCTTCCTCACCGCGATCTTCAACGCAGCGGTCGCCGCCGCCGATCCGGAAAAGACCATCCGCGACCATTTGCCGGCCAGGCCGAAGGGCCGCACCATCGTTATCGGCGCCGGCAAGGGCTCGGCGCAGATGGCGGCAGCCTTCGAGAAGGTCTGGGATGGTCCGATCGACGGGCTCGTCGTCACCCGCTACGGCTATGGCGCCAGATGCGAACGCATCGAGATCATCGAGGCGGCGCATCCTGTGCCCGACGCCGCGGGTCTCGAGGCCTCGCGCCGGTTGCTGGAGAAGGTGGGCGGCCTGACCGCCGACGACCTGGTCGTGGCGCTGATCTCCGGCGGGGGCTCGGCATTGCTGCCGTCACCAGCACCGGGTCTCACCTTGGCCGACGAGATCGCCGTCAACGAGGCGCTGCTGGCCTCCGGCGCGCCGATCGCGGCGATGAACACCATTCGCAAGCACGTATCGACCATCAAAGGCGGTCGGTTGGCTGCAGCAGCCTATCCGGCCCGGGTGGTCTCGCTGGTCGTCTCCGACATTCCCGGCGACAATCCGGCGCTCGTGGCCTCGGGTCCGACCGTGCCCGACACCGGCAGCCGCGAGGACGCGCTGGCGTCGATCGCAGCCTACAGCATGCAACTGCCGGCCTCGGTGATGGCGCATATCCAGTCGCCCGCAGCCGACGCGCCGCGCCCTGACGACCCGCGTTTTGCCGGCAACGAAGTGCACCTCACCGCCTCTGCCGGCGTTTCACTGGAAGCGGCGGCAGCCGAAGCAACGCGCCATGGCATCGAAGCTGTCATCCTGTCGGATTCGATCGAGGGCGAGGCGCGCGAGGTCGGTGGCGTCCATGCCGCGATCGCTCGCGAGGTGGCGACGCGCAACCGGCCGTTCGCCAAGCCGGTTCTGATCCTGTCGGGCGGCGAGACGACGGTGACGCTGCGCGCCAAAGGCAAGGGCGGTCGCAATTCCGAATTCCTGCTCGCTTTCGCCATCGGCATCGATGGCGTGAACGGCATCCATGCCCTGGCCGCCGATACCGACGGCATCGACGGCTCCGAGAACAATGCCGGCGCCTTCGCCGACGGCTCGACAGTGTCGCGCATGCGTTCCGCAGGCACCGACGCCAAGGCAATGCTTGCCGGCAATAACGCCTGGACCGCCTTCAACGCGGTGGATGATCTGTTCGTGCCTGGGCCGACTGGGACGAATGTGAACGATCTGAGGGCGATACTGGTTAGGTAGCGCGGAACCCACAGAGTCGTCATTCTAGGGCGAAGCAAGGAGCGAAGCGACGAGCGCAGACCCTAGAATCCATTCCGTGA
>NZ_JANINM010000341.1 GCF_024509055.1 Mesorhizobium sp. | reverse complement strand
GCGAACATCAGCTCCTGCTTGCGCATGACGCTGGCGTTCTCCACCTCGAGCGATTCGGCATAAGCGATCAGCTCTGGCGGCTTCTTGTTCTTAAACTCTGCGAGTTTCATTTCTTGCATTAGATAGACTCTGGGTAGGCTTTGGGGAGAAAAATCGGCTGGATGCGACAAATGCCGGGCGCGGCCGAAAGCGATAAAAGGGGCGGCGCATGACGGGAAGGAAGACCCGTGTTTTATAGTTGGTCGTCCAAAAGAGCAAGCCGCCTTTTGCGGGTCTCCTGGCGGAATCGGAGAAGCTTCAGAACGGCTTCACGATGACCAGTATGACGATGACGATCATCAACAATGTGGGGATCTCGTTGACGATCCGCCAGTGCCTCGCTGGCTTTTCGTTGCGGTCCTCGGCAAATTTCCTGACCGCGCCGGCGAGATAGCCGTGCACGCCTGAAAGCAGAAGCACGGCCAGGATCTTGGCGTGCAGCCATCCGCCCTGGAACCCGAACCCTTTCCAGGCCAGCCAGAGACCGAACACCCAGGTCGCGATCATCGCCGGATTGATGATGCCGCGCAACAACCGGCGCTCCATAACCTTGAAGGTTTCGGACTGGACGGAACCCTTGTCGGCATCGACATGGTAGACGAAGAGCCGCGGCAGATAGAGCATGCCGGCCATCCAGGAGATGACGGCAATCACATGGATCGCCTTCGCCCACGGATAGAAGCTGTCCGGCGCCACGAAGAAGAGCAGCGCCGTCAACACGACGAGTACCGCAATACCGATGGCCATCCGCTTCATCGCCTGGCCGGTGCTGTTTGCGTTGCCCGTTTCGCTCATCGATGGCTCCTCACCTGTTTCACCATGGCCTCGACATGCGCCACCGGCGTCTCCGGCGTGATGCCATGGCCGAGATTGAAGATCAGTGGACCATCGCCGAGCGACCGGAGGATTGCATCGACGCCTTCGGTAAGCGCCTTGCCACCGGCAACCAGCCGCAGCGGGTCGAGGTTGCCCTGCACCGCGCCTTCGGCCTGCAGCTCCTCTGCCATCGACAATGGCACGGTCCAGTCGAGGCCGAGACCGGTGATTCCGGTCTTCCTCCTGTAGTCGCGGTATCGCTCGCCAGCGCCCTTCGGGAATCCGATCACCGGAACGCCCGGATGCGCCGCCTTCACCTGCCGCACGATTTCGGCGACTGGCTTTACGCAAAAAGCCTCGAAGGAAGGCTCGTCGAGCACGCCCGACCAGGAATCGAAGATCTGCACCACGTCCGCTCCGGCCTCGATCTGGCGGATGAGATAGGCGGCTGAATGATCGGCCAGTGTCTTCAAGAGCCGCGCAAAGGCCTCTGGCTCGCGATAGGCGAAAAGCCGCGCCGGCCCCTGGTCCGGCGTGCCATGCCCGGCGATCATGTAGGTTGCCACCGTCCAGGGCGCCCCGCAGAAGCCGATCAGCGTCGTTTCATTGGGCAGCTTGGCACGCAGACGCCGCACCGTTTCGTAGACCGGTTCGAGATTCACGTGAAACATCTCGCTGTCCAGCGCCGCAATCCCGGCCGCCGAGATCGGTTCCAGGATCGGCCCGCGACCCTCTTCGAAACGGACATCCCTCCCGAGCGCATTGGGCACGACGAGGATGTCGGAGAACAGGATCGAGGCATCGAAGCCGAAGCG
>NZ_JANINM010000340.1 GCF_024509055.1 Mesorhizobium sp. | reverse complement strand
TGCAGCGGGTTGAGCGAGGTCATCGGCTCCTGGAAGATCATGGTGATCTTGTTGCCGCGCACCCCGCGCAACGCCCTCTCGTTCATGCCCAGCAGATCGGCGCCTTGGAACAGGATCTTTCCCGACGGATGGCTGGCCATCGGATAGGGCAGGAGCTTCAGCACGGAAAGCGCCGAGACCGATTTGCCGGAGCCGCTCTCGCCCACCAGCGCCATCGTCTCGCCCTTGGCGATGTCGAAGGAGACATGATCGACGGCCATCGACTGCTTGCCGCCTTGCGCGAAGGCGACGCTCAGGTCACGGACGGAAAGCAGGGCTTCGCTCATCTGAATGTCTTGCGCGGATCGAAGGCATCGCGAACGGCCTCGCCGACGAAGACCAGCAGCGACAGCATCAGCGATATGACGACAAAGCCGGAAATGCCGAGCCACGGCGCGTTGAGGTTGCGTTGCGCCTGTTTCAGCAACTCGCCGAGCGAGGCGGAGCCGGGCGGCAGGCCAAAGCCGAGATAGTCGAGTGACGTCAGGGTCGAGATCGAGCCTGAGAGCAGGAACGGCAGGAAGGTCAGTGTCGCCACCATGGCGTTCGGCAGGAGATGCCGGAACATGATGGTGAGGTTGGGCACGCCCAGCGCGCGCGCCGCGTTGACATATTCGAAATTGCGCGCGCGCAGGAACTCCGCGCGCACGACGCCGACCAGCGACACCCAGGAGAACAACAGCATCAGCGCCAGCAGGATGAAGAAGCCGGGCGGCAGGATCGCCGAGACGATGAGCAGCAGATAGAGCACCGGGATCGCCGACCAGATTTCGATGAAGCGCTGGAAGAGCAGGTCGGTCCAGCCGCCGAAATAGCCTTGCGTGGCGCCGGCCGCGACCCCGACCAGCGACGAGCCCAGCGTCAGAATGAGCCCGAACAGCACCGAGATCCTGAAGCCGTAGATGAGCCTTGCGAGCACGTCGCGGGCTTGGTCGTCGGTGCCGAGCCAGTTCCAGTTGCCGACGACACAGTTCTCGTCGGCCGCTCCCTTGGGATACTGGCTGCAGCGCTTGCCCTTGTCGTACAGCCAGGACGGCTTGGCGGGCGCCGGTTCCGGAATGGCGTTGTTGACGGTCTGATAGGAGTAGCGCACCGGCGGCCAGATCATCCAGCCATTGGAGTTGATCTCGTCCTGGATGACCGGGTCGCGATAGTCGGTGACGGCGTAGAAGCCGCCGAATTTCTCTTCCGGATAGGCGACCAGCACCGGGAACAGGATCTCGCCCTTGTAGGAGGCGATGATCGGCTTGTCGTTGGCGATGAATTCGGAAAACAGCGACAGCACGAACAGGACCAGGAAGATCCAGAGCGACCAGTAACCGCGCCGGTTCGCCTTGAAGTTCTGCAGTCGCCGCTTGTTGAGCGGCGAGAGCCATGGCCGCCTGGGGCGCGCCGGCGCTGTGCTGGCCGCGGCTTCCGTCATCAGACGTCCCTCCGCTCGAAGTCGATGCGCGGATCGACCCAGGTGTAGACGAGGTCGGACAGGAGGTTGATGAACAGCCCGAGCAGCGAGAAGATGTAGAGGTTGGCGAACACCACCGGATAGTCGCGGTCGATCACCGACTTGAAGCCGAGCAGGCCGAGGCCGTCGAGCGAGAAGATGTTCTCGATCAGCAGCGAGCCGGTGAAGAA
>NZ_JANINM010000339.1 GCF_024509055.1 Mesorhizobium sp. | reverse complement strand
AGGGGTGTTCCAGCGGAGTGAGGCGCTGGTGTTCCCTGGAACACCCCTCATCCGTCTCGGCGCTATCGCGCCGATCCACCTTCTCCCACAAGGGGAGAAGGAGAGGCACACATCACCGCATACGCCCCCGCGCCGCGACCGGCAGCGTTTCCAGCACCTTGTCGCCGTCGATCAGATGCACCTGGTCGAACAGGTTCGTCACCACGCAGCAATGATCTGGGACGACGCGCACGCGCTCGCCGATGCGCAAGCCGGCGCCGTCGGAAAGCGTGACGGTACCGTGCTCTTCGCTCAGGCCGGTGACGCGGGCGCTGGGGACGCCGAGAAGCTCACCGAAATCGGGCAGCCCGAGCGTATCGGAGGACAGCGCCTTGCTGCCGCTGTCGAGGATGGCGCGGGTCTTGGTCGGATGGCTGACCACGGTGGCAAGCACCGTCAGCGCGCAATCGCCTATCGTGCCGACGCCTTTGGCCACTTGGTAGCGGTCGAGATAGATATAGGTGCCTGGGCGGTATTCGGTGACGATGCTGTCTTCGCCAGAGCGCCACATGTCCGGCGTGCCGCCGCTTGAGATGCGCTCGCATCGAAGGCCGGCCGCTGCCAGCGCGTCGCGCGCGATCTTGAGCCAGGCTTCCGCCTCTGTGGCGCGACCCGCGGCCGGATAGGTCATCAGCCCGCCGAAGCTGAGGCCCTTGGCCTTATCGATTGCTTTCGCCAACTCGAGCACTTCGGCTGGGCTCTGCACGCCGCAGCGGCCCATGCCGGTGTCGCACTCGACCAGCACCGACAGCGGATGGCCGGCATCGGTAAAGGTTGCGGCAAGTCCTTCCAGCGTCTCATGGCTGTCCGCCGTCACCGAGAGGGTGACGCGGCCGTGCAGGGCCTGCAGCCGTTCCAGCTTGGCGCGGCCGAGGATGTTGTAGGGCAGGAAAATGTCGGCCAGCCCGGCGTCCGCCATCACCTCGGCCTCGCCGATCTTCTGGCAGGTGATGCCGACGGCGCCGGCCGCGACCTGCTTCTTCGCCCAGTAAGGCAGCTTATGCGTCTTGATGTGCGGGCGAAGCTTCAGGCCGTGCGCGTCGGCATGTGCCTGCGCTTTGCTGATGTTGGCTTCGGCGCGGGCCGCGTCGATCAGGATCGCCGGCGTGTCGAGGTCGTCTATGCTAGGCATGTTTCACCATCCACAAATCTGCGTGGCGTTATGGCCCCGAACGGCGCGATTGTCACGGGCCAGCCGGAGCAGTTTCAATCGACAGCGGACCGGCGTTCGGCTATGCCGAAGGGACAATTCTGCAGCCAGCGGCCGGAAGGAAGGGACCCTATGAAGCGCTCCAAGATCAACGACATCATCCGCGAAGCCGACGCCTTCATCCGTTCGTTCGGCTACATCATGCCGCCCTTCGCCTACTGGTCGCCGGAAGAGGCCAAGGCGCGCAAGGCCGATTCCTCGGCCGTGTTCACCTCGCGCCTCGGCTGGGACATCACCGACTACGGCCAGGAGAAGTTCGACGAGCTCGGCCTGTTCCTCTTCACCGTGCGCAACGGCCGCTACGAGGACATGAAGCTCGGCATGGGCATGCTCTATGCTGAGAAGATCATGATCTCGCGCAAGGATCAGCTGTCGCCGATGCACCGCCACAACATCAAGGCCGAGGACATCATCAACCGCGG
>NZ_JANINM010000338.1 GCF_024509055.1 Mesorhizobium sp. | reverse complement strand
AGGTGGCGCGCACCTTCCAGAACATCCGCCTGTTCTCGGGCATGACGCTGCTGGAGAACCTGCTCGTCGCGCAGCACAACAAGCTGATGAAGGCATCCGGTTACACCTTCCTCGGTCTGTTCGGCGTTCCGAGCTATCGCCAGGCGTCGGCGGAGTCGATCGAGCTTGCCAAGCACTGGCTGGAGAAGGCCGATCTCGTCGACCGCGCCGACGACCCGGCCGGCGACCTGCCCTATGGCGCGCAGCGGCGACTGGAGATCGCGCGCGCCATGTGCACGGGGCCGGAGCTTCTGTGCCTCGACGAGCCGGCAGCCGGCCTCAACCCGAAGGAATCGGCCGCGCTCAACGAGCTCTTGATGGACATCAAGAACAACACCGGCACGTCGATCCTGCTCATCGAACACGACATGTCGGTGGTCATGCAGATCTCCGACCATGTCGTCGTGCTTGAATATGGCCGCAAGATCTCCGACGGCAATCCGCAGTCGGTGAGAACCGATCCGCGCGTCATCGCCGCCTATCTCGGTGTCGACGACGAGGAAGTGCAAGAAGTGCTCACCGAAGTCGGCGACGAGGACGTGATCGAACAGCTCGATACCGGCCCTGATGCCGCGCATGGTCCTGGCTCATCGTCTTCCTTTTTCGCCGGGCCGGTGACCGACACCGTCGAACACGCGGACCAGGGCGAACGGGTCACGGTATCGAAAGGCGCCTCGAAGGCCGCCCAGGTGGATGCGCGTGCCGCATCGGTGGCCAGCAAGCCTGTCGCGCCGCCGCGCACCACGCCTGCCAAACCGGCGACAAAGGCCGGCGCGGCCAGGAAACCAGCCGCCAAGGCGCCGGCGGCGAAGGCCGGTGGCGTTTCCAACCGCCTCGACGCCCCTCGCGGCGGCAAGGCCGACAACCTGACCCGCATCAAGGGCATCGGTACGGTCAACGAGAAGAAGCTGAACGAGCACGGCATCTTCCATTTCGACCAGATCGCCGCCTGGAAGAAGGCCGATGTGGAGGCCGCCGAAACCTATCTGGCCTTCGACGGGCGCATAACGCGCGAAGACTGGGTCGGCCAGGCAAAGCTGCTCGCCACGGGCAAGGAGACGGAATTCTCGCGCCGTGTCGACGCCGGAAAGGTCGAGACCAGCCATCCCTCACGGGGGACAGCGGCCAAACCCGCCGCGGACAAGCGCGGAGGGCGTAAATAATGGCCGGTGCAACGCTGCTCGATATCAAGGGCGTCCAGACCTACTACGGCAACATCCGGGCGCTGAACGGCGTCGACGTCAGCGTCAACCAGGGCGAGATCGTGGCGCTGATCGGCGCCAACGGCGCCGGCAAGTCGACGCTGATGATGACCATCTTCGGCGCGCCGCGCGCCCGCGTGGGCTCAATCACCTTCGCCGGCACCGACATCACGCAGATGCCGACGCACGAGATCGCGCGGCTGCGCATCGCCCAGTCGCCCGAGGGACGTCGCATCTTTCCGCGCATGACTGTGATGGAAAACCTGCAGATGGGCGCCAGCCTCGACAACCTCAAGCACTATGACGAGGACGTCGAGAAGGTGTTCACGCTGTTCCCGCGGCTGAAGGAGCGCATCGCCCAGCGCGGCGGCACGCTGTCGGGCGGCGAGCAGCAGATGCTGTCGATCGGGCGCGCGCTGATGGCGCGGCCGAAGCTGCT
>NZ_JANINM010000337.1 GCF_024509055.1 Mesorhizobium sp. | reverse complement strand
CAATCTCAGAAGCGAACTTCTTCGTCGCCAGCGGCGCGCCGCCCTCGTTGGTGAGCGGGTGTATAGTCGGGGCAGTTGGACGTGTCAACACCGATTTCGAACTTTCTGAGCATATCGCCGAGCGGATTCTGTCGGAACGTCTTAAGTCATTGTTTTCATGGATGTCGTCGCCCGGAAGCGGCAGTGCATTTTTCACCGGACGCATTTTAGCCGGCTGCTTTGACAGCGCTTTCGGGATTTGCCTAACTGCCAACGTCGGTTGCCGCATTTTTCAGCGCGGCAGAGCTGATCAGCCGCCAAAACTGACAACGCGGAAAGAGCGGACCGCAGCTCCATTGGCGGCCGCTTTCAAGTCCCACGTTGCGACGCTTTCATCGTTCAGCGTGGGCAGGAAGAGATCTCTCAGCTTCGTTCGCAGCCGGGCCAGATGACATTGCCAAGACCTCAGACGCTGGGCGACGACTGTCTGTCCGCAGGCCGATCGAGCGGCGGGCCGAGAAGCAAGGCTGCCATGTCGCGACGGCCCGCATTCCGAATGCGGGCCTTTCCCGGGTGCCGGCGCGTTCCCCCTGTCGTCGCGCCTTCTATGCGAAGGGGTCCTCGGTCTTTCGCAACAAGGTCGGTGATCGACGCATTTTGCGTTCAAGCTTTTCGGGAGCGCCGTAGCGCAAGAGAGCACTGGAAAGCGTGGCGCCGCCGACGTTATTTCGCCAGGGACGCCGCGATCGCAGCAATGGACCTGAATAGGACCCGCGGATCATCCCTCGATGGCGAGAACCCGCGACGCTCCCAGAACCGCGCAGCTTCGTCGTCGATCGCGTTGACGATCAAAGCCCGCCCTCCGATCAGGCCGGCGGCCTGAACACAGCGCTGCAGGGCATGCTTGATCAAACCCGTGCCGATTCCCTGGCCTGACCATCGCGCATCGGTCGCGAGCTGACCGAGAAGGAGGCACGGAACGGGATCGGGCGGCTGGCCCGTCCTGATCGCGCGTGGCATGACCCACGGGATCACCGCGGTTGGCGCAAGACCGTAATAGCCAACCACGCACCTCTCGACATGAACCACGAGGACGGCGGTGAAGCCCTTTTCCTGATTCGAAAGGGCGCGCGTCTTCAACCAATGATCGAGCGACGGCTTGCTACAGGAAAACTCGGAAACATCGTGGGCAGCAGTGAGCGTCTCAGGAACCGAAAGCCCCACGAATCACCGCTTGGGCTCGTAGCCGTCTTCCCAGGGCGCCGGCCTTCCGGCCAGTTCGACCATTTCAGCGACTGGCGCCGGCGGCCCGGTCAGAACCTCCATGAAATTCGCAAAGCCTTCAGGGCTCATGCGAATCAGCCGGTTCTCCATGATCACCTCTTCCGCCGCCCGCACGGCAGCATCGCGCACGAAGTCCGTGCGCGAGCGGCCCCGCAGGCTGGCCGCGCGGTCGATCATCGCGACATCCGCTTCCGGCAATCGCATCGAGATCGGATATTCTTTTCGTTCCGCAACGCTCGCCATCGCTACCTCCGTCGGAGCGAAGATATTCGCTCGTAGCGCAAAACACAATACGGCACTATTTCTTACGCCAGGAGTCCGAGGCGAGATCGGCGTTGGGAGGATTTCGCAGGAGCGCTTATGCCCCAAACGGCAACGGCCCGCTGATGCGGGCCGTTTTGAGTTTGGTTGCGGGGACAGG
>NZ_JANINM010000336.1 GCF_024509055.1 Mesorhizobium sp. | reverse complement strand
CCGAGCGCGTGGTGAAGAAGAAGATCGAGCCGCAGCCGCGCTCCGGCCGGCAGGAGCTGCTCGAAAACATCGTCAACCGCTACGTCTGAGGCGCTGCAGCGCGGCCGTCTGGACCTATCTCCGCCGGGAGTGGCCGAAAGCCGCTTTCGGCGACTTCTGCTACCTCGAATGCGCTTTGTAAGCACAAAGCACATTGTGGAGACGCAAGATGGCAGCGCGCGAGATCGTCATTCGCAAGGCCGAGGCCAGCGACATTGCGGCGCTGAAGCGTGTGCTTGAAGAGACGTTTGAGGGCACTTGGTTACCGCACATAAGCGCGGCGTCGGCGCAGCGTTACGTTGAGACGGATATTGGCGGACGCTATGTCGACGAGCATTGGCTGGAGTTCGCCGTCGCCGAGATCGACGGCGATGTGGCCGGGCTCATCCATTGGCGCGGCGACTTCATCGAGGCCGTGCATGTGAGCGCGAGCCGCCAAGGCCAGGGCGTGGGACGCGCCTTGCTTTCTCATGCCGAGCAGGCAATTGCGGCTGCCGGCTTCGAGCAGGCGCGGCTGGAAACGGACACGTTCAATGTTCCGGCGCAGCGCGTCTATCGCTCTACCGGTTATGCGGAAAAAGACCGCTATCCCGACGATGAATGGGACAGCGGCTTCACCACGGTGCTGTTCGTCAAGCCGCTCGGCGGCGGGGCGAACTGATCCCGATGCCCGCCGGGAACGCACTTGCCACGAATTGCGTCCGACGGACAAAACTTTGCCCCGCGCCGCCCCTCAATGACCTCGCTCTCGCCTTCAAACTGCCGTCACGTATCTCGTATATGGATGACCTGTGGCGGGTGAAGAAGAAGGAGGCGAAACGATATGCAGCATGAACGCGAAATCGACGCCCTGCTTTCGTCCGGCGAGACCGGATCGATCATCGACCGGCTGATGGCGCTACCGCATTCGAAGGACGGCGCCCGCAAGACAAATGAATGGGACCGCGCGGTTGCCGCGCGTCTCGAAACGGCTCTGGCCAAGAGCATGCGCTCTCGTATCGTCAGCGAAGGCCGCGACGCCGCCTGATCCTTCAGCAGTTTGACGAACGGAGACTGTTTCTCCATCCTTCTGCGATGATACGCGCGGTACTCCTGGACCTCATGGGTGTCGTCTATGATGGCGACACTCCGATAGCGGGAGCCGCCGCGGCCATGGCGCGGCTACGAGACGCAGCTCTGCCCCTGCGTTTTGTCAGCAACACGACACGTTCGCCGCACAAGACAATCCTCGTTCAACTTGCTGGCATGGGCATAGAAGTTGCTCACGACGAGTTGCTGACGCCGTCACGCGCCGCTGTCGAGTGGCTGCGAAAGCACGACCGTCAACCTCACCTGCTCGTTCATCCCAACCTCGCGCCCGAGTTTGCCGGGTTGGAAGGCCGGAGTGGGCGCGCTGTCGTCGTCGGGGATGCCGGTGAAGCCTTCGACCATGCCAGTCTCAACCGGGCCTTCCGCGAATTGGTTGCCGGCGCCGATTTTGTGGCCCTTGCCACCAACCGCGCCTTCAGGGATGCCGACGGACTGCTCAGCCTGGACACGGGCGCCTTCGTCGCGGCACTGGAGTTCGCCAGTGGCCGAAGCCCGGTCGTTCTCGGCAAGCCGTCGCCCGATTTCTTCCGGTCGGCTCTCGCTGATTTGAACTGCC
>NZ_JANINM010000335.1 GCF_024509055.1 Mesorhizobium sp. | reverse complement strand
GTGATGAAGGCGGAGAGCAGGTAGCCATGCGCGGCATGGATCTCCAGCATGTCGAAGCCGCAGCGTTCGGCCATTGCGGCCGAGGCGACGAACTGGTCGCGCACCATGTCCATGTCCGCGCGGTCCATCGCCTTGGGCACCTGGTTCTTTGGCGACCACGGCACCGCCGACGGCGCCATCACCGGCCAGTTGTCGGAAATGAGCGGCACGTCCGTGCCCTCCCAGCCGACCCGGGTCGAACCCTTGGCGCCGGAATGGCCGATCTGCGCGCAGATCTTGGCTTCGGTTTCGGCATGGACGAAGTCCACCAGCCGCTTCCAGGCGACCTCATGCTCAGGCTTGTAGAAGCCGGGGCACCCGGGCGTGATGCGTCCCTCGGGGCTGACGCAAGTCATTTCGATGTAGAGGAGCCCGGCGCCGCCCTTGGCGCGCTCGGCATAGTGGGCGAAATGCCAGTCGGTCGGGCAGCCGTCGATGGCCTTGTACTGCGCCATCGGAGAGACAACGATGCGGTTGTTGAGCGCCATGTCGCGCAGCTTGAACGGCGCGAACATCGGAGCCCGGCGCAGCATGTTGCCGCCGGCGCCCGCCTTGCGCTGGAACCACTCCTCCGCGCCTGCCAGCCATTCGGCGTCGCGCAGCCTGAGGTTCTCGTGGCTGATGCGCTGCGAGCGGGTGAGCAGCGAATAGTTGAACTGCACCGGGTCGAGGCCGAGATAGCGCTCGACTTCCTCGAACCATTCCAGCGAATTGCGCGCCGCCGACTGCAGCTTCAGCACCTCGGTGCGCCGCGCATCCTCATATTTGCGGAAGGCGGCCTCGAGGTCTGGCTCGGATTCGACATAGTCGGCAAGAGCCACCGCGCTTTCCAGCGCGAGCTTGGTGCCGGAACCGATCGAGAAATGCGCGGATGCCGCCGCGTCGCCCATCAACGCCAGGTTCTTGTATGACCAGCGCTCGCACAGCACGCGCGGGAAATTGATCCAGGCCGAACCCCTTATGTGGTTGGCGTTGGTCATCAGCGCATGGCCGCCGAGATGCTTTGCGAAGATGCGCTCGCAGACCGCGATCGATTCCTGCTGCGTCATCTGGCCAAAGCCGAAGGCGTTCCAGGTCTGCTCGCTGCATTCGACGATGAACGTCGCGGTCTCGCTGTCGAACTGGTAGGCATGCGCCCACACCCAGCCATGCTCGGTCTTCTCGAAGATGAAGGTGAAGGCGTCGTCGAATTTCTGCGTCGTGCCGAGCCACACGAACTTGCATTTGCGGGTGTCGATGTCGGGCTTGAAGACATCGGCGAAGGTGGCGCGGGACTTCGAGTTCAACCCGTCGGCCGCGACCACCAGATCATGCGTCTCCATGAACGGCCTGGGATCGGAGACGTCGGTCTCGAACATCATCTTGATGCCGAGTTCGCGCGCCCTGCGCTGCAGAAGGATCAGCAGCCGCTTGCGGCCGATGCCGCAGAAGCCGTGGCCGGAGGACACCGTGCGCACGCCGTCATGGATGACGGCAATGTCGTCCCAATAGGCGAAATGCTTCTTGATCCACACCGCGCTGACCGGGTCGTTCCTGGTCAGGTTCTCCAGCGTTTCGGCCGACAGCACCACGCCCCAGCCGAAGGTGTCGTCCGGGCGGTTGCGTTCGTAGACCGTCACCTCATGCGCGGCGTCGCGCAGCTTCAGCGAGATGGCAAAGTAGAGT
>NZ_JANINM010000334.1 GCF_024509055.1 Mesorhizobium sp. | reverse complement strand
GCGAAAGTCTGCAGCCGCGCCGACACGACGACGATCACGTAAGGCAGCGCCAGCGCGACGTGGCCGAGCAGGATGGCGAACAGCCCGCGGCCGATGCCGATGCCGAAGAAGAAGATCAGCATCGCCGTGCCGGTGATCAGCCACGGAATGGCGATCGGCGGGAAGAGCAGCGCCTGCAGGACTTTCTTGCCGCGGAATTCGTAGCGGTAGAGCGCCAGAGACGCCATGGAGCCGATCACAGTGCAGATGATCGTCGTGATGACAGCGATCTCGAGGCTGTTCCAGGTCGCCGAGATCAGCTGGTCGTTCTGCCAGAGCGAGGCGTACCAGTCCGTCGTCCACTCGAACGGCAGCTGATAGAAGGGCGAGGCGTTGAACGACATCAGCGCCATGATGATGATCGGCAGATAGAGGAAGGCGAGCAGAAGGGCGACGTAAAACCGGCCAAGCCATTCGAGGATGCGTGTCACAGCCATCAGCTGGCCCTCCGCAAGACCGGCGAAGCCACCGCCAGGATGATCAGCACCACGGCCAGCAGGATGAAGGAGAGCGCGGCGCCAAGCGGCCAGTTGAAGACGGCGACGAACTGGTCTTCGATGACGGTGCCGTAGAATGTGCCGGTGCGGCCGCCGAGGATGCGCGGCTCCATGAAGGAACCGACCACCGGCACGAAGATCAGGGCCGCGCCCGCGATCAGGCCCGGCATCGATAGTGGAATGATCACCCGCCACAGCACCTGCCGCCGCGAGGCGCCGAGCGACCGCCCGGCCTCGATCAGGGAGTCATCGATCGCCTGCAGGGTGAGGTAGCAGGTCAGCACCATGTAGGGCACGTAGGAGTGCACCAAGCCGATGATGACGGCCGGATAGGAATACATCAGGTCGATGTTGATCTTGAACGGCAGCACGGCGTTGAGCGCCGTGTCGAGGATGCCACCCTCGCGCAGCACCATCGCCCAGGAGAAGATGCGCACTAGCCCGTTCGACCAGAACGGCAGGATGACGAGCAGGAAGATCGCCTCGCGGCTGCGGCCCTTGAGCACCTTGGCCAGCACATAGGCCGCTGGATAGCCGATGACGACGCACCAGAGCGTGACTTCCAGGCCGAGCCGCAGCGAGGCGAACAGAAGCGTGGAATAAAGGCTTTGCTGGAAGAAGGCCGCGTAATTGCCGAGCGTGAATGACCATTCCTTCCCGGCCAGCGGCAGGTCGGTCATGAAGGAAAAGAATACCATGGCCGACAGCGGCAGGAAGATCGCCACCGTCAGCCAGAGATAGGCTGGGAGGAGAAGCGGCAGGGCCGGTCTCAGTCCGCGGCGCGGACCGATCGCAGTCTGGTTCGCCATGTTTGCCTCTCCTCCCCGAAAGACGCCTGTTACTTCACGTTGACCTTCAGTTCCTGCCACAGCGCCAGGTACTTCTCGCGCTGCGCATCGGTGATCGGCGCCTGGAACTGGATGCGCTTGGCGACCTCCGGGCTGCCCATGACCTTGCGGTTGAAGGCGTCCTCGGGCAGAGCGTCGACCGCCTTGGTGTTGGCCGAGACCGGCGCACCGACCTTGGTGACCCATTCGACATAGAATTTCGGGTCGATCATGTAGTTGATGAAGGCTTCGGCGCCGGCGACGTTCTTGGAACCGACCGGGATCGAGAAGGCGTCGAGCCAGGCGACGGCGCCTTCCTGCGGGACGACCAGCGAGACAGGCAGCTT
>NZ_JANINM010000333.1 GCF_024509055.1 Mesorhizobium sp. | reverse complement strand
CGCTTCAGCGTCAAGGTCTTCTTCGGCGTAACGCTCAACGTCTTGTCGTCGCCCGATTTCGTATCGCTCATTCCATATCCTCTGCGGCATCATCTTCGTCAGCAACGGCCGCAAGCATTGCCAAATCGTCCGGGGTACCGCCCCGATAGCGGTCCAGCGCAACCATGCGCTTTTCGACCGCCCTTCCCGCGTCTTGCGCGAGGACGGCAGCATGTATCACATTTGTACCCCCCAATGCCAAGCTCAACTCAGCCTCGGGGAAAAGTTTGTAGGCAAGGATTGCGGGACCACCGAGATGGACCGTTGCCCGCCTTGCCTGACTGATCTTGCGAACCCCATCGTCCGACGCTTCGGTCGCGTGCAACACGAAAAGCGCCTGACCGTCGCGCACCGCGCCCTCGACCTTGGCGGCCCCCAAAACCACGGCGCCGGCCTTGCGCGCAAGGCCCAGCATGCCCAGGGCAGATCTTGAAAGCAGCCCGTCGACCATGCCGCCTAGATCGGCGGGAACAGCGACTTGCGCCTTGAAGGCGCGGGAAAACAGGTTCTTCGCCGCAGCCTTGTCGATATGTAGGCGGTCAGCGGTAACCCAGCAACCGCGGCCGGGCAGATTTCTCTTGATGTCGGGAACGACGGCCGAATCCGGGCCGACGACGAAGCGGATCAGTTCATCCGCTTCGGCCTGCCTGCGCGTAACGATGCAGGTGCGATCGTTCATATCGTCCACGGGCTTTGCGATGCGCGTTCACCTCACGCACCGACGGCTTCGCCGGCAGCCGCGTCCTCGGCCGCCAGTTCTTCCTCGGAGATCCAGCCGGCCTTCCTGCGGGCAGCCAGCACCATCTGTTCCGCGTCGGCGCGCGAGACGCCATGAGAGGCGAGCACACCCGGATAGACCTTGGTCTCGCCGTCCTTGCGTTCCTTCCAGCCGATCAGATCGTCGGCGGCATAGCCGGCAAAATCCTCGATGGTCTTCACGCCGTCCTCGCCGAGCGTCACCATCATGGCGGTGGTGATGCCGGGAATCTCGCGCAGCTCGTCCTTGACGCCGAGTGCCTTGCGCTTCTCGTCGTGCTCGGCCTCGATCTTCTCCAGATACTCGCGGGCGCGCGTCTGGATTTCCGAAGCCGTATCCTCGTCGAAGCCGTCGATCGAGGCGATTTCGCCGGAGTCGACATAGGCGACTTCCTCGACGCTGGTGAAGCCTTCGGAGGCAAGCACCTGGCCGACCATCTCGTCGACGTCGAGCGCTTCCATGAACAGCGCCGAGCGCTCGACGAATTCCTTCTGGCGACGCTCGCTCTCTTCCTGCTCGGTCAGGATGTCGATGTCCCAGCCGGTGAGCTGCGAGGCAAGGCGCACATTCTGGCCGCGACGGCCGATGGCCAGCGACAGCTGGTCGTCCGGCACCACCACCTCGATGCGCTCCGCGTCCTCGTCGAGCACCACCTTGGCGACTTCGGCCGGCTGCAGCGCATTGACGATGAAGGAGGCCGCCGATGGCGACCACGGAATGATGTCGATCTTCTCGCCCTGAAGCTCGCCGACCACCGCCTGGACGCGGCTGCCGCGCATGCCGACGCAGGCGCCGACCGGATCGATGGAGGAGTCGCGCGAGATGACGGCGATCTTGGCGCGCGAGCCCGGATCACGGGCAACCGACTTGATCTCGATGATGCCGTCGTAGATTTCCGGCACTTCCATGGTGAAGA
>NZ_JANINM010000332.1 GCF_024509055.1 Mesorhizobium sp. | reverse complement strand
ATCGTCCTTTTGGTGCGAAGCGGCAGACTATAGAGCAGGCCACAAATGCAAAGCCAAGATTGCGCCATGGCTTTTCGACAGACCGACTCCGGTCCGCCGGATTGTCCCGCAAAGCGGACCGCTTGCCGCCTGTTGTGGCGGTCTTTATCAAGGGCGGGATTTTCGAGCATCTCCGGCCGCGAGTCGCAACAAACTCATGTTCTTTCGACTGCTTCGCCTGATCCTGGTCGTCATGGTCGCCGTCCTGGCGCAGCCGTCTCTTCACGCGCTGGCGCAGGCGATCGGTCATGGCTCGAGCCAACTCATTGCCGATCAGACCAAGGTCATCCAGGATCTGACGACCAAGACCGACGGCCTGGAGAAGAAACTCAGCGATCCCGACCTAGACGACGCCGGGCTGGTGGATATCCGTCTGCGGCTCGAGGATATATCGCGGGCGGCGCTGAACAGCGCGCTGGCTTTCCGTCAGCGCCTCACCGATATCAACGCCCGCATCGAGGTGCTTGGCCCGCCGCCGGCGCAAGGACAGCCGGCAGAGCCGGCAATCGTCAGCAGCGAGCGTGACGCACTCTCGTCCGAAAAGGCGCAGATCAACGCGGTTGTCGCCAGCGCCCAGAACCTGTCGGTGCGGCTCAACGGGCTGGTCGACAAGATAGCGGAACAGCGCAGCGAGCTGTTCCGCAGCCTTCTCACCAAACACTACGAACTGACCGATGCGCTGAGCCCGCAGGCCTTCTCCGACGCGCACGATCAGCTCACGGGTCTCTACATGGCGGTGAGCTCGTGGCTGAGCTTCGCCTTCAAATTCAAATTCCAGGCGATCCTTGCCGCGACACTGATGGCGCTGGCGCTGGCGGCCGTGCTTCTGATCGGCGGCAGGCGTTTGTTCGGCGGCATCTTCGAAGCCGATCCCAGCGTCGAGGAGCCGTCCTACCTCAGCCGACTCTCGGTGGCGTTCTGGTCGACGCTGCTGCCTACCGCGGCGCTCAGCGCCTTCTTCGTTTCGGCCGTCTTCTTCTTCAATTATTACAGCGTGTTGCGCGGCGATATCGGCACCTTCCTCAACGCCTTGCTCTCGGTCATCGGCATGGTGTTCTGCGTCAACCGGCTGACCAATGCGGCGCTTGAGCCTCGCTTGCCCAACTGGCGGCTGATCCCGGTTGAGACCGGCCCGGCGCGCTGGCTTGTCGGCCTGACGACGGCGATGGCTATTGTGCTTGGCTTCAACTACTTCCTTTCGGTCGTCAACGAGAAGATGGGTTCGCCGCTCTCGCTGACGATCGCCAGGAGCTTCGTCGCAACCATCATCGTCGGCGTCATCCTGATCCTGATGGGCCTGCTCAGACCCTTCAGGGCGAAGGACGGCTCGTGGCGGCCCTGGCCGACATGGCTGCGCTTTCTTGCCATCGGCCTGGGCCTGTTCACCATCGCAGCGGCGATCCTCGGCTATATCGGTATGGCGCTGTTCGTCTCGATCCAGGTGGTTGTGACCGGCACCATACTGGTCACTGCCTATATCGGGTTCCTGTCGGCGCGCGCGATCGGCGAGGAGGGCGGTTTCGCCGACACTTCGGTCGGGCGCTGGCTGGCCGAGAACTCGAGTTACGAGGACACCGCGCTCGATCAGCTCGGCCTGGTCGTCAGCATCGCCATCAACCTGATGATCGTGCTGGTGTTCCTGCCACTGATCCTTCTTAGTTGGGGGTTCCAGCC
>NZ_JANINM010000331.1 GCF_024509055.1 Mesorhizobium sp. | reverse complement strand
GACTATTCGACGGCGAGCGCCTTCGCCCAAGCCGGCGCCACGGTGGTCACGCATCTGTTCAACGCCATGAGCCAGATCGGCAATCGCGAGCCTGGCCTGGCGGGCGCGACGGTCGACACCGGCGGCCTGTACGCCGGCATCATCGCCGACGGCATCCATGTCCATCCGGCAACGATGACCGTTGCGCTGCGTGGCAAGCAGGGACCAGGCAAGATCGTGCTGGTCACCGACGCCATGGCGACGATCGGCACCGACATGACGTCGTTCACGCTGAACGGCCGCACCATCTACCGCAAGGACGGCAGCCTCAGGCTCGCCGACGGCACGCTGGCCGGCGCCGATCTCGACATGATTTCCGCCATCCGCTTCGTCCATCGCGTCGTCGGGCTGGATCTCGACGAGGCCTTGCGCATGGCCTCGCTCTATCCCGCCGAGGCAATCGGTCAGTCTCATCGCCTCGGCCGCTTCGCCAACGGAACCGCCGCCGACATCGTCGGATTGACGGACGATCTGGATGTCAGGAATGTCTGGATCGACGGCGAGAAGGTGTTTGGGGCGTAGGCCTTCGCGATTTTCGTCATCAACTCTGAGGAATGGCGTGGTCTCTGAGCCTGGCGTTTAGGATGACGATGATCTTTCGCATGACGGCGGCGATGGCCACCATTGGCTTTTTGCCGTTGGTGATGAGGCGTTTGTAGAAGGTTGCGAAGGCGCCTCTTCCGGCAGCGGCGTGCAACGCGGGCATGTATAGTATGCTCCTGATCTCTGGTCGTCCGCCACGGATTTTGCGGTAGCCGTGTTTTTGGCCGCTGTCGTTTGGATGAGGCGCGAGCCCTGCAAGGGCTGCAGCCTTGCGGCGTGTCATGGTGCCGAGCTCGGGCAGGATGGCGAGCAGCTTGGCCGCCACGATCGGGCCGAGACTGTCCATGGCCGTGCAGACGGCTGCCCGATGCTTGAGGGTGGGGCTGTTAGCGATGAGCTCGCGTATGGTTGCATCGATAGCTTGGATCTGACGCTCCACGACCTTGATCACGGCCTCGAAGGAGGCAGCGAGCCCGTGGCTACCAGGTGCCTTGGCGCGATTCTTCTCCGCGACCTTGGTGGCGATCAGTTCCTGGCGGCGGCGCACCAGGGCGCGTAGGCTTGTCGCATCGGCATCCGGAGCCTGCCAAAGCGACAGTTTTGCCCAGCGCTCACAGCCGTAGCCTCTCAACATCCCAGCATCGATGGCGTCGCTCTTGCCATGCGTGCCATAGGAGCGGATGAAGCTCTTGACCTTGAGCGTGTCGGCACGATGGCAGGCGATGCCGGCGCGCAGGCACTCCTCGAGCAGCAGGCCTTCATGGCCGCCGGTCGGCTCGCATACGACAAGGTCTATGTGTTTGTGGCTCTTGAGCACGGCGCGGATGGCTCGCCGCTGATTGGCGATGGTGCTGGTGGTGGCGCCGTCACAGACGGTGATGGTGTCTTTGGCGATATCGAAACCGAGGCACAATTGCGGTTGTTGATGCAAGAAGGCCATGCTGGTGGTATCCTCAAAAGGCTTCGGATTGTTTGCGGGCGTGGCGAAAGCCAGCGGCCAATCAACTCTCCAAGCGATGGCGGACAAAGACGGCAGGGACCTTGATGACGTCGGGTGTTACCCGATCCTAGGGACGGTCGCCTGCCGCCGGGACTGCTGGCTGTGATGGGCCGCAGTCCCGGCCGCCAAACTACC
>NZ_JANINM010000330.1 GCF_024509055.1 Mesorhizobium sp. | reverse complement strand
AGCGGCGCCTGGCCGGCCTGCGGGAAATTATCCTCCAGCGTCTGGAAGACGGTGCGCTCGCCTTCCAGCAGTTCCATGGCGTGCTGGGCGAAATAGCCCATCTTGACGCTCGGGCCGCGCGCGACGGAGCCCTCGTCAGGCTCGGAAGCGCCGGCGACGAGCTTCAAAAGCGTCGATTTGCCGGCGCCGTTGACGCCCATCACGCACCAGCGCTCGCGGCGGCGGATCTGGAAATCGAGGCCCGAATAGATCGAGCGGCTGCCGTAGGACTTGTGGATGCCCTTGAGCGTCGCCACGTCCTCGCCGCAGCGCGGCGCCGGCTGGAACTCGAAGGCGACGGTCTGGCGGCGCTTCGGCGGCTCGACGCGGTCGATCTTGTCGAGCTTCTTCACCCGGCTCTGCACCTGGGCGGCGTGCGAGGCGCGCGCCTTGAAGCGCTCGATGAAGGCGATCTCCTTGGCCAGCATCGCCTGCTGGCGCTCGAACTGCGCCTGCAACTGCTTGTCGGCCAGGGCGCGCTGCTGCTGGTAAAACTCGTAGTTGCCGGAATAGGAGGTGAGCGCGCCGGCATCGATCTCGATGATCTTCGAGACGATGCGGTTCATGAACTCGCGATCGTGCGAGGTCATCAAGAGCGCGCCGTCGTAATCCTTGAGGAATTTCTCCAGCCAGATCAGGCTTTCGAGGTCAAGGTGGTTGCTCGGCTCGTCGAGCAGCATGACGTCCGGCCGCATCAATAGAATGCGGGCGAGCGCGACGCGCATCTTCCAGCCGCCGGAGAGCTTCGCCACGTCGCCGTCCATCATCTCCTGGGAGAAGCCGAGGCCGTCGAGCACCTCACGGGCGCGGCCGTCGAGCGCATAGCCGTCAAGCTCCTCGAACCGATGCTGCAATTCGCCGTAGCGCTCGATGATCTCTTCCATCTCGTCGGCGCGGTCGGGGTCGCCCATGGCGTGCTCGAGCTCGCGCATTTCCGCGGCAACCGCGCTCACCGGGCCGGCGCCCTCCATCACCTCGGCCACGGCGCTCATTCCGCCCATGTCGCCGACATCCTGGCTGAAATAGCCGATGGTGACGCCGCGCTCGACCGAGACCTGGCCCTCGTCGGGCTGCTCCCCGCCCATGATCATGCGAAACAGCGTCGTTTTGCCGGCGCCGTTCGGGCCGACGAGCCCGATCTTCTCGCCCTTCTGCAAAGCGGCCGAAGCCTCGATGAAGACGATCTGGCGGCCGTTCTGCTTGCCGATGTTTTCGAGACGGATCATGGGACGGTCCGGGAGCGCTGATTGGGTTGTGCGGGATTTGCCCGGGCGTGTACGCGAATGAGGCTGCGAGGGGAAGAGGCAGAAGCGCCGCAGTACGAGGTGATCTCCCCACAAGGGGGAGATCAGCCGCTTCGACCCTCACGACACACTCCGGAAACAAGATTCAACACGCCGGAAAAACTGGCGAAAAACTCGCCCCGCATAACATCCCGGCGGCGACTGGCGGGCGGTCGCGGCGAGGCGATGGATTGACCCCAATGCAACGAGGCTCGACGGAATGGAGGAAGGCTGCCCTGCTGGGCATCTCGCTTGCCATGCTGGCGGCGTCGGGCGCGGAAGCGGCGACCCGCAGCGAATATTGCGACCGGCTCGGCGTTCAGCTCGATGGAGCCATCACCACCCAGGCCGACCAGCCGGCGGTCGTCGAGGCTGTCGCGCTGCGCAAGAAGGCCGCGCG
>NZ_JANINM010000329.1 GCF_024509055.1 Mesorhizobium sp. | reverse complement strand
AGCGCGGCATCAACATCATGGAATTCTGCAAGGCGTTCAACGCGCAGACCCAGGAACTGGAGAAGGGCTCGCCCATCCCGGTCGTCATCACCTACTACCAGGACAAGTCGTTCACCTTCGTCATGAAGACGCCGCCGGTGAGCTACTTCCTGAAGAAGGCCGCCAACCTGAAGTCGGGTTCCAAGGAGCCGGGCAAGACCAAGGTCGGCACGATCTCGCGCGACAAGGTGCGCCAGATCGCCGAGCAGAAGATGAAGGACCTGAACGCAAACGACGTCGAGGCGGCCATGCGCATGGTCGAGGGCTCCGCCCGCTCGATGGGCCTGGAAGTGGTGGGCTGAGATCATGGCGAAGATTGCAAAGCGTGTTGCCAAGAGCCGCGAAGGCATCGATCCGAACAAGGCTTACGCCCTCAATGAGGCGCTGCAGCTGCTCAAGGACCGGTCTTCGGTGAAGTTCGATGAGACCGTCGAGGTCTCGATGAATCTCGGTGTCGATCCGCGTCATGCCGACCAGATGGTTCGCGGCGTGGTCAACCTGCCGAACGGCACCGGCCGCTCGGTTCGCGTCGCGGTGTTCGCGCGCGGTGACAAGGCCGAGGAGGCCAAGGCCGCAGGCGCCGATATCGTCGGCGCCGAGGATCTGGTCGACATCGTCCAGAAGGGCACGATCGATTTCGATCGCTGCATCGCCACCCCGGACATGATGCCGCTCGTCGGCCGTCTGGGTAAGGTGCTCGGCCCGCGCGGCATGATGCCGAACCCGAAAGTCGGCACCGTGACCACCGATGTCGCCGCGGCCGTCAAGGCTTCGAAGGGCGGCGCCGTCGAGTTCCGCGTCGAGAAGGCCGGCATCGTGCAGGCTGGCGTCGGCAAGGTCTCGTTCGACGTCAAGGCGCTGGAAGAGAATGTGCGGGCCTTCGCCGATGCGGTGAACAAGGCCAAGCCGTCCGGCGCCAAGGGCAACTACGTCAAGAAGGTGTCGGTCACCTCGACGATGGGCCCCGGCCTCAAGCTCGACATCTCGACGCTCGCCGCGTCGTGATTGTCATCCGATCGGCCGTTGGCCGATCCTGAAGAATTCCGCACCGCCGATCCGTCGGCGGTGCGGTAACCCGGAAGCTGCAAGGCTTCCGGATATCCTGTCCGAGATTGCAGGCGGCCGGCCTTGTTAAAAAGGGGGCCTTAATTCATGTGGGCCTGCATGAGACGGGTGAAGACCCGACAAAGGAGCGCAATGCTCCAATGAAAGGTTCGAACCGTGTTTGCCTTTTGTCAGCGCATCATCCGGCTTGCCGGCGGGTGTGGCGAAAGGGGGCAGGATCCTCGAGCGCCGTTCGGGAGATCCGTGTTTTGGATAGCCCGGCCGGCAAAAGGCAACCCGACGCCTGACCTCGAAAATGAGGCAGGGGTCAACTGGAGATAGGCAGTGGACAGAGCGGAAAAACGCGAACTCGTCACGGGCCTGAACGATGCGTTCTCGAACGCGGGTTCAGTCGTCGTGGCCCACTACGCCGGTATCACCGTCGCGCAAATGAACGACCTTCGGTCGAAGATGCGCGCCGCCGGTGGCACCGTCAAAGTCGCGAAGAACCGTCTCGCCAAGATCGCTCTTCAGGGCACGGACTCCGCATCGATCGTCGATCTGTTCAAGGGGCAGACGCTGGTCGCTTATTCGGAGGATCCGGTTGCGGCGCCGAAGGTCACGTCCGATTTCGCCAAGGG
>NZ_JANINM010000328.1 GCF_024509055.1 Mesorhizobium sp. | reverse complement strand
CTTGCGCACGAACGACGTTCCCAGTTTGTCGGCGTTGGGATCGTCCTCGAAATAGGCGGGCAGCAGATTGGGATGGTTTGGATACATCTCCCACAGCAGCGGCAGGATGCCCTTGTTGGAAAGCACCACTTTCCACGGCGGTTCGATCCAGCGTGTCGATGACGACCGCACGTTGCCGCCGAAGGAATCGCGCAGCATCCATTCCCAGGGATAGAGCTTGAACGCCAGTTCGATATGACGATCATCGAGATCGACAAAACCGCGCTGGCTGTTGAGGCCGATGCTCTCGATATCGAGTGCGGTCGTATCGAGCCCTGCCTGATGAGCGGTGTCTTCGAGATAATTCAGTGTCACGGCATCTTCCGGGTTTTCGTAGCTGCCCGTGAAATGGAGGCGACGTCCGGCCGCGATCTCCCGCCACCGCGCGATCAGGCTGTCATGGATCGAGTTGAATTGATCGGCGCGCCTGGGGATCAACTGGCGTTCGATGCCTTGCTCAAGCCAGGTCCATTGGAACACCGCGGCCTCAAAGATCGAGGTTGGGGTGTCAGCGTTGTATTCAAGCAGTTTTGCCGGGCTGCGGCCGTCGAAGCAAAGATCGAAGCGTCCGTACAGGCTGGCGTCTCGGCGTTGCCAGCTTTCAGCAATCAACGGCCAGCAGGCCGCCGGAATCTTCAGGCGCTGGAGCAGGCGTTCGTTGTCGACCACGCGGCGCACCAGCGCGAGGCACATCTCGTGCAGTTCGCCGGTAGGCGCTTCGATCTGGCGTTCGATCTCGTCCAGCGAGAACGCGTAGTAAGCGCGTTCGTCCCAGTATCGCTCGCCGTCCAGGGTATGAAAGTCGAAGCCTGCTGCCTCGGCGGTGGCCTGCCAGTCGTCACGCTCGGGACATTCGATGCGTTGCATAGGGTTGCTTCAGCCGCCGCCGGAGAAGTGCGCGGCGATGGCATGGCCGAACGACCCGAATCCGCCGCGCGTGGTGTGCCCGATTCCGATGTTGGAAGATGAGCCGCCGATGGATGAGGAGTGCGACGAAGAGTCGCCGCCGTAATAGCTGCTGCGCGACGAGCCGCCATAATAGCCGTGCCCGCCGGATGACGACGATCGTCGCGATTGGCAGGCCGTACGCTGCTCCGAGGTGAGCGCAGCGTCGTTGGGATCGCACTTCTCGCTCGGCATCAACGCATACGCTCCGCCGCCGACCGCCAAGGCTCCCATCAGTACCAGCGCGACGTGGCCGGACCGTTTCGAAGCAGGTGCGGTGGCGTCGGTTGCCACCGGCGTCTTTCGTCGTCCGAACTCGTTGCCGGGTTTTTGCGCCATGTCAGTAGATCATCGAAGCCGCGTTGAGCGCGCCAGCCGCGAGCGAGGACAGGCCGAGCCAGATTGCGGGCGCGAGTTCGCCGGCTGCGATGCGTTTCGAGAGATCGGGCACCGGAATACGCACGATGAAGTAGGCAATGATCTGCACAATCAGTGCGATCGCGCTCCAGATCAGGCAGTCGATGACATTCGCGGCGTGAGTCATGGCGCTGATGACTGGCAGCGTGAATCCGAGCAGGCTGAGGCCAAGCGAAATCGCCGCGCCGGGAATGTTATCGCGGATCAGCTTGAATTCATCGTGCGGGGTGATGCGGGTGTAGACGAAGAGGTAGAGGATGACGGCGACCAGTGCCGTGCAGAAGTACACCAGGAAAGCCGGCAAGCCTGCCAGCGATTGCAAG
>NZ_JANINM010000327.1 GCF_024509055.1 Mesorhizobium sp. | reverse complement strand
GGCAGAGCGGCGTCAAGGTGCCGACGATCCGCTATTACGAGCAGATCGGCCTGCTACCGGCCGCCTCGCGCACCGAAGGCAACCGCCGGCTCTACGACCGCCGCGACCTCGACCGGCTCGCCTTCATCCGGCACGCACGCGAGCTCGGCTTCGAGGTCGACGCCATCCGCACGCTGCTGACGCTGCAGGATGACCCCGACCAGTCCTGCGCCGCCGCAGACGCCATCGCCAAGGCGCGTCTGGTCGAGGTCGACAAGCGCATCGCCAGCCTCAACGCGCTGCGCGACGAGCTGCTGCGCATGGTCAGGCAATGCGCCAACGGCCGGGTCGGCGACTGCCGCGTCATCGAGACGCTCGCCGATACCACCCACGCGCACGGGCGGCTGGCGGAGGCGTGAGAAGTTGCAGCGTCCGCGCAACGGGCCTGCATAAATCCAGCTTATCATGACCCCAAGATTTTGAAGGCGTTACACGGCCATTCGCCGCCTGTAGCTTCGACGGCGCTTGTTCAAAAACGTCCGGATCTGGTGGCTTCATGCAAACACATGCGAGAGTGGTGATCGTCGGCGGGGGATGCGTCGGCGCGGGTATCCTCTATGGCCTTGCCAAGCGAGGCTGGACGGATGTCGCGCTGCTCGAACGGACCCAGTTGACCGCCGGCTCGACATGGCATGCGGCGGGCCTGATCCCTTCCTATGCCCGCAACATCAATGTCGGGCGCATGATCAACAAGACGATCGAGATCTATGAGGGGCTGGAGGCCGAGACGGGGCAACCGGTCGGCTGGCACAAATGCGGGCAGCTGCGCATCGCCAACAGCCGCGACCGGCTGGACGAATTCAAGAGCTATATGAGCGTGGCCGAGGTGCAGGGCATGCGCGCACATCTGCTGACGCCGGCGGAAACCAGGCAAGTCTGCCCGCTGCTCAACAACAACCATATGCTTGGCGCGCTCTACCATCCCGATGACGGGCACATCGCCCCGGCCGATGTCACACATGCCATGGCCAAGGGCGCGCGGGACCTGGGCGCCAAGGTCTATCTCAACACCGAGGTCACGGGCTTCAAGCGGACCGCCTCCGGCGAGTGGCTCGTTCAAACCAACAAGGGCGACATCACCTGCGAGCACGTGGTCTCAGCCACCGGCAATTACGCGCGCCAGACCGGCGCGCTGCTCGGCCTCGAAATCCCGGCCATCCCGATCCTGCACCAGTACTGGATCACCGAACCGGTGCCGGAAATCATCGAGCGCAAGAGAGAGGGGCGGCCGGAAATGCCGATCCTGCGCGACGAAGGTTTCGAAGGGTACCTGCGCGAGGAAGGCGACGGGTTCATGTTCGGGCCCTATGAGCGCACCGCGAACCTCAAGCTGTTCGCCGAGAATGGCGTGCCTGCCTGGTTCGGCGCCGACCTCGTCGAGGAGGATTTCGAGGCGGTATCGTGGAACTGGGAGCAGGCATTGGAGCTGGTGCCGGCGTTGGGCCGGGCCGGCATCAAGGCCAATGTGCGCGGCCCCTTCCAGATGACGGCCGACGAGCTGCCGCTCATGGGCCCGGCCTGGGGCCTGCCCAATGTGTGGCTGGCCGAAGGCGTGCCCGGCGGCATCCTTTGGGGCGGCACGATCGGCTATTATTTGTCGGAGCGGATCGTCGAGGGCGGCAACAGCCTCGACACGTCCGATCTCGACCCGCGCCGCTTCGGCGACTACGCCAACAAGGAATGGACGCGCG
>NZ_JANINM010000326.1 GCF_024509055.1 Mesorhizobium sp. | reverse complement strand
AAGCGCAACTGCTGACCTGTCATCGCAGCGCGAAGCAGCCCGGCGCAGCCTCGACGAACCTTATCATCGAGGTGGACGTACGGCGCGTTCATGCACACAGCAGCATCGTCGTGCCGGGAACGAACTACATCGACACCGCGCAATGGAATCCGTTGTTCTACGTATTCCGGCATTACTTCGGGGACGCGGTCGATCTCGGCAAAACCTTCCGGGCCGAACATTGATCGGAAAACGCCTCGGCCTTGAGCTTCCTACGAAGTGAGGCTCGGTTAACAACACAAGGGCCACGGCTTAAACCGTGGCCCCTGTGCGCGCCAAAGGCGCAGACATCCGTCGCTGGCTGTCAGGCGGCCTGCTTGACCTCGCCCTTCTGGTAAGGGTCGAAGCGCTCGTAGAAGGCCTCGCCCTTCTCGGCCATGTCGAGCAAAAGCTTCGGCGCCTTGAACTGGGCGCCGTACTTCTTCTGCAGGCCCTTGGCGATCTTGACGAAACGCTTGGCGCCGATGCCGTCGATGTAGGAGAGCACGCCGCCGGTGAAGGGCGCGAAGCCGAAGGCGAGGATCGAACCGACATCCGCCTCGCGCGGATCTGTGACGATGCCCTCTTCCATCACCCGGACAGCCTCCAGCGCGATGGTGACCAGCAGGCGCTGCTTCAGCTCATCATAGTCGACCTTCTCAGGCTTGAGCTGCGGATAGAGGTCCTTGAGGCCTGGCCACAGCCTCTTCTTCGCCGGCTTGGCCGGATAGTCGTAGAAGCCCTTGCCGTTCTTGCGTCCCAGCCGTCCATGCGTGTCGACCATGGTGTTGATCAGCGCCATCTCCTGGGCGTCGACGGCCTTCTCGCCGAGATCCTTGATGGTCTGCTTCATGATCTTCTGGGCAAGGTCGACGGCGGTCTCGTCGTTGAGCGCCAGTGGCCCGACCGGCATGCCGGCCGCCTTGGCGCCGGTTTCGATCATCGGCGCCGGAACGCCCTCGATCAGCATCTTGTAGGCTTCCGAAATGTAGCGAAGCACACAGCGGTTGACGAAGAAGCCGCGTGTGTCGTTGACGACGACCGGCGTCTTCTTGATGGCGCGCACGAAATCGAAAGCGACGGCGAGAGCCTTGTCGCCGGTCTTCTTGCCGAGGATGATCTCGACCAGCATCATCTTGTCGACCGGCGAGAAGAAATGGATGCCGACGAAATTCTTCGGCCGCGCCGAGTTCTTGGCCAGCGAGGTGATCGGTATGGTCGACGTGTTGGAAGCAAAGATCGCCGACGACTTCAATACCGCCTCAGCCTTTTCGGTGGCTTCCTTCTTGACCGCCGAGTCCTCGAACACCGCCTCTACCACCAGATCGCAGCCGGCGAGGTCGGCATAGTCGGCCGTCGGCGTGATCAACGACAGAAGCTTGTCCTTGTCCTCCGGCTTGGCCCGGCCCTTCTTGACCTGATCCGCCATCAGGCTGTCCGAGTGGGCTTTGCCCTTCTCGGCCGAGGCCATGTCGCGGTCGAGCAGCACGACCGGAATGCCGGCCTTCGCGGTGACATAGGCAATGCCGGCGCCCATGAAGCCGGCGCCGAGAATGCCGATCTTCTTGAACTTGGTGTCCGCGACCCCGGCCGGGCGGCGGGCGCCCTTGTTCAACTCCTGCAGCGAGACGAACAGCGAGCGGATCATCGCCGCCGCTTCCTTCGACTGCATGATCTCGGTGAAATAGCGCTGCTCGATCCTGAGCGCCGTGTCGAA
>NZ_JANINM010000325.1 GCF_024509055.1 Mesorhizobium sp. | reverse complement strand
TCGTCGGCATCGTGATTGCGCTGCGCATCGTGCGCTCGCCCGTCGGCGCGATCCTATCGGCGATCCGCGACAATCCGCAGCGCGCGGCAGCACTTGGCCACAATATCCACGGCTACAAGTTGACGGCCTTCGTGGTGGCGGCGATCTATGCGGGCTTTGCCGGCGGCCTGTTGGGCGTCATGCAGGGCTTCATGCCGCCGGACGCCTTCATGTTCGACACCTCCGGCCAGGTCGTCATGCAGACGGCGATTGGCGGCGCGGGCACCTTGGTCGGACCGTTGCTTGGCGCGACGGTGTGGCTGTATCTCAGCGACTTCTTCCAGAACACCCTGCATCTGGGCGCAACATGGAAGCTGGTGCTGGGCATCGTTTTCGTGCTTCTGGTCTGCTTCCTGCGGCGCGGCATCGCCGGCGCGATTGCCGACCTCTATGGTTTCGCAACCGGCCGTCGTAAGAATGCCGAACCGACCGAAACCGCGGCGACGAGCGCGCCGTTCGATCCGGCCTCCATCGAGCCGATGCCGGCGCGCCAGCGTGGCGAGGCGCGCGCGCAGGGGCCGATCCTGCGGGCGCAGGGCCTCAGCAAGCGCTATGGCGGCATCGTGGCCAACAGCGACATCAGCTTCGCGGTCGACCATGGCGAGATACGCGGCATCATCGGGCCGAATGGCGCGGGCAAGAGCACTTTCTTCAAGATGCTGACCTGCGAGATCGCACCCACGTCCGGCCAGATCATGTTCGAGGGCCGCGACATAACGGGCATGGGCGTGTCCGACGTCTGCCAGCTGGGGCTGACCAAGAGCTACCAGATCAACCAGCTGTTCGACCGGCTGACGGTCAGGCGCAATCTCACGATTGCGGCCCTTGGCGAGGCGCGGGGCAAGTTCAGGCTCGATCTGTTCAAGAGCCTCCACGCCGTTCCAGGTCTCGATGAGCAGGTCGAGCGGACCGCGGCACTGGTGAACCTGACGGCGCGGCTCGACCGGCCGGTCTCGGAACTGGCATATGGCGAGAAGCGGCGGCTGGAAATCGGACTGGCGCTGGCGACATCGCCAAGCCTGTTGCTGCTCGACGAGCCACTGGCCGGCATGAGCCCGCGCGAACGCGTCGAGACCGTGGCGCTGCTCAAGTCGATCGCGCGCGGACGCACGATGATCATCATCGATCACGACATGGATTCGCTTTTCGAACTGGTTGGGAAAGTGACGGTGCTGCAGGAAGGCCGGGTGCTGGTCGAAGGCACCCCCGGCGAGATCAAGACCAATGCGAAAGTGCAGGAAGCCTATCTCGGCGGGGTGCACGGAGAGATGGCATGAGCCTGCTCGAGGTCAGCGGACTGAACAGCTATTACGGCGACAGCCACATCCTGTTCGACGTTGGGCTGAAGGTTGAAAAAAACGAAGTCGTGGCGCTGCTTGGGCGCAACGGCGCCGGCAAATCGACGACGCTGAAGAGCTTGATGGGCGTGGTGACGCCGCGCAACGGCTCGGTCATGCTCGACGGCGTCGAGCTGGCGGGCCGCAAGGCGCACAGCATAGCGCGCCAGGGCATGCAGCTCGTGCATGAGAACCGGCGCATCTTCGGCAGCCTGAACGTCGAGGAAAACATCATCCTGGCCGGATTGACCGCCGTCAACCGCTGGCCGCTGGAGCGCATCTACACGATGTTCCCGCGGCTGAAGGAACGCCGCGCGAGCCGGGGCACCGACCTTTCGGGCGGCGAGCAGCAGATGCTCGCCATAGCCCGCG
>NZ_JANINM010000324.1 GCF_024509055.1 Mesorhizobium sp. | reverse complement strand
CGGCGTCATCAAGATCGAGATGCACTTCCTGCCCGACGTCTACGTCACCTGCGATGTCTGCCACGGCAAGCGCTACAACCGCGAAACGCTGGATGTGTTGTTCAAGGGCAAGTCGATCGCCGACGTCCTCGACATGACGGTCGAGGAAGGCGTCGACTTCTTCTCCGCCGTGCCTGGCGTGCGCGACAAGTTGGAGACTCTGAACCAGGTCGGACTTGGTTACATCCATATCGGCCAGCAGGCGACGACACTGTCGGGCGGCGAGGCGCAGCGCATCAAGCTCGCCAAGGAGCTGTCGCGCAAGGCGACCGGCAAGACGCTCTACATCCTCGATGAGCCGACCACCGGTCTGCACTTCCACGACGTCGCCAAGCTGCTTGAAGTGCTGCACGAACTGGTCGACCAGGGCAACACGGTGGTGGTGATCGAGCACAATCTCGAAGTGATCAAGACCGCCGACTGGGTGCTCGATCTTGGCCCCGAGGGCGGCGACGGCGGGGGCGAGTTGGTGGCATCCGGCACGCCGGAAGCGATCGTGCGCGAGAAGCGCAGCTATACCGGCCAGTTCCTGAAGGAGCTTCTGGAACGGCGGCCCGGTGGCAAGCGCGAGGCGGCCGAGTGATGGCAAGCAACGGCCTCGTCTCCGTCGAAAGCCGCTTCGGCGTCGCCGAAACCATCGACCGACTGGTTGAGACAGTTACCCATGCGGGCATGCGGGTCTTCGCACGCATCGACCATGCCGCCGGCGCTCATGAAGTCGGCGCGGAGCTTCGTCCCACCGAGCTGCTGATCTTCGGCCATCCGAAAGGCGGCACGCCGCTGATGCAGGACCAGCAGACCGCCGGCATCGACTTGCCGTTGAAGGCGCTGGCCTGGGAGGATGCGCAAGGCAAGGTTTGGCTTTCCTACAACGACGCGCACTGGCTGGCCGAGCGCCATGGCCTTGGGGAGGCTAGCCGTGATGCCGTCAGGGCAATCGCCGCTGGCACGGCAAAAGTCGTGGCCGCCGCCGCAGGAACCAATCAATCATGAGACTTGCCCGCCCCGACGATCTCCCCGCTATCGTCGCGCTGACCACGGAAGCCTATGCGCCCTACACCGCTGCCTTCGGCACGCCGCCGATCCCGGTGACCGAGGATTATGCGCCGCGCATTGAGCGCGGCGAGGCCTGGCTGCTGGAAGATGGTCCCGAACTGGCCGGGCTCATCGTCCTCGAGCGGCACGACGACCACGCTATGATCTTCAGCGTCGCCGTTTCGCCGGCCTTTCAGGGCCGGAAGCTCGGCATCAGGTTGCTCGACTTCGCCGACGAGCGGACGCGATCTTGGGGGCTGCCGGAGGTGCGGCTTTACACCAATTCACGCATGGAGCGGAACATCGCGCTCTATGCGGCCTATGGTTATCGGGAAACGGGTCGCCGGGCCAACCCTTACCGGCCAGGATGGACATTGGTCGACATGGTGAAGCCGGTCGACAAAGCCGCCTGACCAAATCTGAACGCGGAGGAGCAAGACATGAGCCGAGGAACGATCCGCTCCGGCATGGGCGGCTGGACCTTCGAGCCCTGGGATACGTCCTTCTACCCGGAGAAGCTCGCCAAGGCCAAGCAACTGCATTACGCAAGCCGCCAGGTGCCGAGCATCGAGGTCAACGGCACCTACTATTCCAGCTTCAAGGAGCCGACATTCCTGAAATGGGCCGCCGATGCGCCGGACGGCTTCGTCTTTTCGCTGAAAGGCAACCGCTTCGTCACCAACCGCCGCGTGCTTGGCGAAGCCGGAGAATCGATGATGCGCTTCCTCGGCTCCGGCGTTGCCGCGCTCGGCGAGAAGCTCGGGCCCATCCTGTGGCAGTTCGCGCCGACGAAGAAATTCGACGCCGAGGATTTCGAGGCCTTCCTGAAGCTTCTGCCTGAGAAGCAGGACGGCGTGCCGCTGCGCCATGCACTCGAGGTGCGGCATGACAGCTTCATCGTGCCGGAGTTCCCCGCATTGGCCCGCAAATACAACGCCGCGATCGTCTATGCCGACCATGCGAAATATCCGGCGATCGCCGACGTCACCGGCGATTTTGTCTATGTGCGCCTGCAGACCGGCAGCGACGACAACTCCGACTGCTACACGCCGAAAGGCCTCGACGACTGGGCGGCGCGGGTAAAGACCTGGGCTGAGGGCAAGCAGCCCGCCGACCTGCCGCGCGCCGACCTCGGCAACGATGCACCGGTGAAACCGCGCGAGGTGTTCGTCTACTTCATCACCGAGGGCAAGGTGCGGGCGCCCTTCGGCGCCATGGCGCTCATGAAGCGGGTGGGCTGACGCACAGGGGAATGCCTCGCATCTTCTCGGCGATCGTAACCTTATCGATACTTCCTTGGGGCACTAATACACCTACGCCAGGTTGCATAAGCCAGGCGGCGGGGACTATTGCATGCTGCTCGACTACAACTCACTGCTGCTGGCCGTCGGCTTTTCCGCAGCCTGCCTCAGCCTGACGCTGTTCGGAACCTGGCTGACCGCCCGTTCCGACCGGTTCCTGCTGACATGGGCGATCAGCGTGCTGGTCATTGTAGCCGAGGTCTTTGTCTATGACGCCTATATCGAAACGCCGGATACCGCTCTCGGTGTCCTGACGCTAGCGCTGCTCCTGCTTGGCTTCTCGGTGATGCTGGGCGCCGCTCACCAGTTCCGCACCGCGAACTCGCCCTTGCCGCGCATCGTGTTCAGCGCCGGCATCTCCTTCGCGCTCGCCCTGCCGCCCATTGCGCTCGGCTATGACGGGCTGGGCTTCATGCTGGAGAACTCGCTCGCCGCGGTGATCCTGTTCGCGACGGCGTATGAATATTGGAAAGGCCGCGATGAAGCGCCTGCCCCGCTCACGGGCGTGGCGCTGCTTTACTCGCTGACGGCGGCCTCCTTCGTGCTGTGCGCGGCGGCGCTGGCCTGGGACGGCAAGCTTGTGCTCGGCCACGCGCCGAGCAATTGGGCGGAGGATCTGAGCCTCGTCATTGTCATCGCCTCGATGACCGGCATCGGCGCGCTGTCGCTGGCGCTCAACCAGGGCCGGCTTGCCCGCCATCACCAGCGCGAGGCACAGACCGATGCGCTGACCGGACTGCTCAACCGCCGCGCCTTGTTCGATTTGCACGGCAAGGCGCCGGTCGGCGCCTTCGTGGCGGTGGTTGTGTTCGATCTCGATGGTTTCAAGGCGATCAACGACCAGTTCGGCCACGCCGCAGGCGATGAGGTGCTCAAAGTCTTCGCGCAGGAGCTCGCCGGCAATTTGCGCCCGAACGACGTCGCCGCGCGCATGGGCGGCGAGGAATTCGCGTTGGTGCTGAAACGCACATTACCCGAAATGGTCGAGAGCACCGCCGAGCGGATAAGAACGGCGTTTGCGGCGCGAACGATCGACACCGAGGCAGGCAAGCTTAAATGCACCGTCAGCGCCGGCTTCGCCTTCGGCAGCAGCGAAGGCATGAGCTTCGACAAAGTGCTCAGCACCGCGGACAAAGCGCTTTATGCAGCCAAGCGCGGTGGTCGCAACCGCGTGCACGACTTCCGCCGCGCCGGCTGAGCTTTCGCCTGGAAGGCTCTGTTCTAGCCCTCAGTGCCGCGCCATGACTTCGTTATAGGCGTCGAGATCGACGTAGAAGACCTTCGTCATTTCGCCCAGCAGGTCGTCCTGGTCGTAGCCTTGCGACATCAGGATATTGATTGCCGTCATGATATCGACGCGCTCGGTCAGCCGTCGCTTCTGATAGTCCTCGACAAAACGTTCCATCGCCTTTTCCCCGGAGATTTTCTGGACGCATTGACCGACAATCACTGCAGGGGAAGCTAGGCGGGCTTGCTTGCGCGGAGCTTGCAGGCGGGAGCCGGCGCCTTCCCCTCATTTTGCGACTGATACGGAAAGCGGCCGACTCACCAAGGCCAAGAAAAGATTAGCATGCAGCCATTGCCGCGCCAGAGTTTGCAGGCCAGCTAATCTTGGAAATACTGCGACAGGGGGATTTCCCGCCAATAACGAATGCGATGCCCGGCCGGGCGCGATCGTGCGCCACGCTCCGGCCGGGCGCCTTCCCCTCGAAGGCAACGCCTGAGTTCGCCGGCGGCGGGTCGCCGGCGATCAATCTGGTTGGGCGGCGGATCACACCGCTACGCAAGTAGCGAAGCAATCGACATGCCAAACCGTACACCCGCGCGCCGCGCCGTGGATAATCCATCCTTTTCAATGGGATAGAGCTTGAGCTGTCGAATCCTAACGAGGAATGGCGATCCCGGTCATGACGAAACTTTGCGCATGGCAGCCTAGATTTCGTTCAATTACCGAGGCTGCCCGAACTATAAGTTCAGCATGGCGCGACCACCGTTCGGTCGCAGTTGCGAGCCGATGGCAAAATGGGGCAAGGTCGCGCGAAACGAGCGACGCGCCATGGCTTCCCCGATCCGCATTATTTTCACTCTTGCAGTTCTCGTTGCCGGCGCAAGCGGCGCGCGTGCCGATTTCACCGACGGCAAAATGCCCGAGGGAACCTATCACTGCGAGGTCTACCTGCTCGGCGTTTTCCTCAACCTCGGCGATATCACCATCAAGGGACACGTCTATAGCGGTCCGGTCACCTTCGGCAGCGCGCCGCAGGCCTACAACTACCAGATGGACGCCAATGGCGAGATCAGCTGGCTCGGCCCCCTCGGCGGCTACACCAGCGGCGGCAACTCGATCTCCATGACGCAGGCAACCTTGGATGGTCCGGGCAGCCCTTCCTTCGACATCATCATGAAGCAGCCGGACGGCGCCTTTACCGCTTCGACCTGCACCAGGGGTTAGCCGCGCGGGCTGCCGACCGATCGAACGCGGCCCTCGCTGTCGCGGTCGCGTGTAAGGACGAAAGTCTGATTGCCGTCAGCGGCCGTCAGACCGAAGATGATGCCGCCGGCCTTGTCCAAAAGGGCACCAGCGCCATTTCGCTTCGATGACGCGCACGACCTGCGCTCTATAGGCGCGGCCATCGCCCGGGCAGCGGAGAGCCGCTGACCGCAGCCGGGACGAACTCGTTGGAACAGCTCGGGCCGCGGAGTGACCTGCGGCCAGCGGTCGGCTTTGCCGGCTTCAAGAACAGGCACAACCAAGAACGACAACAGGCCCAACTAACAATTTTGTGATGCGCTTGACGAGCAGTCTATCTTTCCGCAGGCTGTCAACAAATCGATCTATGCGACTTGAACTTTACGGTTTTTGTCACCTTTACTTGAGCGTAACTGACTGAGTTCGATAGTTTTTATTTTCGAGGGACCTAATATGGGCCATCGTTATCCTGTCCGGATGAATCGGCGTCTTTTCCTGTCATCTGTTGCCATGCTCACGGTTACCGCGCCGGCGGTAAGCCTTGCGAGGACATTGTCAGGTTCGCTGCCCTGGGAACCGATGGCGTCCGATCCCCCGGTTCAGGTGCTTCCAGGTGGGTGGCAGTTCTTCACGCCACAGGAGGCGGCTCTTGTCGAAGCCATCGTCGATCGCCTCGTCCCGCATGACGACCTGAGCATCGGCGGCAAGGAGGCCGGTTGCGCGGTCTATATCGACCGCCAACTGACAGGAGCATTCGGAACCTCCAGCCGGCTGTACACGCAAGGCCCCTTCCTGCCCGGATTGCCTACGCAGGGCTATCAGGGCGAGGCCAATCCGGCCCAGCGCTATCGCGCCGGCCTGGCGGCTATCGATGCCTTCCTGAAACAGCGGGATGGCAAGGCATTCGCGGACCTCAAGCCCGAGGATCAGGATGCGTTCCTCACTGCCATGGAGGGCGGAAAGGTCGAGTTGCCGAACGGCGTCAAGGCTGCGGAGTTCTTCGGGCTTCTGCTGCAGAACACGATGGAAGGCTTCTTTGCCGATCCGGTCTATGGCGGCAACAAGGACATGGTTTCCTGGCGCATGCTTGGCTTCCCCGGCGCGCGCTACGACTACCGGGATCATGTCGGCAAGCACAACCAGCCTTATCCGCTACCGCCCGTCTCGATCGCCGGGCGTCCCGAATGGCTTGGCAAGGGGACCTGATCCATGACCAAGATATTGCCCCGCAAGGATGTCGTCATCGTCGGCTTGGGCTGGACTGGAGCGATCCTGGCCAACGAACTGACGGATCAGGGCCTCGACGTGCTGGCGATCGAGCGCGGCCCTTGGCGCGACACCGCCACCGACTTCAACATCGGTTATATGCAGGATGAGCTGCGCTACTCGGTTCGCCGCGACCTCTTCCTGCAGCCCGTCGTGGAAACCATGACGATGCGCAACGATCCCTCGCAGACCGCGCTGCCGATGCGCGATTTTGGTTCGTTCCTGCCGGGCAACGGCGTTGGCGGCGCTGGCGTCCACTGGAACGGCCACACCTGGCGATTCTGGGATTCGGACTTCAAGACCAAGACCAACCTTACGAACAAATATGGGGCCGCGCGGATCGCCGACCTCCAGGTCGAGGACTGGGGCGTGACCGGGGTGGAGATGGAGCCCTATTACGACCAGTTCGAATATCTGGCGGGGATTTCCGGCAAGGCCGGCAACATCAAGGGGCAACTGCAGCAGGGCGGCAACCCGTTCGAGGATTCCCGGGCGCGCGATTATCCCAATCCACCGATGGAGATGACCTACGCGCCGGCAATGTTCGCCGACGCCGGCCGGTCGATGGGGCTGCATCCCTTCCCGACGCCATCGGCGAATATGTCCCGGGCCTACACCAACCCGCTTGGGGTGACGCTGGGCCAATGCACTTTCTGCGGCTTCTGCGAGCGTTTCGGCTGCGCCAACTATTCCAAGTCGAGTGCCCAGACGACGATCCTGCCGGTGCTGATGAAGAAGGCCAATTTCGAGGTCCGCACCGACAGCGAGGTGCTGCATGTCGACCTGCATTCCGGCGGCAAGTCGGCGCGTGGAGTGACCTATGTCGACACCTCGGGCGAGGAGTATTTCCAGCCAGCCGACCTGGTGCTGCTGTGCGCCTACGGCCTGCACAACGCCAGGCTTATGATGCTGTCGGGCATCGGCAAGATCTACGACCCCAACACCGGCGAGGGAACGGTCGGACGCAACTACTGCTACCAGACCAATGCCGGCACGCAGGTGTTCTTCGACGACAAGAACTTCAATCCGTTCATCGCGGCAGGCGCACTCGGCCAGACGATCGACGATTACAATGGTGACGCCTTCGATCACGGGCCGCTGGATTTCGTCGGCGGCGCGGGCATCAACTGCATTCCGACCAACGGACGTCCGATCGGGACGAGGCCGACGCTGCCCGGGACTCCGAGATGGGGCAGCGCCTGGAAGAAGGCCACGGTGCAGGGCTACAAGAGCACGCTTTCTTATTCCACGCAGGGAAGCAGCTACGCGACGCGCAACAACTATCTCGACCTCGATCCGACCTACAAGGACCGGTTTGGCCGACCGCTGATGCGCATGACCTTCGATTTCCCGGACAACGACATCCGCATGTCGAACTACCTCTCCGATCGCATGGAGGACATCGCCAAGAAGCTCGGCGGCAAGCAGTACAGCGTCGGCCGGCTCAAGAAGGGCTGGAACAGCGTGCCCTACCAGAGCACGCACAACACCGGCGGCGCGATCATGGGCGCCGACCCCAGGCGAAGCGCGGTCAACGTCTTCCTGCAAAGCTGGGACGTTCCCAACGTCTTCGTCATCGGCGCTTCCGCCTTCCCGCAGAATGCCGGCAAGAACCCCACCGGGACGGTCGGAGCGCTTGCTTTCCGCGCCGCCGACGCCATCCGCAACCACTATCTGCGCAATCCAGGCGCGCCGCTGGTGCAGGCATGAGAAAGCTCGGTCTCACCCTCGCCGTCGGCACCGCGACCCTGGCGCTCAGCCCCGCAATGGGCGCCGACCAGGCGGACCAGATCATACGGGGCCAGTATCAGGCCGTGCTCGGTGACTGCTCTGGCTGCCACACGCGGCCCGGCGGCAAGCCGCTGGCCGGTGGCCTGCCGCTCGAAACCCCATTCGGCGCCCTGGTGCCGCCCAACATCACGCCTGACAAGGAAACCGGCATCGGCAATTGGAGCGACGCCGAATTCCGCAACATGATGAAGACCGGCATCGGCCATGATGGCGTGCGACTTTATCCGGCCATGCCATATCCGGCCTACACCAGGATGACCGACCAGGACATCGCCGACCTGTGGGCTTATCTGACGACGGTCGAACCTGTATCGAACAAGGTTGAAGCCAACCAGTTGCCGTTCCCGCTCAACATTCGGCTCAGCATGTGGGGCTGGAATCTGCTCAACTTCAAACAGACGGACTTCACGCCGGACGCCTCCAAATCGGCCGAGTGGAATCGCGGCGCCTACATCGTCCAGGGACCTGGTCACTGCGGCACATGCCATACGCCCAAGTCGCTTCTGGGCGCCGACAAGGACAGCAGTTTCCTGCAGGGCGCGTCGCTTCAAGGCTGGTTCGCGCCCGACATCACCAACAACGCGCAGACGGGCCTTGGAAAATGGTCCGAGGATGACCTGATCAAATACCTAAAAACCGGCGTCAACGCGCATTCGATCGCCTCTGGGCCGATGGCAGAGGCCGTCGAGAATTCGACGTCGCAAATGACCGACGCCGACCTGAAGGCCGTCGCCACCTATCTGAAGAGCCTGGGCTCGGACACCGGCAACGCTCAGCCGGCCAAGCCCGACGAGGCGAGGATGGCGACCGGCGAGGCAATCTATCGCGACAATTGCTCGGCCTGCCATGGCGGCGATGGCGCGGGCTCGGGCGTGCTGTTCCCGGCGCTTGCCGACAGTTCGATCGTCGCGCAAGCCAACCCCGAAACCTTGGCGAGGGTCATACTTGCTGGCAGCCAGGCCGTGCACACGACGCAGGCGCCGACGACCCCTGCGATGCCTTCCCTGGCGTGGCGCCTCAAGGATCAGGAGATCGCCGACGTCCTGACTTACGTGCGCAACAGCTGGGGCAACGCCGCTCCGGCGGTCTCTTCCAGCGACGTGGCCGCGGTGCGCAAGGAGCTTGTGCCGTAGGCCTAGCTGTCCGCCACGACTTCGAGCGCCAGCCTTGTCATATCGGTAAAGAGCGCCTGACGCTCGGAGTAGTCGCTCTGCTCACCACTGGCGACATGGTCCACCACCGTCAGCAGCGAAAGGGCTCGCGCGCCGAAATGGGCCGAGAGGCGGTAGAGCGCGCTTGTTTCCATATCCACTGCCAACGCGCCGATGACCCTGGGCTCGTCAAACCGGGCGTAACCATCCGGGTAATGAAATATATCGCTGCACGCGGTAAGACCCGCGCTGTGGCGGATTCCAAAGATCGGCGGCACGCTGCAATGCAAGTGCATGAAGCGCCGGATCGGGGCCGGCCGGCCGGTAAAGCCCGAACACTTGCCCGCTCATTTCGCCCTCGGCATGCACCGCGCTGGAAATGACAACGCTGCGCAGCGGCACGTCCTCGGTCAGTGCGCCGCATGTCCCGGTGCGGATGAGCGTCTTCACGCCATGACTGTCGAGGAGCTCATGGGCATAGATCAGCAGCGACGAAGCGCCGATGCCGGTTGCCTGGATGCTGACGGGCCTGCCGCGGTAGCAACCGGTGAAACCCAGGGCGCCGCGTCTGCGATTGACGCAGCGTGGCCCGTCAAGGAAGGTTTTGGCCATCCACTCGGCCCGCTCCGGATCGCCCGGCAAAAGCACCGTTTCGGCAAAATCACCCCTGCCCGCCTCGATATGCGGCGTCACGTTCCATCACCCCCGTGATAGGACCTATCCCGTCTCCATCATGGCAGGGCCGCGCCGATGCGCAAGCGGTGCTATGACTCCAGCACGTCCTTGACGATCGTCGCCAGTTGCTTGAGCGAGAAAGGCTTGGGCAGGAAGCCGAAATGCGCGTCGGCGGGCAGGTTCCTGGCGAATGCATCCTCGGCATAGCCGGAAACGAAGACGAACTTGATGTCGGGCTGCCGCTTGCGCAACTCGCCGAGCAGCGTCGGCCCGTCCATTTCCGGCATCACCACGTCGGACACGACGATGTCGACCTTGCCGCCGAGCGCCTCGAAGACTTCGAGCGCCTCGACGCCCGACGACGCCTCGTGGACCGTATAGCCGCGCGAGGTCAGCGCCCTGACGCCGCCCATGCGCACGGCATCCTCGTCCTCGACCAGCAGCACCGTGGCCGAACCGGAGAGATCCTTTGCCGTATCGGCGTATTTGACCTGCGCCGCGGCGGGCGCCTCGGCAGCCTCGCCTGCCTTCTTCGCCTCCGCGACATGACGCGGCAGGAAGATGCGGAACACCGTCCCCTTGCCGACTTCGGAATCGCAGAAGATGAAGCCGCCGGTCTGCTTGATGATGCCGTAGACCATCGAGAGACCGAGGCCTGTGCCTTTGCCCACCTCCTTGGTGGTGAAGAAAGGTTCGAAGATTTTCTTCAGCACATCCGGCGCGATGCCGCTGCCATTGTCCTCGACCTCGACAAGCACATAGTCTCCCGGCGTCAGCTCGCGATAGGCGAAAGACTTGCACTCTTCGGTCGCGACATTGCGGGTGCGCACGGTGAGGTCCCCGCCGGCAGGCATGGCATCGCGCGCATTGACGGCGAGGTTGACTACCACCTGCTCGAACTGGCCGATATCGACCTTGACTGGCCACAGGTCGCGACCATGGTCGATCTTCAGGCGGATGTCGTTGCCGACGAGGCGGGCGAGCAGCATCCTGAGATCGGCCAGCACATCGGTCAGGTTGAGCACTTCCGGCCGCAGCGTCTGCTTGCGCGAGAAGGCCAGCAACTGCCTGACCAGCGACGCCGCCCGATTGGCGTTCTGCTTGATGTTCATGATGTCGGGGAAGGAAGGGTCCGACGGGCGATGGTTCGTCAGCAGGAGGTCCGACGCCATGATAATGGCGGTGAGCACATTGTTGAAGTCGTGCGCGATACCGCCGGCGAGCTGACCGACGGCCTGCATCTTCTGGCTCTGCGCCATCTGGCCCTCGAGCGCCTTCTGCTCGGTGGTCTCGACCGCGTAGACGATGGCCGACTCCTCGGCGCCCTCGCCGCCGGCCCCGTCGGCCACGGCGTTGACGTAGAAGCGGATGTGGCGCTCCTCGCTACCGGGCAGCACCGAGTCGATCGGCTCGATATTGGCCTGACGCTGCCGCGCCTTCTCGAAGGCGGCGGCGAATGCCGCGCGGTCGCGCTCGTGCACGACGGAATCCAGCCGCACGCGGCGGTCGACCGCATCGCGGTCGACGACGGAGGAAAACAGCTGCAGGAACGGCGCGTTGGTGCGCAGGATGCGCCCGTTCGCGTCGACGCCGGCAATCGCCATCGGCGTCGAGTTGAAGAACCGCGTGAAGCGCACTTCGGAAGCGCGAAGCTCGGCGGAAGCGTCCTCGCCCTGGGTGCGGTTGAGCACGATGGTGCGGGTCGGACCATTGACGCCCTCGCGGCTCGCCGAGACGCGGTGCATGAAGCGGACCGGCAGTGCCCTGCCGCTCATCGTCGTCAGGTCGAGGTCGATGACGGCATTGCGCGTCGTGCCGGGATCGGCCTTGACGGAGCGCACCAACGCCATGCCGTCGCCGGCAACGATCTCCGGCAGCGAGACGGCGCCGGGCGTGAAGCTGGCGAGGTCGATGCCCAGCCACTCGGCAAGCGTGGCGTTGATATAGGTGACGCGGCCTTCCTGGTCGGCGGAGAAGAACCCGGCTGGCGCATGGTCGAGGTGGTCTATCGCTTTCTGCAAATCGAGGAAGAAGCGCTCCTGCTCGGCCCGCTCCTGCGAGATATCGGCGAGTTGCCATGCCAGCATCGGCAGCCGCTGGCCCGGCACGCTGAAAGCGCGTGCACGGGCGCGATACCAGCGCGCGCCGGGGTCGGCTCCAGGCTTGATCGACTGAGCCAGGCGAAACTCGCCGTCTCCCGGCTGCCCGTCGCGCAGGCCCGAGGCCAGCCGGTAGATGGTCATAGAAGCCTCGGGAACATCCGAGAGCAGGCCTTCGACGGTCTTGAGGTCGGCCGCCGATGCGGCACCGGTCATCTCGGCATAGACCCGGTTGGCATAGACAACCCGGCCCTTCGTGTCGGTGATCAGGAGCCCTTGCGACATGGAATCGACGAAGGCCTTCGACAATTCGTCGCCGGTCGAGCGCGGCGCGATTTGAACGAAGCCGATTGCGGTCGCGAACAGGAAGCCGACGCCGATCATGGCGAGCACGCCGAGCATGCCGAGCAGGAAAGGATCGCCAAGGCGCTCGCGGAACAGCCCGAAGACGATCGCAGCACCCGTCAGGACGACGATGAAGACGATGAGCCTGGCGACGGCGCCCGGACGCGTGTTCTGGTCGACGATCGGTACCGGATAGAAATCGCCGCGCGCTTCCTTGGCCATGTGCCCCCTGCTCGTGATTCCGGTGTCCGACCCGCGGACGGCCGGTTGAATCACATTCTCCTGTAGCGGAAAAGGCCCCGCCGGCAAATGTCCGATAAAATTGGCGCGCGGATTCGTGTTTCAACTGTTCACGATCGGCGATGCGAACTTGCGGCGAGCCGCCACCACGGTCTAGTGTCGCGTCACTTCAAAAACGGCGATTGGGTGCACCGATGCTGCAGGGGCTGGAAAACGTGGCGGGTCCAGGTTACGTCGCCGCAATCCTGTGGACGTTCGCAGCGCTCATCCTGCTCGTCGTCGTCCTGCTCGTCATCAAGGTGGTGCGCAACCTCACCTTCGGTACGTTCGTTGCCGGCGGCAGGAACCGCAAGACGCGGCTCGCGGTCATGGATGCCACCGCCGTCGACAGCCATCGCCGGCTGGTGCTGGTGCGCCGCGACGACATCGAACACCTGATCCTCATCGGCGGCCCGACCGATGTCGTGGTCGAGCGCGACATAAGACTGGCAACGCCGCGCCGCCCGGCGCTCACCGGGGACAGCGGCCAGCAACAGACAGCCCCGCCCCGTCCGCGCGCGCCTCAGCCCGCGCCGGCTCCCGCTCCCACACCAGCCAGACAGGCTGCGCCACCGCCGCCTCAGCCCGTCGCCCAGCCGGTCGCCCAGCCCGTGGCCGTAGCGCGTCCGCGGCAGCCAGCCCCAGCGCCCAAGCCGGTGGCGCAGAGCCAGCCAACCGCGAAAGTCATGCCGCTTCCGGCTTTTGGGACGACGAACGGCAGCACCCGCCATGCGCCGCCACCCCCCTCCAACGATTCCATCGACGACACGCTGATGCACGAACTCGAGGCGTCGCTCGACGAAACACCTCCGCAATCGGCAAGTCCCAAGCCCGCGGGAAAGCCGTCTCTCGATGACGAGATGACCAAGCTCCTCGGTGAGCTTGCCAGCCACAAACGATAGACGCTCGCACGCCGGTCATCGACCCGGCAGCGTTCGGGGCAGGTCGAACCAGGGCAACGCCGTGTTTTCAAAGCGGGTCATTGCGCTGATCCGGTCACCCGACAAGGCCAGCACGATGAGCCCGATCCCACGGCTGATGCCGTCAGATCCGCGAAGATAGGCGCCGAAGGCCGGCTGGCGATTGGCCCGCGTCTCCACGAGGTCGAACCGCCGCCCCGCGCCGAAGATGCCGGCGCAGAAGCGGGCAACGAGATTTCTGCCCCGATATTCGAGCGGCATCGGAGGCATCGAGATGAAGACGTCGTCGGTCAGGAGCGTCACCAGCGTATCGAGATCGGCAGCTTCATAAGCTCTGACGAATTTCGCCACGATCGCCTTCTCCTGAACGGAGTTGCCGGCAGGCGGCGGCTCACGGCCGGCCGATGGCCGTGCCCGCCGCTGCAGGCCGCCGCGCGCCCGCTTGAGCGCGCTGTTGGCCGATTCTACGGTTGAATCAAGCATTTCGGCGACCTCCCTGGCGTCGAATCCGAGAACGTCACGCAAGATGAGCACGGCGAGCTGGCGCGGCGGCAGGACCTGCAGGGCGGTGACAAAGGCCAGGGAAATGGATTCGGTCCGTTCGTAACACGTGTCCGGACCGAGAGGTGCGTCGAACGCGCCCTCCAGCAGCGTGTCGGGAAACGGCTCCAGCCAGACGACTTCACCTAGCCCGCTCGGCTCCGGCGGCTCGACGCCCGGGACGTCCCAAGTCTTCGCCGGTCGTCGGCTCGCGGTCCTGCGCATGTTGAGGCAGCGATTGGTGGCGATCCGGTAGAGCCAACTGCGCAACGATGCGCGACGCGCGAAACCGGGAAAGCCTTGCCAGGCAGAGAGCAGCGTGTCCTGGAGGGCATCCTCCGCATCCTGGAACGAGCCAAGCATGCGGTAGCAGTGCAGCCGGATTTCACGGCGGTATGGCGCAATCAGTTGGCGGAACGCCTCACCGTCGCCGGCCTGTGCTTTTGAAACCTGGTCGTCCAAGCTCGCCATCGCGTACCTCCGCCTTTCCGTCGCTTTCACCTCTTTAGACACCGAGCGAGCCGCGAAATGGGCGGCGCGCCCAGTTTCGCACAGTCGCGGTGTCTTTACCCGCAGGCGGCACTCGCCGTCGGTCGAAGCGAAAGGAAAGAGCCATGATGTTGAGAGACAAGACTGCCGTGATCTACGGTGCCGGCGGCGCAATCGGCGGCGCCGTAGCACGGGCATTTGCAAGCGAAGGCGCCAAGGTCTACCTGGCCGGCCGGACGCAGCCGCCTGTCCAGGCAACCGCTAAGGACATTGTTTGGGCTGGTGGCATCGCAGAGGCAGCGGCGATTGACGCACTTGATGAGGAGGCCGTGGAGACGCATCTGCAATCCGTGGTCGACAAAGCGGGCCGGATCGACATTTCGTTCAACGCCATCGGCGTGGCCCATAGCGGGATACTGGGGACGCCGCTGGCCAAGTTGGAAGTCGCCCAGTTCTCGGTGCCTATCGCGGCCTACACCACGTCCTACTTCCTTACCGCGCGCGCGGCAGCGAGGCACATGATCCCCCACGGATCAGGGGTGATCATGACTGTCACCGCCCTACCCGCGCGAACTGGCACCCCGCTGAATGGCGGTTATGGCCCGGCGCAGGCCGCCAAGGAGGCGCTTACCCGGGACCTGTCCTACGAACTCGCGCCCCAAGGCATCCGGGTCGTCGGCCTGCGGCCACACGGCATTCCGGAGACAGCCACCATGCGAAATGTGTTCGACCTGAAGGCCGGGGTTTCGGGCATGAGCTGGGACCAGTTCCAGGCCCATCTCGCCGGCACCACGCACGCGAAGCGGATCATGAGGCTCGACGAGGTGGCGAATATGGCGGCCTTCCTGGCATCCGATCGAGCCAGCGGCATGACGGGAACCATCGTCAACCTGACGATGGGAACGCTGGACGATTAGGCCGGTTCGGAAAAGAAAATGGCCGGAAAACCGGCCATTTTGCAATCCATGACGATGTAGTATCAGTCGTCGCGATAGACCTTTTCGCGGCGCTCATGCCGCTCCTGCGCCTCGATCGACAACGTTGCGATCGGACGTGCGTCGAGCCGCTTCAGCGCGATCGGCTCGCCGGTTTCCTCGCAATAGCCATATGTGCCTTCGTCGATGCGCTGCAACGCAGAGTCGATTTTCGAGATCAGCTTGCGCTGGCGATCGCGGGCGCGCAGTTCAATGGCTCGGTCGGTTTCGGAAGAGGCTCGGTCGGCTAGGTCGGGGTGGTTGGCGTTTTCTTGCTGTAGGATTTCGAGAGTTTCGCGCGCTTCGCGCAGTATGTCATTCTTCCAAGTGATCAGCTTCTGGCGGAAGTATGATTTTTGCCGTTCATTCATGAACGGCTCGTCTTCGGAGGGTACGTAATCGGCGGTAGCGATATCGTTCATTCGACTCACCCAACAACCCCAAATTTGGCGCCTATATATTCGCGGACAAGGGGCTGCACAAGCGCAATCGGTGACAGTCTCACGCAATTGTTAGTCTCTCGCCAGCGGGCCTTCGCGGCTGCCTTTGTTTCAGCGGTGTGGGTCGAATTCATCCATGATTCGTTGCGGTTGCTCCTTGTCGGCCATTGTGCCCGAGGCCGTTCTGGTGACTAATCGCGCTTCGCCTGCTCGGGCAGCACGATGGGGGTCCGATTGAACAGACTTTATCTGTTGAGGCATGCAAAGGCCGGTTGGGCGCTACCCGGGGTCCGTGACTTCGACCGTCCGCTCGACGAATCCGGCATCGCCGACGCCGAGGCGATCGGCGAGGCGATGCGCGCCCGCAACTACGTTCCCGATGTCACCCTCTGCTCCAACGCCAGGCGCGCTCGGCAGACGCTGGAGGGGCTGGCGGGGCGCACCGATACCGGCCGGGTGCTGTTCTTCGACACGCTCTACAGCGAGGACGCCGCCGGCTATCTCGACATCATCCGCACCAATGGCAGCCTCGGTTCGCTGCTCGTGATCGGCCACAATCCGATGACGGAGGACCTCGCCATGGCCATATCCGGCGACGGCGAGGAAGCCGCGCGGGGCATGCTCAACTACGGCTTCCCAACCTCCGGCCTCGCCGTCTTGCGCTTCCCCGGCAATCTCGCCGAGGCTGCCCAGGGCAACGGCTATCTGGAGGCCTTCCTCACGCCTGCCGATCTCTGAAGCCATTTCAAACGCCAGCCTCAGTGCCTATATCGGTGCCTGACCTGCGCCTGGGGACCTGTTTTTGGCATCATCGCTGACCACCTTCACCGACGAGGCAAGGATTGCGCTCGACACGCTTTCAGGCCGCGCCGCGGGACTGTTCTCCCCGTCATTGCGCCTTGGCGTCACCGGCCTTTCCCGGGCCGGCAAGACGGTCTTCATCTCCGCCCTCGTCCACAATCTCATCCATGGCGGGCGGCTGCCGCTGTTCGAGGCGCAGAAGTCGGGCCGCATCGCCCGCGCCTACCTCGAGGAGCAGCCGGACGACGCCGTTCCGCGATTCCAGTATGAGGACCATGTCGCGGCCCTCGTGAACGACCGGGTCTGGCCGGACTCGACGCGCGCCATCTCGGAATTGCGGCTTACCATCGAATACGAGTCCGCCTCAGGCTGGAATCGCTTATTTTCGGCGGGGAAACTGTCGGTCGATATCGTCGACTATCCAGGCGAATGGCTGCTCGACCTGCCGCTGCTCGGCAAATCCTTTGCCGATTTCTCGCGCGAGGCGGTCGAATTGGCCACGCTGCCCGTCCGCGCCGATCTCTCGCAAGCCTGGCGCGAATTGGCGTCCACTGTCGATCCGGATGCCGATGCCGACGAAATGACGGCGCGCCGCCTCGCCGAGAGCTTCGCCGCCTATCTGAAAGCCTGCAAACTCGACGAGCGGGCGCTTTCGACGCTGCCGCCCGGTCGCTTCCTGATGCCCGGCGATCTCGAGGGCTCGCCGGCGCTCACCTTCGCACCTCTGATGACGCTCGCCGACCGCCGGCCGCGCCCCGGATCCCTGCAGGCGATGATGGAGCGACGCTACGAGGCCTACAAGACGCATGTCGTGAAGCCGTTCTTCCGCGAGCACGTCGCCCGCCTCGACCGCCAGATCGTGCTGATCGACGCCATGCAGGCGCTCAATGCCGGGCCGGCGGCCATGGCCGACCTCGAGCGGGCCGTCACCGAGATCCTGTCCTGCTTCCGGCCGGGCCGGGGCAACTTCCTCACGGACTTCTTCGCGCGACGCATCGACCGCATCCTGGTGGCGGCGACCAAGGCCGACCACCTGCATCACGAAAGCCATGACCGGCTGCAGGCCATCGTGCGCCGCCTGGCCGACCGGGCCGTTGCCAGGGCGAACTTCAGCGGCGCCGCCGTCGACGTGGTAGCCATGGCTGCGGTGCGCTCAACCCGTGAAGGCACCGTCAAGCAAGGCAGCGAGACGCTGCCCGTCATCATCGGCACACCACTCAAGGGCGAAAAGATCGACGGCCAGACATTCGACGGCAAAACCGAAACCGCGATATTTCCGGGTGACCTGCCGGAAAAGGTCGATGCCGTGTTCGATCTTTCCGGCCCGCAGGCAGAAAACAACGAGCCAGCCATCCGCTTCGTGCGGTTCCGTCCCCCGAGGCTCGAGCGCACGGCGGAGGGCGTCACCCTCTCGTTGCCGCATATCCGGCTCGACCGCGCGCTGCAGTTTCTGATCGGAGACCATCTCGCATGACCGCGCCCCGCAAACCGGCGGCCTTCCGCATCGAGCCCGAAGCGGCGCCGCGGCAGGAAACGCCACACGCCCGCAAGTCCGACGAGCAGCCCGTCCGCAAACCCCGTGCCACCAGGGCCGACGTCGCGGTTATCATCCCCTCCGAAATCGACGTCTTCGACGAGCCGGACATCGAGCAGGCCGCGCCGCCGCCGGCGACCGCGTCGAGAAAACGGTCGTTGCTCGCCCGGCTCTTCTTCGGCGCGCTCGGCTCGCTGGTCTCGCTCGCGGTCTGGCTGTGGATCGACCAGCTGGTCCGCGACCTGTTCGCGCGCGCCGAGTGGCTTGGCTGGCTGGCGGCGGGCTTGGCGGCCCTCGCCGCGCTGTCCCTGGTCGTCATTCTCATCCGTGAATTCCTGGCCATCGCCCGCCTCGCCGAAGTCGAAAAGCTGCAGCGACGCGCGCTGGACGCCGTGGCGCGCGACGACCCCAAGGCAGCACGCGCCCTGGTCGACGAGCTCTCAGCCTTCGTTGCGGCGAAACCTGAGACCGCGGCCGGCCGCCGGTCGCTCGACGCGTTGCGCGGCGAGATCATCGACGGCGGCAATCTGGTGCGGCTCGCCGAAACCGAGATCCTCACGCCGCTCGACGCCCGCGCCAAGACGATGATCCTGGAAGCGGCAAAGCGCGTCTCACTGGTAACCGCCGTCAGTCCGCGCGCCCTCGTCGACGTCGCCTATGTCGTGTTTGAGGCAGGCCGGCTGATCCGTCGCCTGTCGGAACTTTACGGCGGACGCCCCGGCACGCTCGGCTTCTTCCGGTTGGCGCGCGGTGTCCTCGCGCATCTCGCGGTCACGGGTTCGATCGCCGTCGGCGACAGCTTCGTACAACAGATCGTCGGCCACGGCCTCGCCGCGAAACTCTCCGCCAAGCTCGGCGAAGGCGTGGTCAACGGCATGATGACGGCGCGCGTCGGCATCGCCGCCATGGAGACCGCGCGCCCCCTGCCCTTCATCGCCGCGAAGCGCCCGGGCCTCGGCGATTTCCTCTCGGCGCTGACTTCTTTCGCATCGCGCAAGGATGGTCAGGCCGGGCAATAAGGTAAATGGAGAAACCGCCTCCAGTGACGAAGCATTAACCAATCTTCTTCATGGTCGTTTCTGTTCCAAGAACAGACTCTGTCGTGCCGGGTGTCGTCCATGAAAAGCGTAATCCTGTCCTGCGTCCTGCCCTTGTCGGTTGCGGTCGCCGCGCCGCTCGGCCTTGTCGAAAAGGCCTTCGGGGCGGACCCGGACAAGCAATTCTTTCGCTCGGTCGAAGGCAAATGGGTCGGCCCTGGCGAGATCATCGCCGGCAAGTACAAGGGCACCAAATTCACCTGCAATTTCAACGGCACCACGCCTGACAGCAAGCTCGGCATGACACTGGACGGCGACTGCCGCGTCGGCGTGTTCACCCAGAAGATGTCGGCCACCGTCGAACGCAAGGGCCGCGAGGGCTACAAGGGCAACTTCATGGGCGGCTCGACCGGTAACGGTCTGGACATCGTCGGTGGCAATGTCGTCGATTCCCAGAAAGTCGTCTTCACCATCAACCGCAACCAGTTGAACGGCGTGATGCAGGCCCGCATTCCCGACGACAACTCGATGACTGTTACCGTGGCGGTGCGCGTCAACAAGCAGCTGGTGCCGGTAATCGGCATGAGCCTGAAGCGCGTCGACACGGTTGAAGTCGGTTCGATCGCGAAGAACTGATTTCCCTGTATTTTTTCAGATCGAAACGCCCAAGCGATCCGCTGCGCTAGCGGTGGACCGACTCGCTGCCGAGTCAGTTCACGTCAATGTCGGAAAGTGGCAGGCGACCTTGCGGCCGGGTTGACGCTCCTTCAGCTCGGGGCGCTCGGTTCGGCATCGTTCCACCGCTATCGGGCATCTCGGATGAAAGCGGCACCCTGCCGGAGGCTTGAGCGGACTCGGCACATCGCCGCTCAGGATAATACGTTTGCGCGTCCCACCGGGCGTCGTCTCCACAACCGGGACCGCCGAGATAAGCGCCTGGCTGTACGGATGGGCGGGCGTCGTGAACACTTCTTCCGCCGGGCCTTCCTCGACGATGGAGCCGAGATACATGACCGCGATGCGGGTCGAGACCTGGCGCACCACCGACAGGTCGTGCGCGATGAAGACGTAGGTGAGCTTCAGCTTCTCCTGGAGATCGGCAAGCAGGTTGACGATCTGAGCCTGCACCGACACGTCGAGCGCCGAAACGGGTTCGTCCAGCACGACAACGTCGGGATTGAGGGCGATCGCCCGGGCGATGCCGACACGCTGGCGCTGGCCGCCGGAGAATTCATGCGGATAGCGCATGACGTGGTCCGGCAGCAGCCCGACGAGATCGAACAATTCCGCGACGCGCTTCTTGATTTCCGCGGACGAAAGTTTCGTATGGATGCGCAGCGGCTCAGCCACCAGGTCGCCGACACGGCGGCGCGGGTTTAGCGAGGCCGACGGGTCCTGGAAGACCATTTGCAGCCGCCGCCGCAGCGGCCTGAGTTCGGACAGCGACTTCGAGGCGATGTCGTCTCCCTCGAACAGTAGCTCGCCATCGGTGATGTCGTAGAGCCTCACCAGGCAGCGCGCCAGCGTGGACTTGCCGCATCCGGACTCCCCGACCAACCCAACAGTTTCCCCTCGCCCCACCGTGAGGGAGACATTGTCGACCGCATGAACGGTCCGCCTGCCTTCGGCGGAAAAGCGGGTGCCGATGGAGAACCGCTTGCTCAGCGAGCGCGTCTCGAGAACTGGCTGGTCGTTGTCGATCATCTGTTCGCTCATGCCTGTGCCACCCGGAAGCATGCCGCGGCATGAGTGGCCGTCCCGAGATCCGGCTTCGCGGCCGCGCATGGTTCATAGCGGACGGGACAGCGCGGTCCGAACGCACAGCCTTGCGGCAGCCGCAGCAGCGACGGCGGAGATCCAGGAATGGCCGGCAGGCGGCGCGGTTTTTCGCCGGTCAACGGCGGGATCGAGCCGAGCAGCGCGCGTGTGTAGGGGTGTCGCGGGTCGGAGAACAATTCCGTACGGCTGCCGCGTTCGACGACGCGTCCCGCATACATGACCATCACCCGGTCGGCGAGCTCGGACACTACGCCCATATCATGCGTGATGAAGACGACAGCCGAATTGTGCGTGGCGCGCAGCTTGCGCACGAGATCGAGGATGCCGGCCTGCACCGTGACGTCGAGCGCGGTGGTCGGCTCGTCCGCGACCAGAAGCGCGGGATCGCAGGACAGCGCCATCGCGATCACCGCCCGCTGCCGCATGCCGCCGGAGAGCTGGTGCGGGTAGCGCGACATCGCTTCGTGGGGATTGGGGAAATTCACCTCGGCCAGCAATTGCTCCACGCGCTCCAACGCCTTGGATTTGCTGATGTTGCGATGCGCGCGGATCTGTTCGGCGATCTGCCAGCCGATCGTGTAGACCGGCGTCAGCGCCGTCATCGGATCCTGGAAGATCATGGCGATCTCGTTGCCGCGCAGGCGTCTCAGTTCGCGCGCCGGTAGTCCGACGAGCTCGTGGCCCTTGTAGCGGATCGAACCTTCGATGATGGCGTTGGGATCGGTGATGAGCCCCATGACGGCCAGCAGCGATACGGTCTTGCCCGAGCCGGATTCGCCGACGACGCCAAGGATCTCGCCCTCTGCGAGATCGAACGAAACGCCGTCGATGGCCCTCACCAGGCCGTCTTCCGTCCTGAAGGATACCCGAAGGTCGCGCACCGAAAGTATCATGATGTCCTCAGGCGCGGATCGAGAAGGATGTAGACGAAATCGACCACCGCATTGGCGACGACCACGAACATGGAAGCATACATCACCGTCGCCATGATCATCGGCAGATCGAGGTTCTGCAGCGCGTCGTAGGTTAGCTTGCCGATGCCATGCAGCCCGAACACCACCTCCGTGAGCAGTGCGGAACCGCCGACGAGAGCTCCGAAATCAAGGCCGAACAGGGTGACGAAGGCGATGAGCGAGGTGCGCAGCGCATGGCGCAGCAGGATGCGGGTCTCCGAAAGGCCTTTGGCCCGGGCCGTGCGGATATAGTCCTCCTGCAGCGATTCAATGATCGCCGCGCGCAGGACGCGCCCGTAGATGCCGATATAGAGGACGGCGAGCGTGATCCACGGGATGACCAGCGTCAGGAACCAGCCTTTCGGATCGTCGGAGAAATTCTTGTAGCCGAGCGGCGGCACCCAGGAGAACAGCCAGCTGTCGTGGTAGCGGCTCTGGGTAATCAGGTTCATCACCTCGCCCAGCCAATAGACCGGCATCGAAATGCCAAGCAGCCCGAGCGCCATCAGCAGCCTGTCCAGCCAGCTGTCGCGAGTCGCTGCGGCGACAATGCCGATGATGATGGACACCACCACCCACAGCACCGCGGCCCCGAACACCAGCGACAGCGTGACAGGGATGGAATCCATCACCGCCGGCACAACTTTCCAACCGCGGTTGACGAAAGAGGTGAGATCGCCGGAGACGAAGATCTTCTCCATCATCCTCACATATTGCACGTAGAGCGGCTGATCGAAGCCGAAGGAGTGGCGCACCGCCGCCAGCACTTCGGGCGAAGCGTTGCGACCGGCGATGCGCGCGGCAGGGTCGGAGCCGGGCGTGGCGAAAAAGATCAGGAAGACGATGACCGAGATGCCGAACATCACGAACAGCATCTGACCGAAACGGCGCAGGATTGCGTAGATCATCAGTCGCGCCCCAGCCGAACCTTGGAGCGCGGGTCGAGCGCGTCGCGCAGGCCGTCGCCAAAGACGTTCAGTGCCATCACGGAGACGGCGATCGCCAGGCCCGGCGCCAGCGCCACCAGCGGCCGTGTGTAGAGCAGCGCCTGCCCGTCCTGGATGATCGTGCCCCAGCTCGCCGCGGGCGGCTGCACGCCGATCGACAGGAAGGAGAGCGCGGATTCCGTGAGCATGTTCAGCGCCATCATCAGCGGCACGAAGACGATGAGCGTCGTCATGATGTTGGGCAGGATATCGCGCCACAGGATACGGGCGCCCGGCACGCCCAGGTTGATCGAAGCCAGGACGAACTCGCTCTTGCGCAGGGCCAGAACCTGCCCCCTTATCGGTCGCGCCACATAAGGCACATAGACGATGCCGATGATGATGATCGGCAGCCACAGGCTGCCCGACTCGATCACGATCGGCCCGATCGAGATACCCTGCGCGATGGTGACGATGGAAAGCGAAATCGCCAGCAGGTAGACCGGAAACGCCCACAATATGTCAAGGAAGCGCGACAGAACCGTATCGGTGACGCCGCCGAAATAGCCAGCAATCAGGCCAGCCGCCGTGCCGAGTATCAGGGTGAAGATGGTGGCGGCCCCGGAGATGAGCAGCGAGCTGAGCCCGCCATAGAGCATCCTTGCCATGACATCGCGGCCCTGGCTGTCGGCGCCGAGGAAATAGTTGCCGAGCCGCCAGGTCGGACCGATCGGCGTATAGCCAAGGCCGAGCCCTTCGGTCGATTGCTCCATCACCGGGACGTCGGCGCCGTCGACCTGGATAACGGCGTCGAGCGTCGAGGCGAACGGATCCACTCCCGCCCAGCGCGCATAGAAGGGCGCGCTGGCGCAGGCGAGGACGATGAGAAGGAATATCGCCAGGGCCGCCATGGCGGCCCCGTTTCGCTTCAGCTTCGCAAGCGCGACGGCCCAGGGCCCTCGCGTCTTGCGCGGCACGGCAATGGCTTCACTCGACAAGGACGTGCCCCTCCGCAGTTGCTTACTGAACCCAGGACTGGGTGATCATCCAGTTGAACTGCGGGTTGAACTTGAAGTTGCCCAGCCGCTTGCTGACGAAGTCGAGCCGCTTCGGCGTGAAGAGACCGACGGCAGCAGCCTTGTCGGTGACTTCCTTGTCGACCTCGGCCCACAGCTTGTCCGCCGCATTCTGATCGGTCACGCCGAGATCGAGCGCTTTCTGCATCTTGGCGTCGATATCCTTGTCGCAGAACGCGGAGATATTGATCGAGGCGTCCGAGCCCTCGCGGTAGGAGGCGCAGCTGAACAGGATGTTCAGGAAGTCCGACGCCGCCGGATAGTCCTTATACCACTGCGAGACCGACATCTGCACCTTGTTGTTGGAGTTCTGGATGTAGGTGAACTGGATGTTGGACGAGATCGGCTTGACGTCGGCGGCATAGCCGATGCTGGTCAGCACGCTCTGCAGATAGACGCCGATCGACCGCGACACGGCGGTGTCCTCGACGATGATGGTGACCTTCTGGCCCTTGGTGCCGGATTCCTCGACGAGCTGCTTCGCCTTGTCGAGATCGGGCGCCGACCATTTGGCGCCGGGGTTCTTCGTGAAGGGGCAGTAATCCACGTGTCCGGGGAAGTCCGGAGGCAGGACCTGGCAGACCGGGGAGGCAAGCACCTTGCCTCCGAACAGCTTGACCAGTGTGTTGCGATCGACCGCGAAGGCAACCGCCTGGCGCGCCTTCTCATTGTTGAACGGGGCGAGTTGGGTGTTGAGCGGCGCATACCACCATGCGGAAAGCGGCGAGATGTGCAGCTGGTCCTTGAACTTGGTTCCGAGTTCGGCCAGGCGGTCGCTCGGCAGCGCGTCGAACATCCAGTCGGCTTCGCCATTCTGGATCGCCGTGACGGCCGCTTCCTCGGACAGGCCGAAATCATACTGCACGACGTCCGGATAGCCATCCGGTTGCGCTTCCTCGCTCCACTGCTTGAAGTTCGGATTGCGGGTGACGGTCATGCCCTTGTTAGGGTCGAAGGCGGAGATCATGTAGGCGCCGGTCGAGGGAATGGGCTTCGATCCCATGTCTTCCGCGGGCGTATCGGCCGGCAGGACCACGGCATGCGGCAAGGCCAGCTTGTAGAGGATTTCGGCGTCCGGCTTGGTGATGTTGATGGTGATCGTGCCGGCGGCCTCGTCGCCGATGACACCGCCCTCCAGCGTGCAGCTCTTAGTGTCGGCCAGGCATTTGTCGGCGCCGACAATGCCGGCATAGAAGGTGCCGGAAGTCGGGCCGGAAACCTTGAAGATACGCTGGAAGGAGGCCACGACGTCCTTCACGCCAAGATCCTGGCCGTTGGAGAACTTGATGCCCTTGCGAAGCTTGAAGGTGAAGGTCTTGCCGTCATTGCTGACCTGCGGCAGCGCCTCGGCCAGATCGGGAACGACGGAGAAACCGTCCTTGCCCTCGGCCTTGCGGAACGCGACGAGGCCATCATAGATCGGCTGATACATCTGCCAGCCCTGGTCGGTGTAATTGATGTGCGGGTCGAGCGTCCCCGCTGCCGAACGGGCCAGCAGGCGAATGGTGCCGCCTCGGTGTTCCTTGAGGTATTCGGCCTGTGCCGGCGCCAGCCAAATGCCGGCCAGCAATGCCGCGGCCGAGGCCGCCAAAAGCAGTTTCTTCATGCTTGATTCCCCTTTTCTCAGCTGTCGTTGTCGTCCAGGAAGTCTCCGACCACCCGCATGCATAGGTCCTGTTCCTCGACATGCGGCATGTGGCTGGAATGCTCGAAAATCTCCCAGCGCGATCCCTTGATGCAGTCCTTGTAGGGCTGCACGGTCGCCGGCGTGGCCTCGTCATGGCGTCCGGAGATGATCAGCGTGGGAACGTCGACGGCCGCCAGGCGGTCGACGACGGTCCAGGTCTTCAGCGTCCCGATCACATGGAACTCGTTCGGGCCGTTCATGACGTTGTAGACGGTCGGATTGCGCGCGACCTGGGCGAAAGTCTCCGTCACCTCGGGCGGGAACGGCACCACGCGGCAGACATGGCGCTCGTAGAAGACCATCGTCGCTGCCTGATAGGCCGGGTCGTCCGTCGTGCCTGCGAGCTCGTGCCGAGTGAGCGTCTCCTGCACGTCCTTGGGGAGATCGGCGCGCAGCCGGTTGGCCTCTTCCACCCAAAGCTTCATCGAAGCCGGCGAGTTCGCGATCGTCAGCGATTTCAAGCCCTTCGGCCGTGTCACCGCATATTCGGCGCCCAGCATGCCGCCCCAGCTTTGGCCGAGCACATGGAAGCCATCGCGGATTCCGAGATGGTCGACGAGGTTTTCAAGTTCCTCGATGAAGAGCCCGGGCGTCCAGAAGTCTGCACCCTTTTCAGGCAGCAGGGTGGAATTGCCGCAGCCCAGTTGATCGTAGTGGATGACGGCGCGGCCATCTCGGGCGAGCAGCTTGTAGGCGTCGACGTAGTTATGGGCAGCGCCCGGCCCGCCATGCAGGATGACGACCGGGGCCTTGTCGCCGCCAAGCTCGCCGCTGATCCGGTGCCAGGTCTCGTAGCCGCGGAAGGCAGCCCGCCCTTCTTTGCTTGTGATCCCGGGCGACATCCCTGCTCCTTGTTTGGCTGAAGACATGATGCTCATCGCCTAGCTTTTGCTCCGGCCGGCCTGCACCCACTCTTCCAGCATCTGCACGCCGAACGCCGTGGCGCCTTCCCGGCCCAGTGGCCGATCCTCGTCGGCCATCTCCTTGCCGGCGATGTCGAGATGCACCCACGGACGATCTTCAGTGAAACGGCGCAGGAACGCCGCCGCATAAGGAGCGTCGCCGTCCTCCATGTCCTTGGCATGGTGCCGGATATCCGCGAACGGCGATTGCAGCCCTTCGTCATAGGCCTGGTCCAGAGGCAACCGCCAGAACCGCTCGCCGACCTTCTCGCCGGCCGCGATCATCCGCGACGCCATGGCATCGTCGGTGCTGAAAAGACCGGCGAAGACCGAACCGAGCCCCCGCATCACCGAATAGGTCAGCGTGGCCAGATCGACGATCGCCGACGGATTGAAGCGGGAGGCGGCATAGTAGAGGCAGTCGGCCAGGATCAGGCGGCCCTCCGCGTCCGTGTCGAACACTTCCACGGTCTGGCCGGACGCTGTCGTGATGATGTCGCGCGGCTTGAGCGCTGTGCCGGACGGCATGTTCTCGGCGATGCCGAGCACGCCGACGACATGAACCGGGCTGCCTTGCCGAGCGAGCGCGATTAGCAGACCGACCACGGCGGCGGCGCCACCCATGTCGGCCTTCATGTCGAACATCTGCTCGCCGCGCTTGATGCAGAGGCCGCCGGAATCGAAGCAGACACCCTTGCCAACGAAAGCCAGCGGCTGCGCGGGAGCACCCTTGCCGCGATAGCGCAGCACCGCGACGCGCGGCGGCCGCGCCGAACCTGAGCCAACGGCCAGGATCGCGTTCATGCCGAGTTCCTTCAGCTTCGCCGTATCGAGTATCTCCACATCGATGCCGGCTTCGCGCAGCGGCTCCAGGTGATCGTGGAAATTGTCCGGATGGAGATGGTTCGGCGGCAGGTTGACCAGTGTGCGCGCATATTCGACGCCATCCGCGATGGCGTTGATCCGGGCCAGCGCCGGGGACAGATCCGGACCGTCTGCTCCGACCAGCCGCACGCGCAGGGTGCGATCCGCACCCGCGCCCTGACGCTGGTTGCGCATGTCGAACCGATAGCGCCGGAGCCGCATGCCGAGCGCGACACGCGCCAGGATTTCAGCTCCCGGCAGATCGACGCCGGCGATGGGATCCAGGACAAGCGTCGCCGAGCATTCGCCCTTGGCTTCCAGATGCGCGGCAAGCAACCCGCCGGCGCGCGCCAACGACAGCTCCGTCACGGTCTCGGCTTTGCCGAGGGCCAGGATGATCACGCGCCGAACCGAGGCCGCCAGCGGGGCGATAAGATCGATGCAGGTGCCGGATTCGCCGACGGCAGCCTCGTCCGAACATGCGCGGGACAAAATCCCGCTCATATCAGCGTCCAGCGCCGTTGCCCGGGGCCCAAAGCCGGTCCGGGCAGCCTGCAGGATCACGACGACGGAGGTTTCAGGGGAAATCTCGTCCGCCGTTTCAAAGACCGGCACTGGCGATTGAGGCATAAGCAGGCATTCTCCTCATTGCGGGCGACTTCGGCCGGGGCGATTGCCTGCGCATGCGCAAGGCTTCGCCCGCCACTGGTGGAAACCGGTCGGACCGATCTCTGCCGTTGGTGGAATGCTGCCGGAGTTCCCAGATAGTCGTTTTCTTTTGACGACTTAGTTGCTGTTGCCTTTTTCGGTATCCCCGAACAACCCAGGCGATCAAACGCGAATTTTGCCCAAGTCGATTGACAAAAACTCAACTGACAATTCATGATCGGTCAATGGCCTTACCCTCACTCAACGGCATGCGCGCTTTCGAAGCCGCTGCACGTCTCGGTAGTATCAAGGATGCTGCGGAGGAACTGAATCTGACGCCCTCGGCGATCAGCCGGCACATCCGCGACCTTGAACGAAACCTGGGCCAGGATCTGTTCGAGCGCGGTTTCCGCCAGATAACGCCGACCACGAGAGGCTCCTACTATGCGCGCAGCCTCTCGGAGGCGTTCGAAGCGATCTGGCGGGCCACCGACGATGTCAGCCTGTACGACGGCCCGCGTCGCGGCAGGGCCCAGCGTGTCAGGGTCTTGTGCGTGCCGGCGGTCCTCAATCTCTGGCTGGCCGACCGGTTGCCGAACTTCCGGCGGCTACATCCGTCCGTGGATCTGGAAATCTCGACCTCGGGCAAGCGCGCCAACTTCGATTTGGCCATTGTCGACGAGTTCGTCTACAAGGCCGGCCCTGCCTTGACGCTGCTGATCCCGCTCCTGCTGACGCCGGTCTGCGCTCCTTCGCTTTTGGAAGGTCCGGTACCGCTCAGGACGCCGGCCGACCTGATCAACCACCACCTGATCCATGAATGCGAATCCATGCGATGGAAGCGCTGGCTGGAACAGGAGGGCGTGTCAGACACCACTCCAAGATCGAGCACGACCCTAGATGATTGCACGCTGATCATGCGCGAGGCGATCAACGGCGCCGGTATCGCGCTGGCCGACACGATGATGGCGCAGGATCTCCTGGAGCAAGGCAAGCTTGTCGCTCCGTTTCGCGCCCGCCACACCTATCCCGCCGGCATCTACCTGCATCAGCGCCGCAGCATAGGAAACAAGCCTGGCACCGGCCTGTTCCAGGATTGGCTGCTTGCGGAAATCGCCGACCACAAGCGGGCGATGGCTATCGCCTAGGGCAGCCAGGATAGACGTGTCTCTCCAATCGAGCCCAAACAAAAAGGCGGCGGCCGCATGGCCACCGCCTTCGTATTTCCCGAGGGTTGAGCTCAACCCTTGAAGGCAGCCGTCAATTCGTCATAGGCCTTGCAGGCATCATCGAGCGTCGTGGCGCCCTGATATTTGGCGGTCACCGCCTGGGCCTTCGCGGTCAGGTCGGCGGCCTTGCTCGGATCCTTGGTGATGGCGGCCTGAAGCGCGGCGGCCATGTCCTGCGCCTTCTTGGTGGCAACTTCCTGCGTGCACTCCGGTCCTTTCGAACAAGCCGAACCGGCCAGCGCCGCAACACCAACGGCGACGAGCAAAAACTTCTTCATGTCAGTCATCTCCTCAAAAGAGGCAGCCGCCCATCGCAACTGCCTCCCCTACGGCCGAAGCCGAACGCGCCTTAACCGCCGATTGTGGCGGCACGCAACGAGCGAACCGCATAAATTTGTGTAACCAGGCTGCAATATCGTGGCGGCCTGAATTCAGCCCGCCACGGCCAACTGATGCAAAGGTCAGTCGCGAGGCTGCAGCAATGCCAGCACCACCGTCGCTACGGCAAGAACGGCGGTAAGGGTCAAGGGCCCTGTTGCGCCATAGGTGTCCACGATATAGCCGCCGACAACCGCGCCGGTGGTGATGGCAACCTGGAAGGAGACGACCATCAGGCTGCCCGCCGCTTCCAGTGCATCAGGCGCCGCACGCGCCAGATTGGTCGGCAGCACCACCGGCCCCATGCCGAAGGCCAGGCCCCAGAGCGTGACGAACCCGAATGCAACGCCGATGTGCACACCCCAAAGCACCAATGCCAGCGCCGCCAATGCCATCAACGCCGCGGTAACCACCAGAGCCACTTGGATGTTGGCGTCCGCCATGCGACCTCCGGCAACGTTGCCGACCACGGCGGCGATACCAAATCCGAGCAGAGCCAGCGCAATTGGCCCGGTTGCCAGGAGCGTCACCTGTTCGAGGAAGGGACGCACATAGACGGACCCGGCAAAATGCCCCGTCATCAGCAGAAGAATGGCAAGCATGCCGAGTTGAATGCCGCGCCGCCGTGTCAACCGGAACACGTCCCCAAGGCTGTTGCTGGCTGTTGCAGGCAAAGTCGGCAAGCTCAGCAACTGCAGCAGTCCGGCAACCACGGCCAATCCCGCTGTCATGGCCATGGCGCTACGCCATCCCAGCCAATCACTGATCAACGCGCCCATCGACGGCGCGGCGATGGTGGCAAGCGAGACGCCGAGTGTGACGATACCCATGCCTCGACCTGTCGCATTGGCGCCAACCAGCCTCGCTACGACAGCAACCGAAAGGGCCCAGAAGGCGCTGATCGCAATTCCGAGCCCAGCCCGGCCAACCAGCAACAGCCCGAAATTTGGCGCCAGCGCCGCGAGAATATTGGAACCAACCGCCAAGGCGCTGAGGCCAACCAACACCGTCTTGCGGTTCAATCGGCCGATGAGGACATTGCTCAGCATGGCCGTCACGGCGCCGACGGAAGCGGTGGCGGTGACGACCTGCCCGGCCGTTCCCTCGCTGATGCCCAGATCGCGCGCCATCGGCGTCAACAGACCTGCCGGGAGGAATTCGGCGGATACCAGGGCAAAGCTGGTGGCGGCCAGCGAAATCACAGCCAACCAGGTGGTTGCGTTCCACGCGGCTGGCGCGGCGGCATCAAGCTCCGGCGCCCCGTCTTCAAGCTGTAATGTGGTGTCTGTCATCAGAATATCTCCAAGGATTGGAGATATTGATAGATGAGTCCTTTCGGATGAAATGTATCCTAAAATCCGAATTTCATGTCCGTTCGTCCGGGAATTGTGCGACGCACAACGCCCGGCGAGACGTTGGTGATGCGCTTGAACGCCCGCGCGAAAGATGCCTCGGAATCATAGCCCAAACGGGTAGCGACCTCGGCGACGGACAAGCCGTTTTGGCCCAGCAACTCCCGGGCGAGCTGCATGCGCAGACGCGCGAGATAGCGCGCGGCGCCCTCCCCCAACACCGCACTGAAGCGCTCGGCGAAAATCGAGCGCGATTGGCCTGCCAGGGCTGCGAGGCTTTCGAGCGTCCAGTTGTGGCCTGGATCACGGTGCATCGCCGCCAGAGCCCGTCCGATATGAGGGTCGCGGATGGCGGCCAGCCAACCGGTGGTCGAGGCTCCGGTGCAATTGACCCAGCAACGGATAAGCCGGGCAGTCAGCAAGTCCGCCATGCGCGACAGAATAGTGGCGCTGCCCATCTGCGGTTGCGCGGCCTCGACCGTCATGGCCGCCAGCAAAGGACCAACGACCGGGTCGTTGCCGGCCACGTCGCACCCCTTGATGATCGGCGGCATCAACGTGATCAACGGGTTGAGCGCGCAGACGCCCAACGTCATAGAGCCGCAGAAAAGGGTGCTTGTTGCGCCCGTTCCTTGCCGGACCACTTCGCAGACATTGCTCCCCACCTTGGTCACCTGGCAACCCTCGAGCGAATCGACTGCGACGTCTGGCGCACTGGCCAGCCGGTGGGCGATGCCTTGCGGCAGCAGCACCAGATCGCCATCGCGCAATTCCTGCCAGCCTTCCGCATCGGTATGGATCCAGCACGGGCCCTCGCCGACAAAGTGAAAACGAAGCAGCGGTTGTTCGGGAAAGGCGATGCTCCATGGGTGGCGCAGCTCGCACCGGCCATAGTTGACGCCACTCAAGCGAAGGTCCTGGAGGACTTGGCTGAGCGCATCTATCGGGACTTGTGGCGCCGGAGACGGCCGGGACGAATAGTCAGGCATTGCTGTGATATAGATGCCAAACGTCCGGCCGGCAAGCTGAGGCCGCTTCAATGGCCGCCTGCCCGTCCTGACAGGCCCGCCGCCCTTGCCTCCCGCTCCCGGTGCATGCAAGGAGTGCTTCAAGTAGAACAGGAAGGCAGGCATGGCGGCTGAAGGCTCGAGCAGCGATCTCGTACAGGTTGTGGCGCTGCTTGCGGCCGGCGTGATCTCCGTGCCGATCTTCAAGCGGATGGGACTGGGCTCCATTCTCGGCTATCTCGCCGCCGGCGTGGTCATCGGCCCGTTCGGGCTTCGCATCTTTTCCGAATCGGGAGCTATCCTTCACGTCGCCGAGCTCGGCGTCGTCATGTTCCTCTTCATCATCGGCCTCGAGATGCAGCCGTCTCGGCTCTGGGGCCTCCGCCGCGAGATTTTCGGGCTCGGCGCGCTGCAGGTTGGCGTTTGCGCGGTTCTGTTGACCCTTGTCGGACTGGCCGGAGGCTTTCCTATCGCGCAGTCCTTCGTCGCTGGAGCAGGCTTCGTGCTGACCTCGACGGCGATCGTCATGCAGCTCCTCGAGGAACGAGGCGAGATCTCCACGCCAAAGGGCCAGCGCATCGTCTCCATCCTCCTGCTAGAAGACCTGATGATTGTGCCACTCCTGGCGCTGGTTGCATTCCTCGCTCCGGGCGGCGCCGAAACCAGCCTGTCGGAGCGGCTGACCGAGATCGGCATCGGCATTGCCGCGATCGTCGGCCTGGTCGTGGCCGGCCGCTATCTGCTCAACCCGCTCTTCCGCATCCTGGCCGATGCCCGCGCCCGCGAGGTGATGACGGCCGCCGCCCTGCTGGTGGTGCTGGGGTCGGCTTTGGCCATGCAGCTTTCCGGCCTGTCGATGGCGATGGGCGCGTTCCTCGCCGGCGTGCTGCTGTCGGAATCGACTTTCCGCCATCAGCTTGAAGCCGACATCGAGCCCTTCCGCGGCATCCTGCTCGGCCTGTTCTTCCTTGCCGTCGGCATGTCGCTCGACC
>NZ_JANINM010000323.1 GCF_024509055.1 Mesorhizobium sp. | reverse complement strand
CATTGGTGAAAACCAGGTCGGCACTTCTGTCGGGCATTCTCTCTCCTCCTCTCCCGTTCGCCGGCGCCTCCACGCCGGCCGAGCAGGCAAATTTCAGGTCACGTCACACCGCCCTGTTCTGTGTCGGCGCGCGGCCGCCGCCGTCCGCCACCAGCACCGCGCCAGTGACGAAGGACGCGTCGTCCGACGCAAGGAACAGGCAGCAGGATGCGATCTCTTGCGGCTCGGCGACGCGGCGCAGCGCGATCCGGCCGGTGAGCGCGGCAAACTCGTCCTCCGGCGTCGAGCCGTTGGCGGCAGCCGCCACCTCCATTTCGTAGACGCTCATCGGCGTGCGCACCCAGCCAGGCGCCACGGCATTGGCGCGGATGCCGTCGACGCCGTGCGCGAAGGCGAGTGAGCGGGTGTAGGAAACCAGCGCCGCCTTGCTTGCGGAATAGGCGGCGTTCTGGCCACTGGCGTTGAAGGCCCCGACCGAGGCAATGTTGACGATCGCGCCGCCGCGCATCTTCAGCAGCGGCAGCGCGGCGCGGCAGACCATCATCGAGCCGGTGACGTTGACGGCAAAGCTCTTTGCCCAGGTCTCGTCGCTCAGCGTTTCCGGCTCGTCGAGGATCATCACGCCGGCGGCGTTGACGACGATGTCGAGGCGGCCTTCGCAGGCGTCGATGGCGCGGGCAATATCGCCAGCATCTGTGATGTCGCCGTGAACCGCGATGCCGCCGCTAGCCTTGGCCGCTTCCTCCAGCACTTTCCCGCCATGGCCAAAGGCAATGACCCTGGCGTCGTGACGCCCGAACAGCTCGGCGGTGGCGCGGCCCATGCCGGTGGCGGCCCCCGTGACCAGCGCCGTGCGCCCCTCGAGGCGCCGACTCATGTCAGCCCCCAATGCCGTTCGACGGCATAGCCCGTCTCCGGCAAGGTCGAGCCACCGTCGACGACGATGGTCTGGCCGGTGGTGTATTTTGCCTGTTCAGAAGCGAGATAGAGCATGGCGTAGGCAATGTCGTCGGCCTCGCCGAGACGGCCGACGGGGATGAACTGGCCGAGCCTGCCGGCAACCTCGGGCTTGCTCATCGTGCCGCGCCCTGGCTTGGCGATGAAGCCGGGCTCGACGCCGTTGACGGTGATGCCGTCGCGGGCGAACTCGAAGGCGGCGCCACGGATGAAGGCGTTGACGCCGGCCTTGGCCGCCGAATAGTGCGCGCCGCCGGCCATGGCGACTCGCGCGGACACCGACGACGTGACCAGGACACGGCCGAAGCCGTTGGCGCGCATCACCGGGGCTGCCGCCTGCGCCAGCCAGAAGCAAGCTTTCAGGTTCACCGCCAGCGTTTCTTCCAGTCTGTCCTCGTCGAGTTCCTCGACCGAGGCCCAGGGGCAGCCTCCTGCATTATGAACGACGATGTCGAGCCGGCCGGCTTCGCGCGCGACATCGCCGACCAGCGCGTGCAGCGCGGCGCGGTCGAGCCCAGCGAGCGCAACGGCACGGGCGGACAAACCGCGCGCCGAGAGATCGGCGCCAAGCGTCTCCGCGACGTCGAGCGAGCGATTGGCGATGACGACCGAAGCACCAGCCTCAGCGAAGCGCGTGACGATCGAAGCGCCGATGCCGCGCCCGCCGCCGGTCACCAACGCCACCTTGCCCGTGAGATCGAACGGGTTCGTCATGACTTCAAACCACGCCCGCGCGGCGGACGAGATCGACGAAGCGGGAGAAGACTTCCGTGTGGCGATCGACATCGGCCGGCGATGTCGCCGGGCACATCAGGA
>NZ_JANINM010000322.1 GCF_024509055.1 Mesorhizobium sp. | reverse complement strand
CCCAGGATTCCTGATGGGCGAAAGTACCGCCGGAGAAATCGCCGTTGGTCAGAAGATTGACCTGCGTCGTGTTTCCATTGATCACCGGTGTGTCATCGTCAACCACCACGCGGATCACGCCGTCCGCTGTATCACCATCGCCATCTGTCACGCGGTAATTGAGGTTAAAAGGCACCTCGTTCTCTTCGGCACCCGTCGGATGACGGATTGCGGCCAGCTGCTCCACATCATAGGCGCCGGTGGTGGCGTTCAACGTCACCGACAGCACCTGTACCGTGTGGGAATCCTGCAACTGGAAGATCTTCAGCGTCTGGCCGTCGATCTCGTAGCTGTAGCCCTGGTGGGACGACTCAAACTCCGGAGCGAGCCAGCCGATGGTGCCGCCATCGGCACCGAAATGTACGGCCAGTGTGCCGGTCGCGTTGCTTGAATCCGCGGCATCACCGATGCCTCCCGGATTGCCGCCCGGAAGTGCATCGTCATCTAGCCCCACGCGCACCAGCGCAGCCGCAGTCGGCGCGTCGTCATTGATCCGTAGCGACAGCGTGACATTGGCGGTGTCGCCGTCCCCATCGGTCGCCGTCACCGTGAAGTTGATCGACTGCGCTTCGTCGCGACCACCGGGCACGCCGTCCGGCAACTGATGATCGATGTTGCCGAGCAGATTGACGGTGTAGCCTGTGTCGACGCCATTCAGCGTCGCCGTCAATATGATTTCGTCACCGCGGCCGGGCACGTAACCCTCGACGGTCTTGCCATCCGACGACAACCGGAAATAGACGGCCTCCCCGTCTGAAGTCAGACCTGAATCGGCTCCGGCACCGCCTCCAACCAGTGCAGCATGGCCCCCATTCGGCACATTGAAGCTGCCGCTGAACTTCAGCGAACCGAACCCGTCGGCCCCGAAATCCACCTTGGAGATCGTTCCGGTGACATCGGAAGCGAGCGTCGCTTCGGTTCCTGCCGACTGAACGCCGGGGATCGCGTGAATATGCGACTCGTAAAGCGCAACGTTGGTGTTGCCGTCTCCGATAACCGTCGGCGCGTCGTCACGAATATCGACTTGCACCCAACTCGTTGACGTGTCACCGTCGCCGTCCGTCACCGTGAAGTCGAACACCAGCCGCAGTGCATCGGCAGCGCCGCTCTCGTTGATGTCCGGATGGTCGATCGGCGCCTTCTGCGTGAAGGTGTAGGCCCCCGTCACCGGGTCCGTCACGTGAAGCGTGAACACGACCGTCGATCCGGCCATGCCGGTCACTGTCAATCCATCCGCCGACGCCGTCACTACGACCTGCTGACCGCCCGAGGTCAAGGCCGGGAAGCCACCCGGCGCATCCATGTCCAACGCCTTCGATCCGAACCGGTAGGTGATGTCGGTCACCTGTGCACCGTCTGCGCCTGCATCGAACAGCAGCGTTCCGCCAGCCGATTGCTCAATGAACGCGCCAGCCGCTGTACCGTCCTCAGTGACGCTGATCGTTCCTGATCCGCGCGCAACCGGTCCGTCATCGTCGATCGTAACATTGATCGCGCCGGTAGCATTGTCGCCGTCACGATCGGTAACGATGTAGTCGAAGGTCAGAACGATGGGATCGGCGCTGCCGGTCTCTGAGCCATTGACACCATGATCGGGGTGATCAAGCGGCCCGGACTGCGTGTACGTATAGGCACCGGTCGCCTGATTGACCTGGAACGTGAAGATCGTACCCGCAGTAGTGGTACCGGTGAGCGTAATGAAGCCACCCGAAATGGTCTGGGTGATCGTCACCGGCAGGCCGCTGGAAGTCA
>NZ_JANINM010000321.1 GCF_024509055.1 Mesorhizobium sp. | reverse complement strand
GCAGTTCCGGCGTCGGCTCGTGCCAGTGGATGTTGACGCCGAAATGCTCGTAGGCCGCGACAAGGTCCTTGTGCTGCGCCTGCGCGATCTGGACGTTGCAGGGCGCCTCGCGCAGGTGCTTGCGCGACAGCGAGCTGGTCGACAGGTGGCGCAGGAAGTTCGGCGAGCCGAGCAGCACGTCGGTCAGCACATCGGTCTCGTTGGCGAAACCCCAGGCGGTCAACGGCTTGGTGCCGCCATTGGGGTTGCGGCGCTGCAGCGAGAACGGCTCGGCGACGATGCGGTCATGGACGGTCATGGTGTTCTCCTCGGGATGGTCTTGTTGATCGGTCACGGGGTGGAAGCGGCAGGTATCCACCAGTCGCGCCCGCGCGCGGTGGTGACATATTCCGGCCAGCGGAAGTTTATCGGCGGTTCGTAGTCGCAAAGCGGCGCGATCCAGTTCGAGCCGCCAACGCCGCCACCGGTTCGCCTGACGAACTCGTCCATCGCGGCATCGCGCGCGGCCTTGTCTTCCAGCAAGCGCAGCGCGGTGAGCGCAACCGTCTTCGACGCGCAAGTCACCATCGGGTCGATGGTGGCGGGAATGCCGCCCAGCGCATTCATCACCCAGGCCGGATAGACATGGCCCTTCGCGGCGCGAAGCGCCGGACGGGCGACATAGAAGCGCGATGTCGGCGCATGCCAGCTCATGTCGGTGTAGTCGTCGGAGGTCGAGTTCACCTGCGAGGGCGGCAGGTCGCGGCGCAGGATCGCTTCGGCCTCCTGCGGCGAGATCAGCCGCTCCAGCTCGTCGATGAAGGGATTGTCGGTCGCTACGCCGCCGGCATTGACCTGCACCTCGCGGGCGATGGCCCTCGCCTCCTCGCTCCAGCGCGGCGCGCCGACAGTGGACAGCGCCTGGTAGGTGATGTCGGCCATGGCGTGGTTGGCGAGACCCGGCCGCGACTTCGATACCCAGTGGCGCTCGTAGCGGCAGCCGCTCATCTTCGCCGCCGCTTCCGCGTTGCGGTCGAGCACGGCGGTCACCTGCTCGGCCATGGCAATGGTCGGCACGCGGATCATGTACTGGATTTCAGCCAGGCCCGCCGGAAGGTTGTCGGCGGTCGCCTGTCCCGCGGTGAGGATCGCCTCGCTGATCGACCAGCCGCCCTGATGCGTCAGCATGGAATCGCGCAGCGCCTTGGAGGCCATGTACATCATCATCAGCGCGTCGTTGGCGCCGGGCGCCCTGACCGCCGAATGCGCCTGCGGGATCGGCGCGCCGTCGCTTGCCGCTCGTGTCCAATTCTCCGGTTGGTCGCAGACAAAACGGTAGATCATCGAATAGGCGGCGCCGCAATGCGTGTCCCAGCGCGCCGTGTTGCAGAGCGGCAGCATGTAGAAGGGATGGAAGGAGATCATGCCGGCGAGGCCGTCATAATAGCCCTTGGCGGCATGGATCGGCTTCGAGCCCCTCACCTTCTCCGCCGGCTCGCCGGTGAAGCGCAGCGTGCCCTTGATGCCGTGCTCGAGCATCGCCGCCTTGGTGGCCAAAAGACCGCCGAGGCTGCCAATGCCCAGGCCCGAATGCGGATCGGTGTGGCCGCCGGCCTCGACGCCCAGGCCCTCGCGCGGACGCTTCACCGTCGCTGCATCCTGGCAATTTCCGGGCACGGCGTCGTATTCGCCATACATGCCGATCGTCGGGCCGTCGCCATTCGTCCAGTGGGCGCAGAAGGCGGTCGGCATGCCGCCGGAGCCTTCCTCGACAGAGAAGCCCTCGCGCTTGAGACGGTCGACATACCAGGCGGCCGACTGGTACTCCCGCCAGGCGGTCTCGCCGAAGTCGAAGATGGTGCGCGTCCAGGCCGACAGGAGCGGCTGGATGCTGTCGATGCAGGCAAGTGCGGTTTGTTGGGCCGAAGTCGTCACTGGTTTTTCCATGCCTTAAAGAAAGCAGTGAAGCGGCTTATCAAAAAGTGATATGTTTTCCCGGCTCGTGCAAATTCGGTTCACCTGAGGCCTCTTGAGAATTCCATCCACGCAGGCGCTGCGCGCCTTAGACAGCTTCGCCCGTCACGGCAGCGTATGGCGCGCCGCCGACGAACTGCATCTGACCCGGAGCGCAGTCTCGCACCAGCTTCGGCTGCTCGAGCGCGACCTCGGCTTCGACCTCTTGCAGCGCATCGGCAAGGGCGTGGCGCTGACGCCGCGCGGCCAGCGCTACGCCGCCGATGTGCGCAAGGCGCTGACGGTGCTCGGCGATGCGGGAACGCAAAACAGCGGCGCCGGCGTCGGCGGCTCCTTCGCCATCTCCTGCCCGCCCGGCTTCGCCTCGATGTTCCTCTGCTCCCATATCGGCGAGTTCCAGCAGATGTATCCGGACGTGGCGCTGTCGGTGCTGACGCCGCGGCGGCTCGACGATGTCTCAAATCCGGAAGCGGACGCCTTCATCGCCTTCGGCGTCGGCAACTGGCCGAACCGGTCGGTGGAGTTACTTTGCGAAGTCTTCTTCACGCCGCTCTGCAGCCCAACGCTGCTCAACAAGGTGGGCGGCTTCTCCAAGCCCGCCGACGTGCTTCGCGCCAATCTGCTCCATCTCGGCGACACCGAGGACTGGGCGCGCTGGCTGGCGCTGTCCAAGGTGGAGAACCCCGACACCGAAGGCGGCATCTTCTTTTCCGACATGAACCTGGTGTTCTCGGCGGCGGTCGCCGGCCAGGGCATCGCCATGGGGGACGAGCTGACCGGCCGCCGCGCGTTGAGCGAAGGCCGGCTGGTCAAGCCGTTCGAGGCTTCGGTCCCCTCGCCGCGCTCCTATTTCCTGGTCTTCGAGCACGCCAAGGCCGGCCATCCGGTGCTCAATGCGTTCAGCGAATGGCTGAGGGCGAAGTTGCTGGAAAATAGGCTGGCGAAGTATTGAGGCGAGGCCCGCAGATACGTTGCGGAGAGTGCGATGGAGCGCCAACCTTCCGGTCGTCATCCTCGGGCTTGACCCGAGGATCCATGCCGTGACGACCGCGAATGGCATGGCCTATCAGAATTCTGCACCGTCGCAGCGCGCTGAGGTCACGGCATGGATTCTAGGGTCTGCGCGCGTCGCTCCGCTCCTTGCTCCGCCCTAGAATGACGAAGGTGTGGGCGCATTCGCCAATTACAAACGCTTGTGATCGTGTCGCCGTCAGCGCGCCTCCAAACGTGCAAGTGCTTTCGGGCCGAACCCATCATCCGTGAATCAAATTTGCCGATCAGGCGAAAACTATTCGGTTGCGGTGAACCCGCGCCCTGCCCTACGCTGATGCCAAGAGTGAGGAAAGAGGCAGGATGCAGCAACCCGGCCGGGCGGCGGAAATAAAGGCAGTCGGGATCGGCAAGAGCTTTGGCTCTTTCCGTGCGCTGGACAATCTTTCGCTCGATATCGGCCGCGGCGAGTTCCTGACGCTGCTTGGGCCTTCGGGCTCGGGCAAGACGACCTTCCTGATGATCCTGGCCGGGTTCGTGCAGCCGAGCGTGGGCAAGCTCTTCAGCGACGGCGCCGACATCACCGATCGCCCGGCCGAGCAGCGCGCCGCCGGCATGGTGTTCCAGGGCTATGCGCTGTTTCCGCATATGAGCGTCGAGCAGAACATCGCCTTCCCGCTCAAGGTGCGCAAGAAATCGGCCGCCGAGATCAAGCGACGCGTCGCCGACATGGTCGAGCGCGTCGGCCTCAAGGGCCACGAGAAGAAGCTGCCGTCGCAGCTTTCCGGCGGCCAGCAGCAGCGCGTGGCGCTGGCCCGCGCGCTGGTGTTCGAGCCGGGCGTGCTGTTGCTCGACGAGCCGTTTTCGGCGCTGGACAAGAGCCTGCGCGGCCAGATGCAGGCCGAGATGAAGCGGCTGCACCAGGAGACCGGCACCACCTTCGTCTTCGTCACCCATGACCAGAGCGAGGCGCTGGCGCTGTCCTCGCGCGTCGCCATCTTCAACCACGGCAAGCTGTTGCAGGTCGGCAGGCCGGACGAGGTCTACGACCGCCCGGCCAACCGCTTCGTCGCCGAGTTCCTGGGTGAGATCAACATGCTGCCGGTGAAGGGCGTGAAGCCCGCCGACAATGGCGCGACAGGCTTGTGCGAGGATCGCGCGGTCAACATGCGCTGCAAGGCCGAGGCGATCAAGGGTGACGCCATCCTCGCCATCCGGCCCGAGCATATGTCGATCGCGCCTGAAGCTTCGGCCGGCGAGAACGGCATTGCCGCCACCGCCGTCGCCTCGACCTATCTCGGCGCCGCGACCAAGCTCGACCTCACCACGCGCCAGGGCGCCAAGGTCACCGTCTCGGTGCCGAACGAGGTTGCGGCCGCGGCGCTCAGCAAAGGCAATTCGGTCTGGCTGACCTGGCCGGCCGAAAAGGGTTTCCTCCTTCCGGACGGAGGACAATGAGCATCGCTGCTGCGGCCTGAATTCGCCGCACCGGCTTCCGGACCAGATCAACGACAACAAGGGGAACTGACATGAACGACACCAAGAAAACCGCAATCGAGAACCTGTCCGAAAGGGCAAAGCGCGGCGAGATCTCGCGCCGCCAGTTCGCGCAACTCGCGGGCCTCGTGCTTGCCGGCACGCCGATGCTGCTGCGCTCGACCCGGTCCTTCGCCGAGTCGAAGGGGCTGGTGCTGGTCAACTGGGGTGGCGACGCCATCACGGCCTATGACGCCGCCTACGGCCAGGCCTTCACCAAGGACACCGGCATCCCGGTCAAGATGGACGGCTCGGGCCCGACGGAGGGCGCGATCGCGGCGCAGTACAAGAGCGGCGCGCCGACCTGGGACCTCGTCGACGTCGATCCGTTCTCGGCCATCACGCTCGGCGGCCAGGGCATGCTCGAGCCGATCGACTACAAGATCGTCGACAAGAGCAAGATGCGGCCTGGCTTCGGCTGGGAATACGCGGCGTCCACCTATTTCTTCTCCTATGTGATCGCCTACGACTCGCAAAAATTCGGCTCGAACGCGCCGACTGGCATGGCCGACTTCTTCGACGTCAAGAAATTCCCGGGTAAGCGCTCGCTCTACAAGTGGGGCGTGTCGAGCTGGGAAGCGGCGCTCCTCGCCGATGGCGTGGCGCCCGCTTCGCTCTATCCGCTCGATCTGAAGCGCGCCCATGACAAGATCGCGGCCTTCAAGGAGAACGTCGTCTCCTATTGGGGCGGCGGCGCCGAAAGCCAGAGCGTGCTGCTCAACGGCGAAGCCTCGATGGCGATCGTGTGGTCGACACGCGCCTCGCTGATCGAGCAGGACTCCGGCGGCCAGATCAAGTTCATCTGGGACCAGGGCCTGATCTCGCCCGGCGCGCTGGCGGTCTTGAAGAACAACCCAGGTGGCAAGGACGCGGCGATGAAGTTCATCGCCAGCACCCAGGACCCGCAGAAGGAACTGGTGATGTTCGACAAGCTTGGACAGGGTCCGGCGAACCCGGCCACCGACGCGCTGATCCCGGCCGACAAGAAGCGCATCAACCCGGTCGATCCGGCGAACATGACCAAGCAGATCCCGCTCGACATGGAGTGGTACGCCAAGAACTACGGCGCGGCGCTCGACGAATACACCAAGATCATCTCGGCCTGATCGGGCTGGGGTTTTCTTACCGATGAGAGGCACCCTCTCCGACAGGACGGGCGCGGCGCTGTTGATGGCGCCGCTGCTCCTGTTCCTGATCCTTGCCTATGCCTGGCCATTCCTCGGCGTGGTGAAGTGGAGCTTCACCCTGCCGACGCCCGGCCTTGGCCAGTACCATGCCCTGCTCACCGACGACCTCGTGCAATCGGTGTTCATCCGCACGTTGCGCATCGCGGCGATCGTCACCGTCGTCTCGGTCACCGCCGCCTACGCCATCACCGTGGTGTGGGTGCGCGGCAGCCCGGCGCAGCGCGTGCTTGCCGAATTCTGCATCCTGGTGCCGTTCTGGATCTCGGTGCTGACGCGCGCCTTCGGCTGGGTGGCGCTGCTCTCCAACCGTGGCCTGATCAACACCTGGCTGCAATCGATCGGCTTTATCTCCGAACCGCTGACGCTGGTGCGCAACGAATTCGGCGTCATCGTCGGCATGTCGCATTTCCTCATCCCCTTCGCGGTGTTTCCGCTGGCTTCGGCCATGCGCAGCCTGGACGAGCGGGTGCTGCTCGCGGCACGCGGTCTGGGCTCCAGCCGCATGCGCACCTTCTGGACGGTGTTCGTGCCCATGACGCGCTCCGGCATCATCGGCTCGGCGCTCATCGTCTTCGTCTTCTCGCTGGGCTTCTTCGTCACCCCCGCCATCCTCGGCGGCGGCCGCAGCGTGATGATCGCGGAACTGATCTACCTGCGCATCTTCCAGAGCCCGGATTGGGGATTGGGCGCGGCGATCAGCGTCGTGCTGGTGGTGTTCGTCGGCGCGCTGATGGCGCTGCTCTTCCGCTACGTCAAACCAAAGCAGCTGGTGTAGCTCGATGCCCACCTACCGCCCTGGCCCCGTGTCGCTCATCCTCGCCGTCCTGGTGGCGTTGTTCCTGCTCATGCCGCTGCTTGCGGTCATCCCGGTCTCGCTGACCCCGAGCCGCATGCTGACCATGCCGACGGGCGAGCTGTCGCTGCGCCACTACCGCTCGCTGATCGAGGATCCGCGCTGGCTGGATTCCATCGTGCTGTCGATTCGGATCGGCGTCGTCAGCAGCATCATTTCGACCGTCCTGGCGCTCACCTTCAGCCTCGGCGTGTGGATGTTCCAGCCGCGTTTCACGGCTGCCCTCGTCGGCTTCGTGCTGCTGCCGATGGTGGTGCCGCCGGTGGTCTCGGCGGTGACGCTCTATTTCCTGCTCACCTCGATCTCCGGCCTCACGTCCTTCTTCGGCTACGACACCTGGCTCGGCGTAGCCATGGCGCATTCGGTGATGACGGTGCCCTTCGCCACCGTGCTCATCCTGGTTTCGCTCAGCCAGCTCGACCGGCGCATCGATCTGGCCGCGCGCGGTCTCGGCGCCAGCGTCTGGGAGCGCGCGACGCGCGTCATCATGCCCAACATCAAGTTCGGCATCGTCACCGCGTTGCTTCTGTCCTTCGTGCTCTCCTGGGAAGAGATCGGCGTGACACTGTTCATCACCTCGGTGAACGCCATCACCCTGCCCCGCCTGATGTGGATGGGCCTGCGCGACAACATCGACCCGGCAATCGCCGCGCTTTCGGTGATCCTGATCGCCATCACCGTGATGGTGCTCGCGGTGCGCAGCGTCGTCACCCGGTCGGTCTCGGGAAAAGCCTGAGGCGCTTCCTGTCCCGAGCTTGCGTCAGAACGAAATGACGGAGCGGTTCGTCGCTTGCGCGATGAACCGGCCAGACGCGCGGCCTGACGCAAGCTCCGAAAAAATGCGTATGTCAGAAAATAAAGAGGCCCGCCGTTCCTGGGTTCGGCGGGCCTCGTGAGGCGCCGAAGTGGAAGTTCGACCCATCACGTGATCCGGGGGTGTGGATCGCCTGCAAGATTAGCCAACGACGGCCGGGCGGGCGATATACAAATCCGTAAACTTTGAATTTCGGGCACCAGAAGCCTACCTAAAAAGGTTCGCAATATCATATACTTACGTCGCGTTTGGTTCCGCCGGTAACCGCCATCTCAAGGAAATGTGATGAAATCCGGAGCCTTGGTGCCGGGGTGCTGCGCACCGGGTTTGCGTCTCTGACAGGTGGCCCGGCAAAGCGCCCGACCGAAGCGACTCAGCCCTCGCGCCCGGCCGGAAGCATTCTCGTCAGGACGCCGTCCCTGCGGATGAAATGGTGGTAGAGCGCGGCGAGCGCATGGATGCCGGCCATGATCAAGATGCCGTTGGCACAGAGCGAATGAAGCTCGCGAATGGTGCGCGCGGTGGTCCTGTCCGGAGCAAACGGGGCCGGAATCGTGAACAGGCCGAAGAAGCTCAGAGCATCGCCCCTGAACCAGGTCAAGAGGATGCCGAGCACAGGAATAGCGATGAGCAGCGCGTAGAGGATGAAGTGCCCAATCTTCGCCGCCGCCTGCTCAGGCGCCGACATTTCCGCGGGAAGTCCGGGCGCTCCCCTCATGCCGCGCAGCACCACGCGCCAGGCGACGAACGCGGCCAGAAGCAGGCCGAACGAAATGTGCAGACGCCAGAAGAAAGCGACCGCCGGATCCCCGCGGGAATAGAAGGCGTCGCCATAAGTCAGGGCATAGAGCAGAAGAACGAGCGCGAAGAGCGCCCAGTGCAAGAACTTCTGGGTGGATGTGTAGGTGTTGACGGCCATTCCGCGCGGCTCCGTTCGACAGGTTCCCCTGTTTCGAAGGCCTTCCTGGCAGACTTGTGACCGCTAAATTAAGAATTCGTAAGACTTCGACCAATTGACGCGGCGCGAACGGCGAGGCCGCGGGATGGTCGAGTGGCGGCTTCCAGGCGCGACATCAGACGAAGGCCCCCCGGCCTCGTCCGACTGGTGCGCAATTCCGGAACGGAAAGTCGTTTCCGGTTTTGCCGGTTATCGCCCGATCAGGCGGCCTGCGGCCGCCGCATCCTCTCGACGAAAGCCTGCCGAGCTTCGCCTGCCAGCGGCTTCTCAGTGGCCAGCAGGCCATCGAGAAGCGACAGCAGCTCGATCGCCGCTGAGGACTTGCAGGAGTAGTAGACCATCTGGCGGTCGCGGCGGGTATCGACCAGGCCAAACCTGCGCAGTTTGGCCAGATGCTGGGAGAGTGCCGACTGGCTGAGTTCGACCTTGTCGGCAAGCGTGCCGACCGACAGTTCGCCCTCGGCCAGGTAGTTCATGATGAGCAGACGCTTCTCGTTGCCCATCACCGCAAGAAACGCGGCGGCGCTTTCTGCGTTGGCGGTTAGTTTCTTCGTGACCATAGATTTCCCCATGTTCATGCTCTTCCGAGGCCATGGGGGCAAAATGGCACCAGAGTTCCAGAGCATTTGGTGGGCCTTTCCCGACGCGGAATCGGAAACCGGCCCCTTGCTTCTTGTTCGACCAGAACCTTACGTAACCCGGTTGCCACCACGTCAGGATTCTGGTCTCGGACAGCATGCTCCGCGTTGTCGCGTGACGCAAGCCGGCGCAGACTCTGAAAAATTCCGCGCTGCTAATGAGTATCAGCGCTTCGTTGTTTCAGCAAGGATATAGCGAGGACGAACGGATATTTGCCTCGCGGCGGGCAGTCGCGGCCATCTGGTTTGGGGGTTCGCGGCGGGGCCGGGTCCAGGCTGGACGAACGGGCAAACCGCCGAAGGTCTCACCCAAGAACCCGAAACCGTGCTAATATTAGCCGGGATAGAAACGGGACAAACGGGCTCGAGGAGAAGGCCATGCCCAACGAGCGAAGCACATTCACTCCCGCCGAGACGGCCCTGCTCGGTCGTGTCTTCGAGAGTGGGCGCGTCGCTGGAGAAACGGAGGAGCAGAAAGAGGCGCGCGCCTCGCGCATCCTCGCCAACTACATGGCTGGTATCACCGACGAGGCGGAACTCGTCGAGCTGTCGCGAAAGCCGCTTGGACGGTAGTCGCGGACTCAGTCGATCCGGGCTTGCGCGGATTCGGGATCAAGCACCAGGAAGCTGGAGCGTTGCAGCCTGGCGTCCGACTGAGCCGGTGTGGCCGGCAGAACCTGCCCGATCCCGATATCGATTGCCGTGATCGGAGCCGCGACGACGGGATTGGCACCAACCCACAAAACTTCGGTCGTGGTCGCTGCGGCGACCGCGATCTGGACGAGGATGATTGCCATGAAGGTATGCTTGATCATCGCCCGCAAACGCCGCAGTCCGCCCGCTGGTTCCCTGCTGATCGTAACAAAAGATAAAATTTTAACCATCTCTGCGGTGGCGGAAGCCGGCGGGTAACGTGCCCGGCATCACATCCTGTTGAAATATCGGGATGAAACCACCCCGGCGACCTGTGCGTTTGTCTTGGTTGCAATGCCCAAAGGGTTTCTTCCAATGATCCAGGGATGGTTTTCCAAGCCGGTCGAGGTCGCCGTCGGCGTAACGGGCTCGATCCGTCACATCTCCAATGCGCAGCAGGCCATCGAATTGCTGACGGGACAGTGGCGCGACGCCGGCAGCCCGCTACACAGCGCCGCGGTCCGCACCTGCCGCCGGGCGATCAGCGGCGACGTTCCCGCCGACAATGCCAGGGACGCCTTCGTCAGCGCCGCCCGCGCGGCGCATCTGCTGGTGGAATAGATGCGATGAGGGCGTGGCCGCATAACACAGGTTAAGGCACTGGCACCCACTCTCCGCTAGGTTCCAGCCCTGGCTGAAACAAGCGTGGCAACCAATCGGCCGGAGGCCCGCCTACCGGCATGGGCGGGCCTTTCTCGCCGCTGATAAATGCCCAATCAAAAAGCGAAGATCGTTCGGAACCTAATGCGCCCACGATGGTTAACGCGCGGGTCCGCCGATGGTCCGCTGGCCCGCATCCCATCGGGCGCCGTCCGGCGTCGATTGCTTGCTCTAAAAAGACGACCTCAAAAATGGAGGAAGTGATGAACGATGTCTGGTTTTCCGAACCGGTCGTGATCGATTTCCAGCCAAACGAAAGACGTAAAGTGTCGAGCTGCTTCGAGGCTGTCGAATGCCTCGACCACCGTTGGCCGAGACGGGCGCGCGACCGCGCATGGCGTTCGGCCAGCCGCGTCTGTCGCGACGCGCTCGACGGCCTGAGAAGCCCCGTTGAAGCGCGCAAGACACTGCGCAGGGCGGCCAAAGCCGCCGGCATGCTCGGCTGAGCGCCGCCGATCGCTGAGCGAAGGCGAAGAATTCCGGGAACTTCGCCGCCGAAGCGGCGACCGACGTATACTTGAAGAACGCGTCCTTGCGGGCGCGTCTCACAGGGCACATGAAAACGTCGGTCGCGGGGCTTCGGGGCGCCTGTGTGCAGGCACCTTCATTTCGCCGAGTCGGCCGTCCGTCCACAACGCGAAGGCCGGGACATGGTGAATGGCCGGTTACTATCCACAGGGGCGGCCTGCAGCGGTTTCCTGATCTAGGACGCCGCCTCCCTGACGCGAGGCGCCGCGGCGCGGCCGAATTCGAGGTCCCAGCCTCTTTCCCTGAGCGGCGGCTCGCTTTGCAACCCAAGGCGTGGGAACAGAAGCTCGGCGACGTTGAAGGCTTCCTCAAGATGCGGGTAGGCCGACGCGATCACCGTCTCGACACCGATCTCCTGATATTCGCGGATGCGCGCCGCGACATTTTCCGGGCTGCCGACAAGCGCGGTGCCCGCTCCGCCGCGGACCAGGCCTAGTCCCGCCCAAAGATTCGGTCCGATCACCAGCTTGTCCCGGCGGCCCTGGTGCAGCGCGGAGATGCGCTTCTGGCCGACGGATTCCGAAACCTTTGTGAACTGATGCTGGGCCTCGGCGACCACATCGTCCGTCACGCGGCTGATAAGACGGTCCGCCGCCGCCCAGGCCTCTTCCTCCGTCTCGCGCACGATCAGGTTTATGCGCAACCCGAAGCGGATCTTGCGGCCCTGGGCCGCCGCGCGCGCCCTGACACGATCGAACTTCTCCTTGACCTGATCGACCGGCTCGCCCCAGCTCAGATACACGTCGACATGCCTGGCCGCGACATCGATGCCGGCTTCGGAGGAACCGCCGAACCACAGTGGCGGATAGGGTCGCTGGAGGGGCGGGAAAGAGATGTCCGTGCCGTGGGCGGACAGATACCTGCCCTCGAAATCCGCCGGCTCGCCGGACAGGATGCGCCGCCAGATGGTCAGGAACTCGTCGGTCTGCGCATAGCGCTCGTCATGCGAGAGCTTGTTACCGTCTCCGGCAAGGTCGGCGGGATCGGCGCCGGTGACGACGTTGAGCAGGATGCGACCGCCCGAGATGCGATCGAGGGTCGCAGCGTGGCGGGCAAACAGCGCGGGCGTTCCGCTGCCCGGACGAAGGGCCACGAGGAAGCGCAGCTTCTCCGTCTGCGCGATCAAAGCCGACGCCACGATCCAGGCGTCCTCGCAGCGCGTTCCGGTCGGCAGCAGCACGCCCTTGAACCCGAGGCGATCGGCGGCCTGCGCGATATCGCGCAGATAGCCGAACGATGCCGGACGATGGCGCTCTTCGGTGCCGAGATACGGACCATCGCCATGCGTAGGCAGATACCAATAAACGTCGAGAGGACGATCGAGAACCGACATGATTAAACTCCGGCAGACAGCGACAAAGGGGTTTCAGATCTTGCCCTTCCAGGGCACAAGGCGGCGCTCCAGCCAGCGCATCGCGCTCGAAAGCGCGAAAGCCAGCAGGGCAATGACGATCAGGCCGACGAAGACAACGTCGGTCGCGAGGAAGTTGGCGGCCGACATGATCATGTAGCCGACACCGGATCGCGCGGCGATCAGCTCAGCGGCGACCAGCGTGGATAGGCCGGCGCCGATCGCGATGCGGATGCCCGTCAATATCTCGGGCAATGCCGAAGGCAGGATGATGCTGGTGAATATCTGCAGGCGGTTGGCGCCGAGCGAGAGCGCCGCATTGATGCGCTCGGCCGGCACGGAGCGCACGCCCGCCTGCGCCGAGAAGCAGATGGGGGCAAAGGTCGCAAGGGTAAGCAGCAGGACCTTCGATGTCTCGCCAATGCCGAGCCAGATGATCAGCAGCGGCAGATAGGCGAGCGGCGGCAGCCCCCAATAGATATCGATGGGCACGGAGAAGACGCCACGCATCCATCGGTTCAGCCCCATCGACAGGCCAAGCGGAATGCCGACGACGATGGCGATGGCGAGCGCTATCCCTATGCGCCACACGCTGGACGACAGATGGGTGAGCAGCGTGCCTTCGGCGTAGCCGTCCTGCGCGACCGCCTGGAACTGGACGGCGACCTCTTCGGGCGACGGCAGGAACAAGGGCGAAGCCCAGCCGAAATGGCTGGCGGCAAACCATAGTCCGACAAGCGCGGCCAGCGTCGCCACGCTGATTGCCACGGTGCCTTCGGCGACGGGCTTGGCACGCCGCGGCCTGGGCTGGCTCCTGATCGCTGGGGCAAGTTCGATTGGAGCATCCGTTGTGATGGTCATTGCAACCTCCCGTGTTCGGCTGCGGGTGAAGTGTGGATCAGCGCGCGGATTTCCTCGCGCAGTTCGACGAAACGGCGATCCGAGACTATCGGCCCGATCTCGCCGGTCCGGGCGAAGTCGCGCACGAAATCGACGTCGAAGCGCGCGACGATGCGTCCCGGGCGCGGCGACATCACCACGATCGTGGTGCCGAGCAGCAGGGCCTCCTCGATCGAATGCGTGATGAAGAGGACCTGCTTCCCCGTCTGCGCCCAGATCGAGGCCAGCAATTGCTGCATGGTCTCGCGCGTCAGGCTGTCGAGCGCGCCGAAAGGCTCATCCATGAGCAATATCTTGGGATCGGTCGCGAGCGCCCTGGCTATGCCTACACGCTGGCGCATGCCACCCGACAACTCGTAGGGCGGCTTGCCCTCGAAATCCGAAAGTCCGACCAGCCGCAGAAGCTCGCGCGCGCGTTGCCGCCGCTCCCGCCCGGGCACGCCCTTGTATTTGAGGCCGAGCGCGACATTGTCGAGAACACTCGCCCAGGGCAGCAGCGTGTCCTTCTGGAACACGACGCCACGGTCGCCGCCGGGGCCGGCTATCGGCGCGCCGTCGAGCCGGATCGATCCTCCGGTGAGCGGCAGGAAGCCCGCGATTGCGTTGAGCAGCGTGGACTTCCCGCACCCCGAGGCGCCGACGGCGACCACGATCGAATCGGGCGGCATTTCCAGCGACACCCGGTCGAGCGCATGGACGCTCTGGCCGTCGGATGTCGGAAAGACGACGCTGGCATCACGAACCTGAAGCATGGCGTACTCCGGATTGAAGGGACGGGCCGCTCACGACCGCCCGCCCCTGTCGCCTTGGGAGGCAGATCAGTTGGACAACGTCTTTGCCGATTGCGCGTATTGCGGATCGACGAACGCGGCGTAGCTGTCCTTGATGGCCGTGATCTTCTTCTGGTCCTTGAGGAAGGCCGCGGTGTCCTTGAGGATCTTCGCCACGCCGCCCTTGTCGCCACCGCCGAGCCACTTGTCGGAAGCCTGCTCGTCAAGCGACGGCACGCCGTCCGCGGCCTTGAGCTGGTCGGCATTTTCCGCCGGCGTGCCGCCCTGCAGCCTGGCGATCAGCCTGGCGTTCTCGGAATCCGGCCCCCAGGCCGCCTTGTCGTTGGCATAGGAGGTGAAATAGCCGTCGACCAGATGAGCATACTGAGCGACGAACTCGGGATGCGCCTTGGCGAACTCCCCGGTTGCCACCAGGGCGCCGAAGGTAGGAGCGCCGCGCTCGGCCACTTGCCCCGCGGTGAGCAGCACCTTGCCGTTCTTCTTCAATTCGGCGAGCGCGGGATCCCACACGAACGCTCCGTCGATGTCGCCGCGCTTCCACGCCGCGACAATCTCAGGCTGCGGGATCGCTATGACCTGGGCATCCTTGGGGGAGATGCCTTCCTGCTTCAGCACCGCGAGAAGCTGATAGTGGTCGGTCGAAACCGGCGCCGCCGCAAGCTTCTTGCCCTTGAGATCCGCCGGCGTCTTGATGTCGGGCCGAACGACAAGCGCTTCGCCGTCGCCGGCGATCGACGTGATATAGAACCCCTTGACGTCGAGGCCGCGGCTGACGGCGGCGGCATAGGGGCTCGATCCGACGTCGCCGATCTGGACATCGCCCGAGGCGATGGCCGCAAAGATGTCGGCACCGGAGTCGAAGCGCCGGAACTCGATCTTCCAACCCGTCTTCTTGGCGAAATCGCCGTTGGCGATGCCGACGAAATACGGCACCGCGCCCGTCTGATAGGCGATGACCACCTTCTTGTCGTCCGCCGCGTGCGCGGCAACCGAGAAGGCGGCGAAGGCTAGCCCGGCAAGGGCGGAGATAAGCTTACGCATGCTCTTTGATCCTTTCCCCGGTGAACGGTCCCGCGATCCCTCGACCGCGCCGCACCTTGGATCAAAGCCTACTTAATCTGTAGACTTAACCGAGAAATAAGATTTCGAACATGCTGAAATGTGGATACAAATCGCCTACGGAACGGACATGCTTGCGGGCATTTGTGTCGCCTCGCGATCGTATCCGCGGTGGAATTAGGGCACGGATCGGGCGGCGGCCAGCCAAATAAAAAGGCCCCGGACGAGCCGGGGCCAGGATTCATAACAATCCGAAAACAGGCGGTCAGAACTTGTAGTTCAGGCCGATGCGGACGGTGTGAAAGTTATTCTTGCTCACCAGGCTGGCGCCAGGACCCACGTCGAAAAGCGTGGCCTTGCCAAGATCCGTGTAGAGATATTCCGTCCTGAAAGTCCACTTGTCGTTGAGAGCATATTCCACGCCCGCGCCGAGGGTCCAACCGGCCTTTGTTTTCGACGCGTCGACGGGACCGAAATCGGCCTTGATGTGACCATAGGCGAGGCCGCCCGTGCCATAGACGAGGAAGCGATCGACAGGCGTGTAGCCAATGCGCGCCCGCACTGTGCCAAACCAATCAATCTTGGTGGTGCCAAGCACCGGACCACCGCCAGGCAGCGAGATGTCACCCTTTATCGAGGAGCCCTGGAAGTCTGCTTCCACGCCGTAGACAACGTCGCCGGACTGCCAGTTGTAGCCGGCCTGCACGCCGCCCAGAAAACCGTTCATCCTGAAATTGGCGATCTCTCCCGAACCGACTGGCGCCTCGAAGGAGAGCTTGGAGCGGCCGAAGCCGCCACCCGCATTGACGCCGACATATGCGCCCGACCAGTTAAAGGTCGACGCCACCGGCAATTCCACCACCGCGTCGGCAGCCATTGCGCCAGAGTTCAGCGCCGCGAGGGCGACCGCTGCGAGAAGAATCGATTTCATACCAAGCCTCCAAAATGCACTGCTATTTGCGCCGCTCGCTTAGCCCGCTATATTGGTCGACGAAAGTAAGAATATCGATGTGGCAGGCGTCTACAAATATGTGTTGCTATATCGCATCACTGCCTGAACTGGCGTTGGCTTCGATGGCATACACCGCGCAATAGCGATCGAGCGCATTTCTGACTGCCTGGAATACGGGCTTGATATCTCGGCCAAGAAAGTCCGGACTTTTTGGCGATCCGGACCCGACACAGATGAAAACCACCCAAGGCGTCAGCCGGCGAGATCAGCGCGATTTGCTGAAGACTGACTGGTTACAGGGCGGTCGGCCTCATCCCTTCCACATCGTCGAGCGAAGAAGAGCCTGCATGTGCTCTGGCAGGTCGAGTTCGCCGCGTGCCTCGACCTTTAAAAGATAGCGGGCCTTGGCCAGGCGATCACCTTCCGTGACGGCGGGATAGGCGCAGATAGCCAGCAATGCCGCTTCCTCCTCCCGGCTGGCCCTGTCGGAGTCGCGCCTGCTGCCGCCCGCGTCCTGGACGGTCTCGCCGAACGCCGCGTATGCGGCCATATGCGCCTCGATCAATGATCTCAGTTTGTCGAGCGGTTCTCGGTCACTGTGCGGTGGCTCCGCAGCGAAGCCTGTAACCGCAACAGTCGAGGCGAAGACGGCGCCGCCGGACTGGAGGAGCAAGGCGCGGCGATGGATCCTGGACGTGGTAACTTCTCCCTCGATTTGATGGCATGCAAGAACGGTGCTTGTATCTCACCGGCACCGTAACACGGCCGCCCGCGTATTCATGTCAGGATGAATGGCCCCATAGGTTGGCCGAGTGCGCCCTGAAGCAATCAAGGATCGGAGCAGCCGAAAGCGCTAGCCTTGGCCATCGGCGCTGGTCCTCGCAGTCGAGACCAGCTGGATCGCTGGCCGCTCGCCTGGTTGTCCGGCACGCGCCACGACGACCCGGTCGCGCCCCTCGCCCTTGGCGTTGTACAGCGCGTGATCGGCGGCATTGGCGAGCTCTGCCCAGCCGGCCGCCTGTTCTGGATAGGCAGCGACTCCGAATGAAGCAGTCACCGTGCCCAGGGTGCGGCCTCGATGTGCCAGATGAAGCTGCCGGATCGCCAGGCGCAGCGTCTCGGCCCGCTCGGCACCCTCGTCGATCGAACATCCCGGCATGACAAGGGCGAACTCCTCGCCGCCGTAGCGGGACACGATATCGCTGTCACGCGCATGCTCGATCAATGTCGCCGCGACCTGCTTCAGCACGAGGTCGCCAGCCTCGTGGCCGAACGTGTCGTTGAACTGCTTGAAATGATCGACGTCGAGCATGATCATCGTCAGCGGCTGGCCCGAACGCTCCACCCGGCGCAACTCCCGGCTGCTTGTTTCCTCGAGATATCGCCGGTTGAAGAGGCCAGTGTTCGGATCCCTGATCGATTGCTGCCGCAGCGTTTCGCGCAGGCGCAGATTGGCCAGCGCCAGCGCCAACGTGTCGACGACGCCTCGCAGGATCTGCCGCCTTTCAGCCAGCCATTGAGGCCTCTCGGCCGCGTTCGGCTCGCACAGGTGCAATATGCCAAGCGTTTCGCCCTGCGCCGCCAAAGGCATGCAGACATATCCCTTGTTGCCATTCTCGGTGATGTGGGCGCAACGTGGCGTAAGCATGCCTGGACCGGCAACGTGCTCCTGGCCACGTCTCAACGCCCAGCAGTCTTCCGGCGCAAACTGGTTGATGCTCGACTTGATCCCGCCCCAATGGACCACCTCCTCGACCAGGTTGCGCGACGCGCTGGTCAGATGCACGGTTCCGCTCAGCCCGCCGAGGAACTCAGTCATGGCCGCGCCAACCACCGAAAAGGCCTCGGGGAACGTCACGCAGGCCTGGAGCAGTTCGCCAAGCTTCACCAGGCGGGCGGTGGTCTCCGACCTTTCGTGCAACTCGCTGTTGAGGGCCGCCAGTTGATCGGCGCGCTCGTTGACGACGCCTTCGGCATGGCGAAGCTCGCTGATGTCGTTCAGCGAAAGAACAAGGCCCCCGTCCAACCTGCTGAGCGGGCTGCAGCTGGCAATGGCGGGCAGCTGAGAACCGTCCGATCTGATCAGGCGCACCTCGCCCTGGTGCCGGCGACCAGTACTGAGGGCCATGTCTACCGGAGACGCGCCGCTCGCGAAGGCCCCGCCCCGATGGTCGTGCATCTTCAGAACCGAATCCCATGGCTGCCCGACGATCTTGTCGGCGCGTCGGCCGATCATCATTGCCGCCGAGGGATTGACGCTGGCGATCCGGCCGTCGCTTTCGAGCACGACGATGCCTTCGGCCACCGTCTCGACGATGTCTTCGATATGGGCGCGCGCCGACGCCAGCTGGTCCGCCATGGCGTTGAACCCGTCGGCCAACGTCCCGAATTCGTCCTTGGCCACGTGGCTTACGCGCGCCGTCGCGTCGCCCTTCGCCAGTGCCTCCATGCCTTTCATCATATGTGACATGCCGGCGCCAAAGCGTCTGAGCAGAACCCATGCAAAGCCCGCGGCGACCAGCATGGCGACTGCGACGGCCAATCCGACCAGCCACAGAAGGTCACTGGTGCGCTGTTCGGCTGCACGCAGCAGCGGATCATACTCCAGGAGCACGGCGCCGACGATCTTGCCCTCGGAACGCTCTATTGGAACGGTCAGCACGGAGACCCCTTCATGGGGATCGACAAACTGCCGCGGGACGCCGTCCGCCAGCGTCTGGCCGACCTCATTGCCGGTATCGTGATCGAAATGCGAGCCGATGCGGTGCGCATCGTCGCTGGCGTTGGCGATGACGATCTTGTTCGGATCGACGATCACGAAGTCCCTGAGCGAGCGATCGTGCTGCATCTGCAGAAACTCACGCAGCGCTTCGGGCCGATCAAGCAGCGAAGGCGAGCCGTCGGATGCGGTGAAAGTGAGGGTGTTGGCCAGTCCGCGAGCGACGTTTCCGGCTTCGATCAAGCCGAGCGATCGGGTCGCGACTGTCTGCGCGAAAATCGCGACGCTTCCGACGAACCCAATCAGGACCGCGGCGCCGATCATGCTGAAGACGATCTGACTTCTGATGCGCACTAAAGGCCCCGTCAGGGAAAGAGGTCTCATGGACGCGGGATGAGGCCGGGTCCATGACCAAATTTTATTACCAAATCCTTATCACGGTGCTAACGAGCCTTCGGCCCTTAACTCCACATGGCACGTGGCCGCGACAGCCAAGATCGACCCCGATGCGCCTCAGCCAAGCCGCCATATTCCGGAAAAGAAGACGGCCGCGCCGAACAGCCCGGCTACGATGGCAAGGCTCAACCACTTGAAGGCGACGCGCGGTTCAAGCACTGCGATCGCAGGGTTTGTCGGGTTGTAGGACACGACAATGTTCAGGCCCTTTGGATAGCGCGCGACAACCGCTTCGGCCCATTCCTTGCTGCCGGAAACCGCTGGGCCAAATGCAATTCTCGCACTGTGATAGTTGTTGCCCGCAACGCTGTAGCCGAATTCAACCACGGGCGACCACATGGTAACCGCCGACCCGCCACTGCCGCTTCCATGTGCCAACTGCTTGTGAGCCTCGGCGACGCTGGCAATTACGGTGCCTTGGGCTTTCGGCCACCGCGCGGCTGCGGACGCCTGGCGATAATCGGAAACAAGGATGACCAGTGCCAGCAGCCCCGCCGCGCCGAAAAACAGGGCGCCTTGGACCACAGCCCCCTCGGGGAAATAGGGCTGCAGCAAAGCGATGACATCGCCAATGCGCATGAAGAACACGACAGCCGCCGCACCGATCAGAAGCGTGGCGGCGGCCCCGGCGTAAGCAGTTGTGGTGCGCAGCGGCGCACCTTGCTCGAGCACCGCATCCTTTGGATCGACTGGATTGTAGTACACGGGACCCTCTCGGCCCACGCGGTAGCGATCGGGCGCTGCCGTCGCCTCGGCGCTGTCGGGAATGATGTCGCCGGCCCGGATACGATGGCCGCGATACTCGACCCCACCGACATCATAGACATACTCGATGCTTGGCACATTGCCGACACGCGGAGCATCCGTCCCGGAGCGCCGTGCCGTGCGCATCCCCGATCGTACAATGCGCCCGCGCGCGGAAGGCCAAAGGGCTGTCGTTTCAGCCAGACGGGCGTTGTAAACGATCTTGCCCGCCAGAGCCGCGAAGAAGCTGACCCCGAACAGCGCCATGACCGCCCAGCCTGGGAGCAGGACGATCGCGACGGCGAGCGCGGCGCTGGTGCCGGCCAGAAGCCCGGAGCCTCTCGGCAGATCCTGAGAGAAGCCTGGCCAACCACGCAATATCAGCACGAGAGCGATCAGCCCGGCCAGCGGGGCGCCGAAAGCAAATGCGGCAAGCGAGGTTTCGCTCGCCCCGTTGGGCAACGGATCGGCAACCCGGCGCGCCTCTGTTGAGATGTGACCCGGACCGCCGTCACCAAAAGCCGTCGTCATCGAATCGGAAAGCGCCTTCGCTGCCGCGATCGCCTGAGCAGCGGTCGGTGCCGTGACAGTAACGGTGGCATGGCGAAAATGGCTGTCGGCATCCTGGATGGTGAGTTTCGCATCGGTTTGCGTCGTCAGCCGGGCCTGCTCGAAAGCCCGGTTCAGCCGGGTTTCGTCCGGCTCATCGATTGTCAGGATCGAAACCGAGCCTTCGTAGGAACTGGCGAACCAAGATGAAACCCATCCGCGGCCCGACCATGCGGCGAGCGCCAGGATAGCCAGCGCGACACCTGCCAGCAGCACGCGCCCGCCACGCCGCCTTTTTTCCTCGGCGCCCTGCTCATCCCTCATTGCCGCTTCCCCGAAAGTGGATCACACGATCCACGGCTCACTGCGACATCGGCCGGGAATGGTGCGCCCATGGGCTGCGGTTGTCCATTAGCCGCCATTCGACCCTGCCAATCGGCTCGCGATGCAACATCGGAACAAAACTCGGCGGCGAGGGTTGGTCTGTTGAAGGGACCGTGACCTGAAAGAATCCGGTACAATGGTAGCACTAGTCGTTTTGGAAATTGCGGCCGCAAGGCAACACGCCAAGCGGGCGGAACACTCTCTCAGACAGTCAGAAGAAATGCTTGGCGAGAATTACGGGCTCGCGGTCGGTCTCGCTCTTTGCGACCGCATCAGGGCTCAGCAAAGGCGCGCGAAAGCAGCCAGAAGGAAGCTTCTAAAGATCGTGCCCGCAGCGGCACCTTACGGTTCCTAACCTATTTCAGCGTATTGCTACGGATTTCACGGACGGCCTTCAGGAAGATCGGCGCCGCAACATCACACCGTTCTTTCGAGGGTCCGTTTGCCTGAATGACGACTTCGGCCTGCCGCAGCGTGAGTCCATGTTTTTGCGCGAACTCGATTGGGTCATATGCGGCTTCCCAGCCCGGTCCAGTCTTTGCCCTGCTCATAAGTCCTCCTCGACAAGCGGGACCAACAACCGATCGACCGGGATTCGGTTGCGAGGGTCAGACCTATGCCTTTGAGGGCCAGACTTCAGTCGTGTTCGGCTAAGCGGCCAGGGCCGCCTGAACAGCGTCGAAAAAGCGACGGACTTCAGTGCGCGCATCGTTGGCGCTCTGGCCACGTTCGATCGCGACGGAAAGCAGATGCACAGCAGTCTCCCGCCAGAGCTTAGCCGCCTCGTCGCTGGGAAGCCTGGCGATTGCGATTGCCACGCTTCGAATGGCTGGAAGCTCTCGGCTAATTGGGAAGGCATGCACTGACATGAAAGGGATGACCCGAAATGTTTCGCGTCAACCTATCGCTCGAAAGGAAACAGACGTTTAAGCATACCGCACCAGTGGACCGGCGAAGCTCTATCCGTTGCTCGGACGGCTGCTCGGCCATCGCAAAAGCCTTTGAGGGTTCTCGGTGAGCGGAGATCGAATTGCCGTTCAATTTCTCTCGGCAATGGAACCTCACGACCGAATTCAAGTTCGCCTGCATAGGGACGAATGAGGCTAGCCCTGCCGGTGCGGGCTCGCTGGCGGTGGAGTGCCTCGCGAACAGGAGACGGTCATGAAACATCAGACAGTTGAACAGCTGCATGGGATTGCGGAAGTCGAACCGACCTTTCCGGCCATGACGCGACGTGAGCGATTGGAGCGGTGGGCAATGCTTCTCGAACAAAATCCCGAGCGGTGCCTGAGTGCCTTTCCCGGGACAGAATTCATGTCCCTGGATGTGCGCAGCAAGGCCCAGTGCCTTGGCTCTCCCCTCAGCGTCGCTTTCGCCGATCCAATCTTGTGCGCGCAGGGATTGAAGGATGATACTTACGGCGAAGCCAAGCGCTTCTTCGAGCTGGCGGATTGGCAGTTGCACGCCATTGTTTGCCATTGCCATGTCGGCGGGACCATGAAAGCCGGCTGGGCGGCTGTTCAAGTGCGTTCCGCCTTCAAAGAACAAGGCCAACTCTTCAGCAGATTACGGGAGGCGATGGCCCATTGGCCGGCATTGCGCATCTTCACTCATGCGAGCGAGTAAGAGCGCTCGCAAAGCCGACATTCAGGCGCAAACGACTACGCAAAATTGCGCGGGTCATTGGCTTAGCCCACCGTCATAAACGGACATGCTGGTAGATCGTACATGGCTGAGGCCCCGGTGACCGACCCAGTTCCGGGGCCTTTTTGCGTAAATAAAAAGCCCGCTGCGCGAGGTGTCGGGCAGCGGGCAACGAGAGCCGGCCGTCTGGCAACGCTGACAGGTGCGGGGAGACCGCTCCATGCCGGCGCTCATCCCCAAGTTAGCAGTGCCTGGGGACCGGAGCCATCCGACGACAGCGTGAAAGGATTCTTGGGCTAAAGCGCAGGGAAATGAGCGCCAAGTGTTTTTATTCAAAATGGCTAATATTACGGCTGCTCGGTTAGCCGGCTTGCCCCGCGCGCAGTACCGAGGAGCAGAACATGGTCGGTCATTTTCCAGCCACCACCCCCGCCCCCGCAATTGCCGCCACCCCCTTCGTGCGCAGCGGCGGCATTACAGAGATCAAGCGCTTCAACAGGGCATTCTTATTTGTGCGACAGATATGCCATCGGCGAATAAGACTTGCGGGTTCCTCCGGCAGGGCGCTCGATCAGGATATTTGTTCGTGGCGGGCTCGTCTCAGCTGTGAGTGTCAGAAGTGCGTGCTCCAACTCCATGTCCGCCTCCGTCAGGCGGTGATGCAGCCTATGATAGTCGGTCCAGGTTGGGGTCCGAAACGACTCGACCCATCGCGACGGCTGCTGGATGTCCCGCGTGAGCGTCCATTGCCGGGCGCCGACGCGGCTTTGGGCGTAGCGGCGCTTCTGCATGATTTTCATGAACTGATCCAAATCCCCCTCAAGGATCGTGTATTCGGTTGTGACAAGGATGGGGCCGCTTCTTGGTTTCAGATCAAGGGCGACCGCGGGTGCATGAAACCCTCCGGAGGGCTCGAGTTCCGATTCAGAACGATTGCTGATCGGCCACCTGAACCCGAGCGCGGCAACAGCCAGCGTCGCGACCGAGGACCACGCCATTGCCGACGGGAGCGAGTAGCTCTGGACGATCGCGCCCCAGAACCAGCTGCCGCCCGCGATGCCGCCGTAGGTGAACGCGCTGTAGATCGAGACCGTGCGTCCGACGATCCAGCGCGGACTTGCCAGTTGCACGTTAACGCCAAGTCCGGACCACGCCGTCACCCAACCTGCCCCACCAACGGCGAGACACGCCGTCGCGAAGGCAAGCGACGATGTGAGCGCCAGCAAGATTTCACAAAGAGCGCATGCGAGGCAAGCGAGGACCACCAGCCATTCCTGCGTGAGCTTGCGCCTGAGCGCCGGATTCTTGAGCCCGGCCACGAGCGCGCCGGCGCCGAAGCCACCCATCATGATGCCGTAACCGACAGGGCCGACCTTCAAAGTGTCGCGGGCAATCAGCGGCAGCAGCGCCAGGGTAGAGGTGCTTGCAAATCCAAACAGAGTGCCGCGGACGATCGTCGACTTGATTTCGGAGGATATCGCCGTGAAGCGCAGACCGTCATAGATGGCCGTTCTCAGCGCTTCACGCGGCAGCGCTGAACCTTGGACCTTCCACTTGTTGCGCCATAAGGCAGTGAGAGGGGCAACAAAGCCCAGGGTGGTAAGCCCGAACGTAACGAGGGGCCCAAAGGCGGCCACGATGATGCCGCCGAGCGCAGGACCGACACTGCGCACGGTGTTGAACCCGACATTGAGCAGCGTGATTGCCGCCGGCAAATGGCGGCGCTCCACGATATCGCCGATCGAGGCTCGCCAGGCGGGGTCACTGAGCGCGATGCCGCAACCGTCAAGAAAGCTGAAAACGAGGATCATCCACGGATTGTGAATGCCAAGCGCCATCAGGATTGTCAGCATCGCTGAGGCTGCCATCATGAGGCTGCGACCGACGATCATGACCATGCGGCGGCTATAGTTGTCAGCAATGGCGCCGACGAACACCGCCAGAAAGAAGGCCGGCAGGGTCGATGAGGCCTGAACCAGCGCAACCAAAACGTCCGAGCTGGAAACGGTTGCCATAAGCCAACCGAGCGCCACCGTCTGCATCAGCCATCCCAGGCTTGAAAGCTGGGATGCCAGAAAGACGGAACGAAAGGTCGGGTTCTTCAGTGGCGCCAGCAACCCTGTGGATGCGTCGTCCTCGGTCGAAGGCATGACTGTCAATCTCTGTACAGCAAGGGGCGAAAGCCCATTATCTCCAGTAGCGTGCAGTGCTACTGAAAACTCGGTGTCAAACGCCACCAGAATCGTCTTCTTGGCAACGCATTGTCCCGCCGTGGCATGTAGGACCCGGCCGTCGGCCATCCCTTGGATGGCTAGCTTCCCCCGGCAAACTAGCGTCGCCGGGCCTCTCGACGGCTAGTGGCAGGTGGGGCACAGATAGCCGCCTAAATTAACCTTTCGTTAACAATTAATTTGACGGCCCCCGCGGCGGGGCGTTTGCTTCACCCCATAAAAGGGTTTGGAGTTGGGACGGCTATGTCGTCGGGTCGGTTGACTGCGCCGCTGGTAGCGGCGTTGCTGGGGTTTGCGTCGCTTGCGAATGCCGGGTCGGTCGGAGTCCAGGCAAGCTCCAAACCCTACTATCCAGCTTCCTTCAGGAACTACCTCGTCAGCTTCCGTGCAAGCCGTTCGCCGAGCACGACCATGGGGTCAGCGACCGCGGCGGCGGTGGGCGGAAAGACCAGCATTCCGTACGGCTGGGTCGATTTCTGCGGCCGACGTCCTGAAGAATGCCAGGTGCCTGTGTTGCCAGCGGCCGACATCAAGCTGACTGCCGCGACATGGGACACCCTCGACAGGATCAACCGCGAGGTCAATGGCTACATCGTGCCCGAGAGCAATCTCGATCATTGGGGCACGACCCAGGACCACTGGGACTACCCGGTGGACGGCAAGGGCGACTGCAAGATCTACGCGCTGTTCAAGCGCAAGCTGCTGCTCGATGCCGGATTTCCCCGGCAAGCGTTGCTCATGACCGTCGTCTACGACCTGGACGGCGCGGGACATGCCATCCTGACGGTGAAGACCGACAAGGGCGACTTCATCCTCGACAACCTCGTTGACAACATCCGCTCCTGGGACGCCACGGGCTATTACTTCCTCAAGCGCCAGTCGCAAGAAAACCCGAACGTCTGGCTCTCGCTCAACGTGCGTGGCGATGCCGCGTTCGGCAAGGAAGTCCAGGCGAACAACTGATCCGGTCGACAACCCGCAAGAGGTCAGCCAAGGCTGACGTTGCGCGCCTCAAGGGCCTTTCGTGTCCTGGCTTTTCGCGCAGCCTGCCCGGGCAAATTAGTGTCAGCTTCACAAATCCGTTGCGGCGGTTTCGTACATGAAGGCGGGGGCTTTGTTTTGAGGCACTCTCTGGAAAAGGATAGAAGAATGTCCAAGATCCCCGGCAAGACCGAAACGATCGAAAACTCGGAATCCGCTCCATTCGAGCCGTCCAAGGCTGCCGAGCAAGTCCGCGCCGTCGCCGAACAGGGTGCTGAGCAGGCGAAGGCAGCTTTTTCCAAACTGCAATCGGACACCGAGACCACTCAAAAGGCTTTTGAGTCGTCCATTGAAGTGGCCAAGACAACCCGCAACGAAGTGTCCTTGAAGACGATTGCCGCTTTGCGAGCCAATGCAGAGGCCAGCTTCACACACCTCGAAGCACTGGTTGCCGTGAAGTCGCCGTCCGAGTTCTTCGAACTGCAGGCCGCCTTCGTGAACAAACAGATCGAAACTTCCGTCGAGCAGGCCAAGGCCTTGCAGGCTGCGATGTTGAGAGCGACCGAAGATGTATCCAAGCCGATCAAGGATGCCTTCGAGAAGGCTTTGAAGGACCTCAAGGCCGCCTGACTGCCCGGGCAATCCAAGAGCGGAGGTTAGTATGTAGTCCGCTCGCCACGACAGGCCAGACCGACGCCCTGCGCCGGTCTTATTCTCTTTGGTCGGCCTTGTTTGCCGATCGTATCGTCGTGGGATCATCCTCGCGGTTTTCGGCCTGGGATGTCGCCCAAGCACTGATCTGTTGGAGGGCATCGAAAGGCTGAATCGATAACCGGGACGCTTCGCAGCCAGATCGCGCTGAACCAGTTCGCCGATCGCGGGTCGGGCTCTCGATGTAGCGGTCCCTTATCGACCCCAGACAGGCTAGCGATACCGTCCTACTGAGTTAGCACTGCCGTACGCGGCGGGGACGTGAAATGCCGAAAATGTTGGCCGGGTTGCGGCTGGTTGCAGCAACTTGTCACGCCGAAAGCCTGATCGGCCGACCGGGTGCGATGCGGCTTGCCGCCGCCACGATTGCGTCCGCATCGATGCCGAAATGGCGATAAAGATCGCTGATGGTGCCAGTCTGCCCGAAATGCTCCACGCCGAGAGGCACTGTACGATGCCCGCCCACGGCCCCGAGCCAGGACAATGTCGCTGGATGGCCGTCGATAACCGTAATCAGCGTGCAGTGCGGCGGCAGGCGGCCGAGAAGCCGCTCGGCGAGGCTCATCGCCGTGGCGTGGCCGCGCGCCCTTGCGCGCCGGGCGGCCGTCCAGCCTGCATTCAGGCGATCGGCCGATGTGACCGCCAGCACGCCGATATCGCGCCGGTCGCCTCCAATGCGGCCGGCCGCAGCGATGGCCTCGGTCGCGACGGTGCCCTGATAGGCGATCACCACCTCAGCATTCGATCCCGGCTCGCGCAGCCAGTAGGCGCCGTCAATTACACCCTCGGCGAATCCGGGATCACTGCGGTGCGATGGTTGCTCCATTGGGCGGGTGGAAAGCCTGAGATAAACCGAGCCGCCGGTCTCGTCGCGCAGCCAGGTGCGTTCGTCCGGATCGCCCTCGCCGTCGCGCTGGAGATAGTCGAAGCTCCAATCCATGATAATCGACAGTTCGTCGAGGAAGGCCGGCTCGAAAGAGGCCAGCCCATCCTGCGCCATGCCGATGAGCGGCGTGCCGATTGACTGGTGCGCTCCCCCTTCGGGCGCCAGCGTCACGCCTGAGGGCGTCCCGACCAGAAGAAACCGGGCGTCCTGGTAGCAGGCGTAGTTCAGTGCATCGAGGCCGCGCGCGACGAAGGGATCGTACACCGTTCCGACCGGGATCAGGCGCTCGCCGAACAGGGAGTGCGACAGCCCTGCCGCGCCCAGCATCAGCATCAGGTTCATTTCGGCGATGCCCAGCTCGACATGCTGGCCCTTGGGCGAAAATGCCCATTTCTGCGCCGAAGGGATGCGCTCGTCGCGGAACGTGTCGGCGCGCGCAGCGCGTGCGAACAGACCGCGCCGGTTGACCCATGGGCCGAGATTGGTCGAGACGGTGACGTCCGGCGCCATGGTGACGATGCGGTCCGCAAGCGGCCCGCCTGCCTTGGCGATCTCGTCGAGGATCTTGCCGAACCCGGCCTGGGTGGACAGCATCCGGTCTGACAGTTTGACCCTCTCCGGGCGCGGCAAAGCGGGAGCCTCGAACCGGCGCCTGCCCTTGGCAAAGAACGGAACGCTGGACAGGAAGGCACGCAGGCCGTTCTCGTCAGGCACGGCGGCAAAGGGTTGCCACTCCGCGCCCTCCGGCACGCCCATAGCGCCCCGGAAGATCTCCATCTGCGCCGGCGTCATCAGGCCGGCATGGTTGTCCTTGTGCCCCGCCAGCGGCGTGCCCCAGCCCTTGATCGTATAGGCCAGGAAGACCGTTGGCTGGTCGTTATCGGTCGCATCGAACGCCTCGCAGAGCGACGGCAGGCAGTGACCGCCGAGGTTTTCCATCAGCCCCGCGAGTTCCGCATCGCTGCGGCGGTTCAAGAGTGCCGTCATCGCACCCTGATCGCCAAGATCGTCCATGAGCCGCTTGCGCCAAGCCGCGCCGCCCTGGAAGGTCAGAGCAGAATAAAGCGCGTTGGGGCAGGCATCGATCCAGTCACGCAGGGCCTCGCCGCCCGGCTCGGCAAAGGCCGCGCGCTGCAAGGCGCCGTATTTGAGGCGGACGACCCGCCAGCCGAAGGCGGAAAAGATCGCCTCGATACGGTGCCAGAGACCCTCGCGCACCACGCCGTCGAGACTCTGGCGGTTGTAGTCGATCACCCACCAGACATTGCGCAGGTCGTGCTTCCAGCCTTCCTGCAACGCCTCGTAGATATTGCCCTCGTCCAGTTCGGCATCGCCGATCAGGGCGACCATCCGGCCCTCCGTGCCTGCCCAGTCATGGCCGCGCAGATAGTCCTGCGTCATCGAGGCGAAGATCGGGAAGGCCGCGCCCAGGCCGACCGAGCCGGTCGAGAAGTCGACATCGTCGACATCCTTGGTGCGCGATGGATAGCTTTGTACGCCGCCATAGCCGCGGAAGTTCTTCAGCTTCTCCAGCGGCAGGTTGCCCATCAGGTACTGCGCGGCGTGGAACACCGGGCCGGCATGCGGCTTCACCGCTACCCGGTCCTCGGGGCGCAGGGCGTGGAAATAGAGCGATGTGATGATCGCCGCCATCGAAGCCGACGAGGCCTGATGGCCGCCGACCTTGACCTCCCCCTCGCCCTTGTCGCGCAGATGGTTGGCGTTGTGGATCGTCCAGCAGGACAGCCACAGAAGCCGGCGATGCAGGGTTTCCAGATGGGCGAGGTCGATCATGGCGAACTCCGACTATGCGGCGAGCGACGCGGGCGCCCGCAGCGCCTGCGTCAGGTCCGCCAGGATATCCTCGACCTCTTCCAGCCCGACCGACAGCCGGACCAGGCCTTCCGAGATGCCGTGGGCCGCGCGCTCTTCGGGCGTATAGGTCGAATGGGTCATGGAGGCCGGATGCTGGATCAGGGTTTCCGCGTCGCCCAGGGACACTGCGCGCCGGATCATTTCTAGACGGTTCATCATCGTGCGACCTGCCGCAAGTCCGCCCCTCAGTTCGAAAGCGATCATGGCACCGAAGCCCGGCATCTGCCGCCTGGCAAGGGCATGCTGCGAAGAGCTTTCCAGCCCGGGATAGTAGACTTTGGCCACCGCCGGGTGGGCCTCCAGCATTCGTGCCACCGTCATGGCGCTCGCGCAATGCCGTTCCATGCGCAGCTTCAGGGTCTTGAGCCCGCGCAGAACCAGCATCGCGTTGAAAGGCGCCATGACCGCGCCGGTCATGTCCTTCATGCCGACCAGGCGAACCTGCGTCATGTCCTCGGCGCTGCCGACAGCGATGCCGCCGACGAGGTCACCGTGCCCGCCCATATATTTAGTGGCTGAATGGACGACGATATCGGCGCCGAGCTCGATCGGCCGGGTCAGCACCGGCGTCGCGTAGGTGTTGTCGACGATCACCTTCGCGCCATGCGCCTTGGCGATCGACGAGACGGCCGCGATGTCGACGAGCCGCATGTTCGGATTGGCCGGCGTTTCGAAATAGACGATCCGTGTCCTGGGCGAGAGCGCGTCCCGCAGCGCTTCCGGATCGGTCAGGTCCGCGTGGGTGACGGTGATGCCGAACTTCGCCAGGCCATGGCGCATGAAGGCGAAGGTGCAGCCGTAGAGCGTGTTGTCGGTGATGATCTCGTCGCCGGGGGACAGGAAGGTCCAGAACACCGAACAGATCGCCCCCATCCCCGAAGCGAGCGCAACTCCCGCCTCGGCGCCTTCCAGGTCGGCACAGCGGCGCTCGAGGAGATCGAGGGTTGGGTTCGAGATGCGCGAATAGATGTGCCCCGGCGCCTCGCCCGCAAAGAGCGCGGCTCCTGCCTCGGCGCTGTCGAAGACAAAGGTCGAGGTCAGGTGCAGTGGCGGCGTGAGCGCCCCTTCATGCTGCGCCGGATCATGGCCGAAGTGAATGGCGCGGGTGGCAAAACTGGCGGGATGGCGGGGGTTCATGGCGACCTCATGGCTTGGGACGGCCTGAATCCTTGCATGAAGCCTCTGGCATGTGCTGCCAAACAATGCCACCATGTCTCCAAAAATTGGAACATCCCGATTGTCCATGTCGAAAACAAAACAGATAGATGCCAAAGATCGCCAAATCATCCGGGAGCTGCAACACGATGGCCGGCTGACCAACCAGGACCTGGCGGAACGCGTGAACCTCTCTCCGTCTCCCTGCCTTCGACGGGTGCGCCTCCTGGAGGAGGCCGGCGTGATCGTCGGCTACTCCGCGGATGTCGATACGCGAGCCTGCGGTTTTCAGATCACGGCCTTCATCCGCATCGCGCTACAGCACCATGACCGAGATGCCGTGCAGCGTTTCGAAAAGCACATAAAGGATGCGAACGAGATCCTCGATTGCTTCCTGCTGACCGGCGAGGCGGACTACCTGCTGCGTGTCATCGTGGCGGACCTTGATGAGTACGAACATTTCGTCCGCAACCGCCTGCATGGCATCCCGGGCATTGGGTCTATCACGACGAGTCTTGTCTACGGCACCGTCAAGTCATCCCGGGTCTTCCCTCTTTAGGGCCTAGGGTGCCGCCAATCCCGTTTTTGCGTCGCATTGGAGAAGCAACGGTACGTCCGTTCACTGGGCGGTCGGCCAAGAGTTGAAGGGCCTTTGGGTCGCGAACCAGGCACCGGAACCCTATTTGCGATGCGCCAAGCGGTACCGCGCAGCCTTGGCTCGGTTGCCGCAACCATCCATCGAGCACCAGCGCCTCGGCTTTGATCGGCTCTCATCGACGAAGAAACCTTCGCAGCGATCAGCCTCACACTGCCGGATGTCATTTGCCGGAGGAAACAGCACCAGCATGGCAACGGCAGCCGCCGAGCGGCGCAAGGGCAGATAGACGGCCTCGGTCTCGGAAGCTGAGGTCAGATTCAAGATCCCACCAAGGTCGGCTGTGCCGCCGGCCAGCGCTATCGCTTCGTGAATGTCGCGCAAGGCGCTGGGCTTTGGCGCATCCCCTTTGCGGAGATTTCGCGCCGAAACACCAAGCCACGATTTGAGGGCCGCGCGCAGTTTCAGCACCTGGACATGCACTTCGCGGGCCACGCCTTCATGATGCCGGGCCAAGCGGTTGAGGAAGCGCCCCTCGCCTTCCGACACCAATTGCGCGGGAATGCAGAACGCCGCCAGATCCTGATAGCTCGGAATGAAGTCGACCTCGTGCCCATCGCGCCAGTGCAAGGTGTTGGCGAGGTCGAGCGCCGGCGCTCCGCCCAACATACGCATGGAGCCGAGGTGCGAGACGTAGGTCCGGACGAATTCGGTTGATTGCATTTTATCAGTATGTAACCTCTTATACGGTTACTCAAGAGGACAGGGAGGATTCATGAAGAACGTCCCATTGGCGCTCCTGGCATGGTTCGCGCTCTCGGGCTTGGCGCACGCTGATGACGATGTGCTTTACCGCTCGAGCCTCATTGTCACCGGAGACCGCGAGGAAACGCGCATTCCCGCCATCCCGCAAGGTTTCGAACTGGCGGCGCAGAAGCTGACGGGCAATCCCGACATCGCGCAGAACCCGCTCTTCGCCTCGCTGGCGATCGGGTCGCCCGGCATGGTCTGGTCCTACACCTACCACGACCGCATGTTCGGCATTCCAATTCATGATGAGCAAGGCACACGCGATCGCCCTTTCGATCTCACTTTCCAGTTCGACCGCAAGCGAATGGACGAAGCGATGGCAAAGTTGGGGGAAAAGCCCTGGTTGGGAGCACGCCCGAGACTGGCGTTAATCGTCGAAGTTACCAATACGGCGCGCAGCTATGTGCTTGCCACCGACGGCGAATATGGCTCCGACCAAAGGGCCAGCTTTGAGGACGCCTCGGCGCACTTTGCGATCCCCGTCGTTTTCGCGAGACAGGCCGACCTGTCCGGCGAGGCAATCACGCCGCAGAAGATTGATGACATCCCGACCGCGGCGCTGAGCAGGCTGAAATCCAAATTGGGGGCCGACGAGATCTTGGTTGGTCATCTCGACCTGCAAACCAACGCGCCGGGCTGGCATGCCAGCTGGCATCTGGCATCCCTTGCAAAGGAAGCGAGTTGGGAGATCGCCGGCGTAAACTTCGACGCTGCCTTCCGCAATGGCGTTGGAGGCGCCGCCAAGCGGCTGCGGCCACCGAACTAATCCGGGAATTCTGCGGCATCCTGTATCAGAGTTCGCTGTCTCGACTCAGGCAAGCCGTATGCTTTGGACTTCGAGACCCTTCTTGCCCTGCCCGCATTCGACGACAACCTTCTGCCCCTCCGCGAGCACATTGAGCCCCGACCGAGTCAGTGCGGTCGCATGGACGAAGATGTCCGCGTCGCCGTTAGAGGGTGCGATGAAGCCAAATCCTTTTTCGGGATTGTACCATTTGACCGTTCCCTCAATTTTCAACTGCGACCCGCTCCCGACCAAAGCCCCTCCGGGACGGCCGCTGTGCGCACGAACCTTCGAAACAGCGTCGCCAACCTCGAGCACCTGCGCGACCTGACGGCCCCGCGGCGTTTCCTCGACCGTCACCTTGAGACGCATACCCTCTGAAAGGTCGGGTTTTCCGACCGTCTCCAGGGCACGCATGTGCAGGTAGACCTCGGCGCCGTCTACGAGCTTGACGAAGCCAAAGCCCTTTCCGGAATTGAACCAGACAACTTCTGCGTCGGCTTGAACCGCCGCAACGACGACCGGCCGCTGCTGGAAGTAGCTCGGCTCTGGTGCCCTTTCTGAAAAGCGAGCGTCCTCATCGTGATGCCGATGCCGCCGCTGATCGCGATGGTCCTTGTATTTGCCCATAGTCTTCTCGAGGGATCCGTCGGAAACATTGCGGCGCTGTCCGTTCCGAGAACCGGGCAACGCGCTTGAGTCAAACCCAAGCTCTCGCATTCTATCATCGCCGAATGGGATGCGGGAGCGGATTAGGCGGGTGGCGAGCAGATTTTATGTCGGCAATTTTCGGAAAGGCTCCAAACTCTGTTCGCACATTAGACCGTGCCGAATAGGCGGCGGTTTCTGTGTAACTGAAAACCGAGTTTCGTCTTGCATCCCTGCGGACTGGGTGACACGTGTGCTCGGAGAGGATCAATTCTGATATCGCGGGCATCCGCTGGAGAACTCTTTGGCCATAAGC
>NZ_JANINM010000320.1 GCF_024509055.1 Mesorhizobium sp. | reverse complement strand
ACTCGACGCCCGGCGTCGGCCTGATCTCGCCGCCGCCGCATCACGACATCTATTCTATCGAGGATCTGGCGCAGCTCATCTACGATCTGAAGAACGTCAATCCGGCCGCCGACGTTTCGGTCAAGCTGGTGTCGGAAGTCGGCGTCGGTACGGTTGCGGCGGGCGTCGCCAAGGCGCGCGCCGACCACATCACCGTGTCGGGTTATGACGGCGGCACCGGCGCCTCGCCGCTGACCTCGCTCAAGCATGCCGGCAGCCCGTGGGAAATGGGCCTCGCCGAAACGCATCAGACGCTGGTGCTCAACGGCCTGCGCAGCAGGGTGGCGCTGCAGGTCGACGGCGGCCTGCGCACCGGCCGCGACGTCATCATCGGCGCGCTGCTCGGCGCCGACGAGTTCGGCTTCTCGACCGCGCCGCTCATCGCGGCCGGCTGCATCATGATGCGCAAGTGCCACCTGAATACCTGTCCGGTCGGCGTGGCGACGCAGGACCCGGTGCTGCGCAAGCGCTTCAAGGGCACGCCCGAGCACGTCATCAACTTCTTCTTCTACGTCGCGGAAGAGGTACGCGCGCTGCTTGCCGAAATGGGCTTCACCCATCTCGACCAGATCGTCGGCGATGCCGACCTGCTGGAGAAGCGCGAGGTCATCCAGCACTGGAAGGCGCGCGGGCTCGACTTCTCGAAGATGTTCTTCAAGCCCGAGGCGCCGCGCGAGGCCCTGCATTGGACCGAGCGCCAGAAGCATCCGATCGACGACGTGCTCGACCGCAAGCTGATCGAGCAGGCGAAGCCGGCGCTCGAGGCCAGGCAGCCGGTGACCATCGAGCTGCCGATCCGCAATGTCGACCGGTCGGCGGGCGCGATGCTGTCGGGCGAGGTAGCCAAGCGCTTCAGGCACAAGGGCCTGCGCGAGGACACGATCCAGGTGAAGCTCACCGGCACGGCTGGCCAGTCGTTCGGCGCATTCCTGGCGCGCGGCGTTTCCTTCGAGCTCGTCGGCGCCGGCAACGACTATGTCGGCAAGGGCCTATCCGGCGGCCGCATCGTCATCCGCCCGCCGGAGGAAGCCAAGATCGTCGCGGCTGACTCCATCATCGTCGGCAACACCGTGCTCTACGGCGCCACCGAAGGTGAAGCCTATTTCGCCGGCGTGGCCGGCGAGCGCTTCGCGGTGCGCAATTCCGGCGTGGCGGCGGTCGTCGAAGGCGTCGGCGACCATGGCTGCGAGTACATGACCGGCGGCATCGTCGTCGTGCTGGGCAAGACGGGGCGCAACTTCGCCGCAGGCATGTCGGGCGGCGTCGCCTATGTGCTGGATGAGGAGGGCGATTTCGCCGCTCGCTGCAACATGGCGATGGTAGAGCTGGAGCCGGTCCCGGAAGAGGACGACCTGATGGAAAAGCTGCTCCATCACGGCGGCGACCTCGACCACAAGGGCCGCGTCGACGTGTCGGGCGACATGACCAGCCACGACGAAGAGCGGCTCTATCAGCTGATCTCGAACCACGTCCATTTCACGGGTTCGGTGCGTGGCCGCGAAATCCTCGATAACTGGCAGAGCTTCCGGCCGAAATTCCGGAAGATCATGCCGGTCGAGTATCGCCGCGCGCTGATCGAGATGGAACGCATGCGCATGAGCGTGGCGGCGGAATAAGCTTTGGGCACGGCCGGGGATCAATCTCCGGCCGGCTTCCTCACCAACAATCCTGACCCCGGACCGCGGTTGCCTTGGCAGCTCTATGGGGTTAACGGGTGCGCCGACAAAAGCGTGCCTTCGGACAGCAGGGACTGGACTATGGGCAAGGTAACAGGCTTTCTCG
>NZ_JANINM010000319.1 GCF_024509055.1 Mesorhizobium sp. | reverse complement strand
CGGCCGAGATCATGCGGTCGGCGGTGATCTTCTCGACCTTGCCGTCCTTCATCTCGACATGCGCGGTGATCGAGTTGGCGCCCTTGTCGACCTTCGTGACCTTGGCCTCGAGGATGATCTTCATGCCTTGCTTCTCGAACTGCTTCTGGGCGAATTTCGAGACTTCGGCATCCTCGACTGGCATCACCGCCGGCATCAGCTCCACCACGGTCACGTCGGCGCCCATGGTGCGATAGAACGAGGCGAACTCGATGCCGATGGCGCCCGAGCCCATGACCAGCAGCGACTTCGGCATCTCCTGCGGCACCATCGCCTCGAAATAGGTCCAGATCAGCTTGCCGTCCGGCTCGATGCCTGGCAGCGCGCGCGGCCTGGCGCCGGTTGCAAGGATGATGTGCTTGGCGGTGTAGGTGCCCTCGCCCTTGACGTTCTTCGGCACCGGCGGCTGCGGCTCCATCGGCTTCTTGGCGGCCTTGGAGACGAGGACCTCGCCGGGCTTCGAAAGCTTGGCCTCGCCCCAGATGACGTCGACCTTGTTCTTCTTCATCAGGAAGCCGACACCCGTGTTGAGCCGCAGCGATACCTTGCGCGAGCGGTCGACCACTGCAGCCGTGTCCGGGCTGACCTTGCCGCCCTCGAGCTTCAGGCCGTAATCCTTGAGGTGATCCGAGTAGTGCATGATCTCGGCCGAGCGCAGCAGCGCTTTTGTCGGGATGCAGCCCCAGTTCAGGCAGATGCCGCCGAGATGCTCGCGCTCGACGATCGCCGTCTTGAAGCCGAGCTGGGCGGAGCGCACCGCCGTGACATAGCCGCCGGGGCCTGAGCCGATGATGATGACGTCGTAAGATTCAGCCACGGGTTTCTCCCTGATCGCTTTCTAGGGTTAGAGTTCCAGCATCACGCGCACGAGCGGCGCTAGCGCCTGCCCGATCCGACGCGTGTTTTCGGCATCGAGATGGACGCCGTCGAGCGGCGTGGTTGACGCCACGCTGCCGGCATCGAAGAAGCCGCAGCCGGCTTCGTCGGCAAGCGCGGAGTACTGCGCCGCCAGCCGGCGCGAGGCGTCATCGCCGCCGGCAAACATTTCCTTGAATTCCGAATTGTCGGTGCGCGAGACAGTGGGCGGCGAGACGAGCAGGATCTGCGGCGCCTCCCAATCGAACGGGTAGTCATGGCCGCGCACGATATCGATCAACCGCTGCATGCCTTGCTTGGCCGCGACCGGGTTGCCGTGGATCCAGGGCTTCATGTCATTGGAGCCGAGCAACAGGATGATGAGGTCGAGCGGCGCGTGGCTGGTCAGGACCGTCGGCAGCACCCTCGCGCCATTGCGATCGGCGCCGGCCAGATAGTCGTCGAAAGCCGTGGTGCGGCCATTCAAACCCTCGGCGATGACTTCGATACCGTCGCCCAGCGCCTCTTTGAGCACGCTTGGCCAGCGGTCCTCCAGCGCGTGGCGGCCGAGGCTGGCGGCGTCGTAGCCCCAGGTCAGCGAGTCGCCATAGCAGAGAATTGTCTTCATGCGGTTGCCCTACCCCCTCACGTGCCTCACCGGTAAGCACCGCGGACGCTCGACGTTGCATGACGGCTTCCGAAATGCCGAACCCCACAGCCGGACGATGGAGAACGAAGGCGGGAGGCGGATGAAGAAGTTCCGCACCGCCTCGCCCTTCTCAGACCAGCATGCCCATCGGGTTTTCGATCATCCGCTTGAAGGCGCCGAGGAGTTCGGCGCCGAGCGCGCCGTCGACGGCGCGATGATCGGTCGACAGCGTCACCGACATCACGGTGGCTATCTTGATCTCGCCCTTCTTGACCACCGCCC
>NZ_JANINM010000318.1 GCF_024509055.1 Mesorhizobium sp. | reverse complement strand
GTGCGTTCCGGCCGATGTTCAGGCTGGTGACGAAAAGCTGGCATATGTTTCCGCTGGGCTTTCTGTTCGGACTCGGCTTCGATACCGCAACGGAAGTCGCCGTTTTCAGCGTGTCGGCGTCGCAGGCGGCGCAGGGAATTCCGTTCGGGTCGATCATGGTGTTCCCGGTGCTGTTCGCCGCCGGCATGTCGCTCGTCGATACGACCGACGGCGTGATGATGCTCGGCGCCTATGACTGGGCCTTCATCAAGCCGATCCGAAAACTCTACTACAACATGACGATCACGCTGGTATCTGTGCTGGTTGCGTTGCTAATCGGCGGCATCGAGGCGCTGGGCCTGATCGGCGGCAAGCTCGGGCTGTCCGGCAGTTTCTGGGAAGGCGTCGGCGCACTGAACGAGAACTTCAACAATCTCGGCTTCGCCATCATCGCCGTCTTCATTTTGGCCTGGATCGTTTCCTATGCGATCTACAGGATCAAGGGACTCGACGACGTGGAAATCCAGACGAGCGGACACGCGTGAAGGGCGTGCGGAGCGACTGTGGCCGGCAAGCCATAGGGCGGATCATTCGCACCGCGACCGTTCCGCGCAAGGCTCATGCCGAATTGACAGCTGCATGACCTATTCTTAAACCTTGGGCCGACGGTTCCCCTGTTGGGGATCAAAAGGGAACGCGGTGCGGGGGGAGGCCCCAAGGCCGCGGCTGTCCCCGCAACTGTAAACGGTAAGCCTTTCGTCATTATGCCACTGGGCGACAGTCCGGGAAGGCGACGTCAGGCGACGAGCCGTGAGCCAGGAGACCTGCCGTCAGTCGTGGTCACACGCGAGCACATCGGGCGGGGGCGTCCTGGTGGGGATCGAAGCATGTATGTGAACATGCAGAGCCTGCGTTCGCGGTGACGTGCCACGTTAACCGCGAGTTTTTCATGTCTTCACGGTCTTATATCGCGCTGGGGCGGCGCGTTGGCCTCGTCTGTTCGTTCTCGTTGTCGTCGCTGCTTGCGCCGGTTCCGGTCTCGGCCCAGAGCGCGACGCCATCCAGCACGTTGGACCCCATTCAGGTGTCGCCGCCTGCCGCCGCCAAGCCGAAGCGCGCCGCGCGCGGCAATTCGGCCGCGACCGTCCGGCCCCGCACCCGCCGCGCGGCCGCCGTGCCCGCCGCCGCTCCGACGCCGACAGTCGCACCCCCAGCCGCGCCTCCGACCCTCAATCTGACCAAGCACGATGGCACCGGCAGCCGCCTCGGCCTGACGCCGCTGCAGACGCCGGCATCGGTCGAAACCATCACCGCGGAAACCATTTCCGAACGCGGTCAGCACAACGTGACCGACGCGGTCACGCAGAACGCGGCAGGGTTCATCGCAACGCCTGCGCCCGGCAACGGCGGCGTCTCGTTTTCGACGCGCGGCTTCGCCGGCGTCAACTCGGTGATGACGTTGTATGACGGCACGCGCCTCTATATCGGCGCCGGCACCGTGACCTTCCCATACGACACCTGGTTGGCGCAAACCATCGAGGTGATGCGCGGTCCATCGTCGGTGCTATATGGCGAGGGCGCGATCGGCGGCATCGTGAATGTCGTCCCGAAGAAGCCGACCGCCACACCGCACAACGAGGCCGAGGTAGCGCTCGACACCAACCAGACGCGGCGGCTCTCGGTCGACAGCGGCGGCCCGGTCGCCAACAATCCCGACGTGACCTATCGCATCGCGGCCACCGGCAACATGTCCGAGGGCTGGGTCGATCGCGACAAGACGTCGAACGCGGCAGTATCCGCCGCGGTGCGCGTGCAGGCCGCCGACAATCTCGCCTTTACGCTCTCCG
>NZ_JANINM010000317.1 GCF_024509055.1 Mesorhizobium sp. | reverse complement strand
AGCCGTGTCCCGGCATGCGCGTCAGCAGTCCACCGAAGATGCCGCTGATGCCGGCGATCCGGCCGGTGAGGATCATCAGCATCGCGGTGGAGAGACCGATCAATGCGCCGCCAAGCAATCCGGAATAAGGGGTGAGGTTGTGCATCGTGCTTCCTTCCAAAGCCCTGCCGTTCAGGTGGGTGGCGGGCGATTTTACCCAAAATTATGCGTTTTGGCTGAAACAATGCAGCAGGTGGCCGCAACTTGAGCCGCCGGTCGGGATTTGCCTAATGAGCGTTGCAGGTAGCGAGGAAATTGGCCGGCAGAGCGTCGTGGCGGGCATGCCGGCGTGGCTGTGGGTCGGCGTCGCGGTCGGCCTGCTGATGATGCTGAGCGGTAATGCGCTGCTCAATGATCCCGACATGTTCTGGCAAATCAAGGTCGGGCAGTGGATCGTCGACCACGGCGCGGTGCCGCATGTCGACATTTATTCCTTCAGCAAGGCCGGCACGCCATGGATATCGTCGTCGTGGTTGGCGCAGGTCCTGTTCGCTTATGTATATGGGATCGGGGGGTGGGGCGGCGTTGTCGCTTTGGCTGCCATCATGATCGCCGCGACCCTGGCACTGTTGGTGTATCTGCTCGACCGTCATTTGCCGTCGCGGTATTCCTGCCTGATAGCGATGGTAGCGCTAGCACTGGCGTCGCAGCACATGCTGGCGCGGCCGCATGTTCTGGTCATCCCAATCATGGTGGTGTGGTTTGACGGGTTGATTGTGGCGTCCGACCGCCGTGTGGCGCCGTCGTTGTGGCTGCTGCCACTGATTGTGTTGTGGGCCAACCTGCACGGCAGCTTCATTCTCGGTCTGGCGTTGCTGGCGCCGACGATGTTCGACGCGATGTGGCAGGCTCCGGCGCTTCAGCGGCGCAAGCTTGCCGGCCGCTGGATCGCGTTCGGCATTGCGGCGGTAGTGACTGCCTGTGCGACGCCGTATGGCTGGCAATCGCTGTGGGCGGCGAAAAACATTCTCGATCTCGGTCCGGCATTGTCGTTGATTTCGGAATGGGCGCCCCCGAATTTCTCTCGGTTCGAGGCCTTCGAAATAGTCATCATGCTGTTGGCCACAGCGGCGTTGTGGCGCGGTGTACGGTTGCCCTTGCCGCGCATTGTGCTGGTTCTCGGCTTTCTGCACATGGCGCTCAGTCACGTCCGTAATGTCGAAGTATTTGCGCTCCTGACACCGCTCGCGCTTGCTGGCCCGGTTGCCCATCAGTTCGGATGGACCGGCGCCCACACGACTAACAATGTCATGCCGCGGAGCTGGTCAGCGGCATTAGTGGCGCTTTTGCTGGCAGTTGCGATAGGGTGGAACGCGCTCTATCCGCGTCATTTTCAGCCGAACCGCGACACCATGCCGACGGCCGCCGTTGCCGTCTTGAAGGACCGCAAGGCAACGCGTGTCTTCAACGACTATAATTTCGGCGGCTATCTGATCTGGGCCGGAGTGGCGCCATTTTTTGATGGCCGTACCGAACTTTATGGCGTGCAATTTAGCCAGGACGTTTTTGCGGCGCAGGCGTTGCGTCGACCGGATCTGCTGTTGTCACTGCTCGAGCGTTATCGGATCGATGCAACGCTGTTGGCGCCCACGACACCTGCGGCAATTCTGATGGATCATCTCGAGGGCTGGACCAGAGTCTATGCCGACGACAAAGCGGTCGTTCACATGCGTACAAGTGAAGCGGGCAATACCGAAAACCCAGCGCCAGCCAGGCCAATCAAGGCTCAGTGACGAGTTGCCAGCCTATTGCGGCGGCAGAATTGCCAGCGGCGCGCCTGGAAACAGTGCATTGGCGCGC
>NZ_JANINM010000316.1 GCF_024509055.1 Mesorhizobium sp. | reverse complement strand
ATCTCCCCCCTTGAGGGGGAGATGCCCGGCAGGGCAGAGGGGGGTGCCTGGCGCCTACCTTAACCTCGAGACCTCACTGGGCCGGCACCTTGTCGAGAAACCCGGTGACGCTCTTCAGGCGACCGTTCTCGATGATGCCGATGTCGGTGCCTTCGATGACGGATTCGCTGCCTTCGGGTCCGAGGTTCCACGAGAAGCGGATACGGTCGGCGAAACCGTCCGGCTGGCCTTTCAGCGAGAAGCGGAAGCCGGCGAAGCGCTGCTGAACGCCGTCGATCAGCGCGGCGATGCCTTCATGGCCGTCGCCCTGCATAACAGGGTCGCGATAGCTGACATCGCTGGTGAAGGCTGCATCGAGCAGAGCCGCGCGGCGGGTCGCATCGCTCTCGTTCCAGGCGGTGATGTAGTTGCGGGCGATCGTGTTGAGGTCGGTCATCGTCTTGCTCCTTGGTTGGATCGTTTGGACGTGACCCTTTTCGCCTGGCCAAAGAGCGAAACCAATTACGCCTGAGGTAATCAGGCCCAAGCACTCGGAGAGGAAGAGAATCATGAGCAGCGGATTTTTCGGCGACATCAAGAAGATCAAGTATGAGGGGCCGGATTCGACCAATCCGCTGGCCTACCGGCACTACAACCCGGACGAGGTCGTCGCCGGCAAGCGGCTCGAAGACCATCTGCGCTTTGCGGTAGCCTACTGGCATTCCTTTGCCTGGCAGGGAGGCGACCCGTTCGGCGGCCAGACCTTCGACCGCCCCTGGTTCGCCAAGCCGGGCGGCGTCGACACGATGGAACTGGCCAAGCTGAAGGCCGATGTCGCCTTCGAGATGTTCTCGCTGCTCGGCACGCCCTATTTCTGCTTCCATGACGCCGATGTGCGCCCGGAAGGCAAGGATTTTGCCGAAAGCGCAGCAAGGCTCGATGAGATCGCCGACTATTTTGCCGGCAAGATGAGAGAGACCGGCGTCAAGCTGCTCTGGGGCACGGCGAACCTGTTCTCGCATCGCCGCTTCATGGCGGGCGCCGCCACCAACCCCGATCCGGACGTGTTCGCCTACGCCGCAGCGACGGTGAAGAGCTGCATCGACGTCACCAAGCGACTGAAGGGCGAGAACTACGTGCTGTGGGGCGGGCGTGAGGGCTATGAGACGCTGCTCAACACCGACCTTGCCCGCGAGCAGGAGCAGGCCGGCCGATTCCTCAACCTCGTCGTCGACTACAAGCACAAGATCGGCTTCAAGGGCACGATCCTGATCGAGCCGAAGCCGCAGGAGCCGACAAAGCACCAGTACGACTATGACGTCGCGACCGTCTACGGCTTCCTCAAGCGCTTCGGGCTGGAGAAGGAAGTGAAAGTCAATATCGAGCAGGGTCACGCGATCCTTGCCGGCCACCTGTTCGAGCACGAGCTGGCGCTTGCGAATGCGCTCGGCATCTTCGGGTCGATCGACATGAACCGCAACGACTACCAGTCGGGCTGGGACACCGACCAGTTCCCCAACAACGTGCCGGAAATGGCTTTGGCCTATTACCAGGTGCTGCAAGGCGGCGGCTTCAAGACCGGCGGCACCAATTTCGACGCCAAGCTCAGGCGACAGTCGCTCGATCCCGAGGACCTGCTGATCGGCCATATCGGCGGCATGGACGCCTGCGCGCGCGGCCTCAAGGCGGCGGCCAGGATGATCGAGGACAAGGCGCTCTCCGGTCCGCTTGCCGAGCGTTATGCCGGGTGGAGCACGGCCGAAGGCAAGGCGATGCTGTCCGGCAAGCGCACGCTGGAAGAGATCGCCGAGCGCGTGGTGAAGAAGAAGATCGAGCCGCAGCCGCGCTCCGGCCGGCAGGA
>NZ_JANINM010000315.1 GCF_024509055.1 Mesorhizobium sp. | reverse complement strand
GACTTGCCGGCGTTCGGCAGGCCGACCAGGCCGGCATCTGCGATCAGCTTCAACCGCAGCCAGATGCTGAGCTCCTCGCCGGGCAAACCGGGATTGGCCCGGCGCGGCGCCTGGTTGGTCGATGTCTTGAAATGCTGGTTGCCGAAGCCGCCATTGCCGCCCTTGGCAAGCAGGAAGCGTTGGCCGACCACGGTCAAATCGCAGATCAGCGTCTCATTGTCCTCGGCGAAGATCTGCGTGCCGGCAGGCACTTTCAGCGTAATGTCGGCTCCCTTGCCGCCCGTCATGTTGCGACCCATGCCGTGCATGCCGGTCTTGGCCTTGAAATGCTGCTGGTAGCGATAGTCGATCAGGGTGTTCAGCCCGTCCACCGCTTCCGCCCAGACATCGCCGCCGCGGCCGCCGTCGCCGCCGTCGGGCCCGCCGAACTCGATGAATTTCTCGCGCCGGAACGACACCGATCCGGCGCCGCCGTCGCCGGAGCGAATATAAACCTTGGCCTGGTCGAGGAATTTCATAGGATTTTCGAGGTTTCTGCTGATTGCCTTGCGCGATTGCTCTAAACCAAGGCGGGGCCGAGGGCGAGGCTGTTTTGTGACGAAAGCGCAGGCTGACGCTGTTGCAGGCGCCGCGAACGCGCTAGCACCGCCCGATTGTGAAGGATTCCGCGCGACGATCGTTTCGGGTTTTCGCGACTTGTGAGTGTTGGAGTACCGGAATGAAGATCGTCACCTACAACATCCAGTACGGCATCGGACTCGACGGCAAATACGATGTCGACCGTATCGCCAACGCGGTGCGCGGCGCCGATGTGATCGCGCTGCAGGAGGTGACACGCAACAATCCGCGGAACGGCGATCGCGACATGGTGGCCGAGATCGGCGAAGCGTTGCCCGACTATTTTGCCGCCTATGGCAGCAATTTCGAGGTCAATATCGCCTCGCGCCTGGAGAACGGCCGCGCTGTCTCGACGAGTTTCCAGCTCGGCAACATGGTGCTGTCGAAGACGCCCATCCACCTGTCGCGCAATCTCCTTTTGCCGCGCAGCCGCAGCCTCGAGACGATGAACTTCCAGCGCGGCGCGCTCGAGGCGCTGATCGAGACGCCGCTCGGCTTCATCCGCTTCTATTCCACGCATCTCGACCACCGCAGCCCCGTCGAGCGCCAGAGCCAGATCCGCTTCCTGCGCCAGCGCCTGCTCAACTATGCGCTGGAGGGCGGCGGCCTGTCCGGCATTCCCGAGATCGGCCTGCCCGACCTGCCCTATCCCGAAGCCTTCATCGTCATGGGCGACTTCAACATGCTGCCGGGATCGCCCGAATATGTCGAACTCGCCGGCCGTCCCGACCACGAATTCGGCATGCCGCTCACCGCTGATCTCGCCGTCGACGTTGCCCAGCGTCTCGATGTCGCCGGCCTGGTCACCTGGGTCGATCCCGAACGGCCCGAAGACCAGAGCCGCCACAAATGCATCGACTACATCTTCACCAGCGCCTCGCTTGCCAGATCGCTGAAGCACCTGTGGTCCGACCGGCAGGCCGCCGGCTCCGACCATCTGCCGCTCTGGGCCGAGCTGAGCTGAGTCGCCTTCTGGCACCGGGGCCTAGGCATGTTGCTATTCAGGTCAGGCCGAGCCGAAAATGATGGCTTCCGAGAACCGGAGCGGAGCGTACTTAAAGTACGTGAGCACCGGAAGCACAGGAAGCCGGCATTTGCAGGCCGGCCTCACCTGAATTTCAACATGACTAGAAGTGGACCCAGTTGCGCAGGCTGGTCCACGTCTTCCTGTCCAGGCGGTAGCGCTCGACCGGCACCTGGCCGGCGACGATCGAGTTCAGCATGC
>NZ_JANINM010000314.1 GCF_024509055.1 Mesorhizobium sp. | reverse complement strand
AGGTCAATGACGAACTGGCCAGACGCAAGGCGGGCGAGTTCGGCTTCGCCAGGGCGTCCGGCGACTGGCGTGCCGTCGTCAACGATCCGGACGTGGATGTCGTGTCGCTGACCACACCCAACCAGTTCCATCCGGAAATGGCTATCGCCATCCTTGAAGCCGGCAAGCATCTATGGTGCGAGAAGCCGATGGCGCCAAGCTTCGCCGAGGCCGATACCATGGCGAAGGTGGCCCGCGAAACCGGCAAGGTCGCGGTGCTCGGCTACAACTACATCCAGAACCCGACGATCCGCCACATCGGCGCGCTGCTCGATGAAAAGATCATCGGCGACGTCAATCTCGTGCGCATCGAGATGGACGAGGATTTCATGGCCGATCCGGACGCGCTGTTCTTCTGGAAGCATGAGGCCACCTCCGGCTACGGCGCGCTCGACGATTTCGCGGTGCATCCGCTGTCGCTCATCAAGGCGTTGTTCGGCCGCGTCGCCCAGGTCATGTGCGACATGGTCAAGCCCTATGCCGACCGGCAGGTCGCATCGGGCGGGCGGCGCGCGGTCGAGACCTATGACATCGCCAGCGTGCTGATGCATCTCGAAAACGGCGTCGCCGGCACGCTGCTGGTCAACCGCTCGGCCTGGGGCCGCAAGGGCCGCATCGCCATCCAGATCTTCGGCTCGAAGGGCTCGATCCTCTACGACCAGGAGCGGATGAACGAGTTCCAGCTCTACCTCACCGCCGACCGGCCGACCGAGCAGGGCTATCGCACGATCCTGACGGCGCCGCACCACAAGCCCTATGATTCCTTCCTTCCGGCGCCCGGGCACGGCCTCGGCTTCAACGACCTCAAGATCATCGAATGCCGCGAATTGCTGATGCGGATCGCCGGCAAGCCGGCGCGGATCATCGACTTCGACGAAGGGCTGGAGATCGAGCGCACCGTGCACGCGATGGCGCGCTCGTTTCGGGAACAACGTTGGGTGGATGTGCGGTAGGCCGATCCGTTATCCAGGCTTCGCCTGACCTTGAAGGACGGCCGATGCCAACCGCCTGACGCCGGGCGCCGCGTCCTCATGGTGCAGGGCCGAGAAGCCGAGAAGCAGGCCGTGGCTGACTGCCGACGCCTGATGCATCGGAGAGATCGGCAGCACGGTGACACCGGATCGGCGAGCGGCTTGCGCGATCTCAACATCGTCAAAGCCCGAAGACAGGCGGGCAAGCAGATGAACGCCTTGCATGGGCACTTCGACCACAACCCGCGTCTCGTCGGGGAATTCCTCGCGCAACAACGCCACAAGCATGTCGCGTGACGCCCGATATGCCTCCCTCAATCTCCGCAGGTGGCTGGAAAAATGCCCCTCGCTCAGGAAGTCGGCGACGACCAGTTGGTGAAATGGCGCCGGGAAGCGGTCGAGCAGGACGCGCATTGCACGAAAGGCTGGCACGAGCTCGGCCGGTACCACGAGGTAGCCCAAGCGCAGACCGGGCAGCAACGCCTTGCTGAACGTACCCAGATAGATGACCCTGTCATGCTCGTCGACGCCCTGCAGCGCGGCCAGCGGGCGATCGTCGTAGCGAAACTCGCTGTCGTAGTCGTCCTCCAATATCCACGCGCCCTTCGCCGCGGCCCAATCAATCAGGGCCAGACGCCGCGCCATGGAAAGCACCGCCCCTGTCGGGTATTGATGTGAGGGCGTCACATAGACCGCCCGGATGGTTTCCGCGCGCTCGGCGAGCATGTCCACATTGATCCCATGAGCATCAACCGGGATGGGGGCAAGGCGGGCGCCGCCGGCCGTGAAGGCCAACCGCGCCGGCGGGTAGCCCGGTTCTTCGATCGCGACAT
>NZ_JANINM010000313.1 GCF_024509055.1 Mesorhizobium sp. | reverse complement strand
CCGATGCAGGCCGGCCCGACCATCATCGAGGACAATTGCTTCATCGGCGCGCGCTCCGAGGTGGTCGAAGGCTGCATCGTGCGCGAAGGCTCGGTGCTCGGCATGGGCGTGTTCATCGGCCAGTCGACCAAGATCGTCGACCGGGCCACGGGCGAGGTTTTCTACGGCGAGGTGCCGGCCAATTCGGTCGTCGTCGCCGGGTCGATGCCGGGCAAGCCGTTTCCAAACAACGAGCCGGGCCCCGGCCTCTACTGCGCCGTCATCGTCAAGCGCGTCGACGCCAAGACCCGGTCCAAGACCTCGATCAACGAATTGCTGCGCGATTGATCTTTTCCGGAAACGGACGCACCTTCCGCCAGCGCGACATTCCGTCGCGCTGGTTCAACACGGAGGGGCGTTATGGACTGGAAATATCTGCTGACGAGTTTCGACGGTCGCATCAACCGCGCCAAGTTCTGGGCCGGCATCGGCGTGTTCATCGTCATCGCCATCATTGCCTTTATTCTCGACTCGATCCTCGGCACACGTTTCACCACCGCCAGCGGCGCGCAGGTCGGCGTCATCGGCATCCTGGTCGCGCTGGCATCGATCTATTTCGCCATTGCTCTCTATGCCAAACGCTGGCACGACCGTAACAAGTCGGGCTGGTGGACGCTGATCGGCCTCGTACCCTTCATCGGCGGCATCTGGCTGCTGGTCGAACTCGGCATCCTCGAAGGCACCAGAGGCGCCAATCAATACGGACCGGACCCGCTTGCCTGAACAATCAGACCTCATCTGGCTCTTTTTCAAAAACTCGGGCCGCGTCAACCGCGCGGCCTATTTTCTTGGCGTGATGCTGGTGACCATCGTCCAGGCATTTCCGATCTATCATTTCGAGCGAATGCCCGACGGCAGCCCCGAAAGCCAGGTGTGGTGGGTCATCTCGGCCGTTGTCTTCATCGGCTCGCTCTGGCCATTTTTCGCGCTTGCGGTGAAGCGGCTGCACGATCTCGACCGGCCTGGCATCGTTTCGCTGGTCCTGTTCGTGCCGGTCTTGTCGATCCTCGCCTTTCTCGTGTTTTGCCTTTACCCGGGACAGCCGGGACCGAACCGCTACGGCAAGCGCACCAACGCGCCGGCCGAACCCTGAGAGCCAGGTCTCGCGATGCGCTACCGCACGCTCGATCCGACGCTGATCATCGATACCGCCGAAAGGCTGGAAAGCCGCATCGCCGAGCGTTTCCCCGAGGCCGGCCTGCGTGGCGTTGCCGGGGAACTCGTGTCGCTGTCACGCGACCTGGCGCAGGCGGCCAGGGATTTGGAAGCGCCGATCTGGTGGCTGCGCGGCGTAATCATCGCGGCCTTCATCGCCGGCGTGGCGGTGTTCCTGTTCGTCGGCACCATCCTGCCGCTCGATCGCATTTCGGGCGCTGACGATGCCGTGCAGTCCATGCAAGGCATCGAGGCGACGATCAACACCGTGATCCTTGCCGTGCTTGGGCTTTTGGCGTTGGTCCGCACCGAGGAACGCATCAAGCGCAAGAAGGTCTTCCGACAGCTCCATGGACTGCGCTCGCTGATCCATGTCATCGACATGCACCAGCTGACCAAGGACCCGGCGACGCTCTCGGCCAGTTTCAAGCCGACCTCACACTCGCCCTCCCGCATCACCAATGCCGCGGACCTTGCACGCTATCTCGACTATTGCTCGGAAATGCTGTCGATCACCGGCAAGATCGCCGCCCTGTTCGCGCAGTCGGTCAATGACGACGTCGTCATCGACGGCGTCAACGACATCGAGAACCTGAGCTCGAACCTGTCGCGCAAGATCTGGCAGAAGATCACGCTGATCGAGGACCGCCGCT
>NZ_JANINM010000312.1:1501-1886 GCF_024509055.1 Mesorhizobium sp. | reverse complement strand
GGTGGTTCTTGGAGACCTGCTTGGCGTCGGGTACACCATCGATCCGCGCGTTCAAGGCACGGTGACGCTGGCTTCTGTCCGTCCGATTGCCAAGTCGGACGCACTCTACGTGCTCGAGAATGCATTGCGGATGTCCAACGTTGCCATGATCCGCGATCATAGCGGCTACCGCTTGCTGCCCGCCAACGAGGCGGTGGGGTCCGGAGGGATCGACAGGGGCCGTTCGGCCGAGGCCGGCCAAGGTCTGAGCGTCGTCCCGCTGCGCTACGTATCGGCACAGAATGTCTTCAAGCTGCTGGACGCATTCGGCGTCAAGGCAAACACCATCCGCCCGGATGTCGGTCACAACACCCTGATCATTCAGGGCAGCGGCGCAGATCGGGCT
>NZ_JANINM010000312.1:1003-1439 GCF_024509055.1 Mesorhizobium sp. | reverse complement strand
CAGCCTCAAAGCCTATCCGCTGCGATACGGCAGCGCACGGCAGATCACCGCGCTACTCAACGAAATGCTGACCGGGCAAGGCAACGGTAACAGCCTCGACAACGCTTCAAGCCAGATTTCGCCCGGCTCCGGAATTTCGGTATCTTCCTCCGGCAGCGGAGCCCTCAGCGCATTGAGCGCCGCGCCACCGGCTTCGAATGGCAGCGGCGGGGGCGCGAGTGCTGCTGCCGTTCCCAACAGCGCCGGCATGCGCAGCACCTCTTCTTCCTCACCGGCAGCGGGACAAGATCTTGCATCCGGGTCTAATCCTTCCGGTTCGAGTTCTTCCTCGAAACCGACGAACAACGCTGCGCTGCTGCAGAATGTGAGGATTACGGCCGACGTCACCAACAACGCGGTCCTGGTCTACGGCAACCAGGAATCCCAGCGTCTGGTC
>NZ_JANINM010000312.1:0-848 GCF_024509055.1 Mesorhizobium sp. | reverse complement strand
GGTCGGCGATCAGGTCCCCGTTTCGACCGGCACGGCAACCGTGCTGACGGCGAATAATACCATCGTCAACACCATCGACTACAAGAACACAGGCATCATTCTCCGTGTGCAACCGCGCTCCAATGCCAACGGCAATGTGGTGCTCGATATCGAGCAGGAGATCAGCAACATTGCCGGAGGTGGCGGTACCACCCAGTCCCTGACACCAACCGTATCGCAACGGCGCGTCAGAAGCTCGATTGCCGTTACCAGCGGCCAAACGGTCCTGCTTGCCGGCCTCATCAGCGAAAACGAAAATCTGACCCGGCAAGGCATCCCCCTGCTCGATCAGCTTCCGGGTATCGGCGATGCGTTCTCTCATCCGAACAACACGCGCACGCGCACGGAATTGATCCTATTCATCCGGCCGACCGTGATCCGCGATGCCGTCGATGCTCATGTCATCGCCGAAGAAATGCGCACAAAGATGAATAACCGATTGGTCGGGACCAACCTCCCTGTCGTCGTGAATCCCAAGCCGACACGCTGATCGCGTGGACACGCTTCTCCAAGGCTCGCCGCGCCCGTTGCAAATATCGATCGCTGGCGCGACGCTCGCCGCGATCGCCGCAAGCTTGATCGCCTCTCCCAACATGGACGGCGCGTGTGGAGCGTTGCTCGCGCTCCTGATGATGGCTATCGCCATCATCGATTCACGCCGCTACATCATTCCGAACGAGCTTGTCGCCGCTGCGGCGGCGCTGGGGCTGCTGCGCGCAGGATTGATCGGACCGGGTGCAGGACTGTCGGCCATCCTCTGGGCGGCCTGCAGCGGCGCGGCTACGGCGATCCCCTTTCTGCTGCTGATG
>NZ_JANINM010000311.1 GCF_024509055.1 Mesorhizobium sp. | reverse complement strand
AAACTTATCCCCGGGGCCTTATCGATCCTTAGGGAGCTGTCCCTGGGAAGACCCGTGGGTTTTCTCACACGGCGCCCACCTACTTTGTAGGCACCCGGGATCGACCTTCCACCGGTTGTGTGGATCGTCACTCCCTTTTCGGAGGGCCATGCGGTAGAAAACGTCGCTCCTGCAACTCCGTTCGGATACGGCCTTCTCTAGCGTCTGCGCATGTCTCATTCCAAAGACCTGAAAAAACAGCTTCGCAAGGAAGCGCTGGCGCGGCGCGATTCGCTCGACGAATTCTGGCGTGTGGAGATCGCGCTCGAAATGGCCGAGACGGCGAAGGAAAAGATCGATATCGAGCCAGGCCAGATCGTGTCCGGCTTCTGGCCGATGCGCTCCGAGGTCGATGTGCGGCCGCTGATGTTCGCGCTGCGCGAAAAGGGCGCCCGGCTATGCCTGCCTGCCATCCTCGACAAGACCACGATCGTGTTTCGCGAATTGGTGCGCGGCGCGCCGATGGTCGAGATGGGTTTCGGCACGGTCGGTCCGCATGAGGAGGCGGAAATTCTGGACCCTTCGGTCATGCTGGTGCCGCTTGCCGCCTTTGACGCGCGCGGCCATCGCATCGGTTATGGCGCCGGCTATTATGACAGGGCAATCGCGAAGCTTGAGGCCAAAGGGCTGACGCCCAGGCTGATCGGTATCGCCTTCGATTGCCAGGAGGTCGACATGGTCCCCGATGAGAACCATGACGTCATCATCCCGGAAATACTGACCGAGAGCGGGTTGCGCCGGTTCGCGGCGCAATTATAGATAGTCGGCGAGGCTCATGGTCTTCGCGGAAGTCATGCAGCTAGGCAGACTTCGGCTCGGGATCGTATGAGACTTCTCTTCCTCGGCGACATGGTTGGCAAGACAGGGCGCACGGCGGTGTGGGAACAGCTGCCGGGCCTGATTTCCGACTTCAAGCTCGACTTCGTCGTCGTCAATGGCGAGAACGCCGCCGGCGGCTTTGGCATCACCGAAGAGATCTTTCGCGAGACGATCGCGGCGGGCGCCGATGTGGTGACGACCGGCAATCATGTCTGGGACCAGCGCGATGCGCTGGTCTTCGCGCCGCGCGAGGAACGCTTCCTGCGGCCGTCCAATTTCCCCAAGGGCACGCCGGGGCGCGGGTCCGGCGTCTATATTGCTCGCAACGGCGCGCGGGTACTGGTCGCCAACATCATGGGGCGCGTCTTCATGCATCCGGAGCTCGACGATCCGTTCCAGGCCGGCGAGCGTGAGCTAGCGGCCTGTCCGCTGGGTGAGCAGGCCGATGCGGCGATCATCGACTTCCACGCCGAAGCGACCTCGGAAAAGATGTGCTTCGCGCATTTCGTCGACGGCCGCGCCAGCCTGGTTGTCGGCACGCATACCCATCAGCCGACCGCGGACCATCAGATTCTGAACGGCGGGACCGCCTATATGTCCGACGCCGGCATGTGCGGCGACTACGATTCCTCGCTCGGCATGGACAAGGAAGAGCCGCTCAACCGTTTCCTGTCGAAGGTCCCGAAAGGACGCTTCGAAGCGGCGAGCGGACCGGCGACGCTCTGCGGGGTCGGTGTCCAAATCTCCGACCGCACCGGCCTTGCGGAAAAGGTCGCGCCGTTTCGTCGCGGGCCCCGGCTTGAAGAAACGGCGCCATCCTTCTGGTCCTGACATTGATATAAGCGGAGCTGATACCTAACTGGCGGCGGAACCCACGAAAACTGCTCTAGATCGTAGAGGGGACGACCTTCATGCAGCTTGTCGAATTTCTGGCACCGCATTTCGCCTTTGTTTCCGATCCGACCGCCTGGATCGCTATGCTCACGCTTATTGTGCTCGAGGTCGTGCTCGGCATCGACAATCTGATCTTCA
>NZ_JANINM010000310.1 GCF_024509055.1 Mesorhizobium sp. | reverse complement strand
ACCCGGATCGTCAATGGCGCGGGCGGCGCCTCGTTCTCCTTGACCACGTCGAAATGGTCGTAGAACGAAGCCACTTCGTAGACCTCGGCCTGCGACAGGCGCATGTCCTCTGCCAATGCCCGAAGATGCCGGGCCGACAGGCAGCCAAATTCGTCCTGGATCAAATGCAGGAACTCGATCAGGAGATCACGGCGGCGTTCGCGTCCGATAAGCAGGTTCTGGACGTCCCTGAGCGCGGAATCGTCAAGACCTCGGCCCTTTGGGCCCCGATCGCGAGGGCGCCGAACTTGCATCGTCATGCACATCCCCTTCCGTCGAATCGTCCGAGGTCGCCACGCATTCCGCCGCAGCTTCCAGCCAAGAACTTAGCGTACTGACCATCCAAAGCGAGAACAAATACGACAAGCGATAGCGCGCCCCGGATATCCGCCTGGCGGTTTAGCGCCTCTCCAGTGTGGCCGCCCGGCTCCGGAAAAACGTTGCACCGCTAGGAACGCTTCGGCTTGGCCGAGGGAGGACTATTCTTCGTGATGAGGAACACGATGTCCTTGTCGCTCCGATCCGCCCGCTCGAGACGATCTCCGGTCTCGTTCAGAAGGTTGGGGATGTCGATGGCGGACAAGGGATCGGTGCAAATCACCTCGAGCATGTCACCCTGTTCGAGAAATGTAAGCGCCTTTCGTGTCTTCAGCGCCGGCAACGGGCATTTCAGGCCCGACAGGTCAAGCTTCGTTTTGTTCATTCGAACAACGTCGCAACGCTCTCGATCTTCGTCAATTGGGCCAAAGTGGGCGTTCCGCTTTCAGAACAGGTTGGCATAGGCGACAAATCCGACGATATCGCCCGCCTTGACCTCGGCGACGCTCTCCTCGAGCTCGACGAGGCCATCGGTGTCGACGAGCGACGACAGCAGGCCAGCGCCCTCTCGCGGAAACTTGACGGCCTCGTGAAGTCCGTCCGTCGCCTGTCTCAGGCTAACGCGCACATATTCGCGCCGCCCCGCCTTCTTGCGATAGCCAAACGCGGCCCGCACAGGCGTGGTGACGATAGGCTCCGGTGTCGAGCCGGCGAGAGTGATGATCGCCGGGCGGGCAATGAGAGCGAACGTCACGAAGCTGGCGACAGGATTTCCAGGAAGGCCGATGAACGGTGTGCCTCCGATCACTCCCATGGCGACGGGACGTCCGGGCTTGATCGCCACGCGCCAGAACACCAGGCTGCCGACGCTTTCGACACTTGCCTTGACATAGTCGGCTTCGCCCGTGGAGACGCCGCCCGAGGTAAGGATCAGATCATGGGTGGCGGCCGCCTCTCGAAGGACTCCCGCGATCCTCGCCTGGTCGTCGCCGAGAATGCCCAGATCGGTGACTGCACAGCCAAGGCGGGACGCCATGGCCGACAGCATGAAGCGATTGGAGTCGAACAACTGGGCTTGTCCGCGCGGACTTCCCGGCGCGACGATTTCGTTGCCGGTCGAAAAGATCGCGACCTTGAGGCGCCTCAATACGCCAATTTCGGTTTGGCCCAGTGCCGCGGCAACAGCGATATCCTGCGGGCGAAGTCTATGGCCTCGCTTCAGGACCTGGCGGCCCACCGGAATATCCTCTCCGGCCGGGCGTACGTTCGATCCGCGTTTCAGTCCCGGCGGCAGTGTCGCGGACCCTTCGGATTCGACCGCAACATCCTCCTGCATGAACACCGTGTCGGCGCCTTCAGGCATCGGCGCGCCTGTGAAAATGCGGATGGCATGGCCAGGCGCAAGCGCCATGCGAGCTTGCGCGCCAGCTTGGACATAGTCCGTGACCGGAAAACGTCGGGCAGCTTCGACAGGAACATCAGCGCCTCGGACAGCGTAGCCGTCGACGGCCGAATTGGTGAACGGCGGCAAAGGAATGCCGGCC
>NZ_JANINM010000309.1 GCF_024509055.1 Mesorhizobium sp. | reverse complement strand
CTTCCGCTACGATGGCGACCCGTTGGCGCTCGCCGATGCCACCATCTATGTGCCGACGCGGCGTGCCGCCCGCGCCTTGCGCGGGGCCTTCGTCGACATGCTCTCAGAAGCAGGAGGGGGCCGGCGTTCGGCCATCCTGCCGACAGTGCGGCCGCTCGGCGAATTCGACGAGGACGAGGCGGTTTTCGAGGCAGAAGCGACGCCGGCCATAGACCTGGCGCCGCCGATCGCCGCGCAGGAGCGGCTGTTGCTGCTGGCGCCCCTGGTGCGGGCGTGGAAGGAGAGCCTGCCGGCACATGTCAGGGAGCGGTTCAACGAGGAATTCGTGGTGCCGACCTCGGCCGCCGACGCCATCTGGCTGGCGCGCGATCTCGCCCGGCTTATGGACGAGATCGAGACCGAGGGTACGGACTGGGCCAAGCTCGCAACGCTGGTCACCGGCAATCTTGCAGGCTGGTGGCAGGTGACGCTCGACTTCCTCGGCATCGTCACCGACAACTGGCCAGCACTGCTCAAGGAGCGCAACCGCGCCAATCCGGCGGCGCATCGCAGCGCGCTGATCCGCCTGGAGGCGGCGCGGCTGAAGCGTAATCCGCCGGCAGGGCCGGTTATCGCCGCCGGTTCCACCGGCTCCATACCCGCCACCGCCGAGCTCCTGGCGGTGATCGCCGGCCTGCCCAATGGCGCCGTGGTGCTGCCCGGCCTCGACCGCGAGCTGGACGACGCATCCTTCGCCGCGATAACGGCGCCCGGCGCGCGCCCGGCGACGCTCGGCCACCCGCAATACGGCCTGGCGAAACTCATTGGCGGCATCGGCATCCCGCGCCACGATGTCGAGGAGATCGGCGCGGCGACGAAGCCACTGGCACTGCGCGCGGCCCTTATCGGCGAGGCGTTGCGGCCGGCCGAAACCACCGAACTCTGGACCGAGACGCGGCCACGCTTCTCCACAGACGATATCGGGCAGGCGCTGGCCGGTGTGGCGCTGGTGGAGGCGGCCAACGAACGTGACGAGGCGGTTGCGATCGCCATCGCGCTGAAGCGCGCCGTCGAGAGCCCCGGCAAACGCGCAGCGCTCGTCACCGGCGACCGGGCGCTGGCGCGACGGGTTTCGGCCGAGCTTTTGCGCTTCGGCGTGGCTGCCGACGATTCCGGCGGCATACCGCTTGCCAACACCCCGGCCGCCAGCCTCCTCCGCCTCGCGCTGAATGCCGCGTTCCGGCCCGGCGATCCGGTGGGCCTGCTGTCCCTGCTCAAGCACCCCCTGCTCAGCCTCGGCCTTGAACGCCAGGCCGTGCGCAAGGCAGCCGAGCTTACTGAGCTGGTGGCGCTGCGCGGCGGCACCGGCCGGCCGGATGTCGCATCGCTTGGCGAGCTTTTCGAAACACGGCTCGCGGGCCTCAGTGGGGACACACGACAGCCCTTCTGGTTTCCGCGCCTGACAGTCCGCGACATCGAGCAGACGCGCGGCATGCTTAGCCGGCTCGATAATTCACTCTCCCCTCTTGCCGCGATGCGCGAGGACGAGAATGCCGACATCGCTACGTTGACCCGCGCGAGCGTCGTCGCACTGGAGGATATGGGCCGCGCGGCGGATGGCAGCCTGGCGGAACTCTACGCCAGCGACGCCGGGGAAAAGCTTGCCGAACTGCTGCGCGGGCTGGTCGCCGTATCGTCGCCCTTCTCATTCGCCGCCACCGAGTGGCCCGATGTCATGGAGGCGCTGATTGCGCCTGAAACGGTCAAGCCGGCGCGGGGCACCGACCGCAACATCGCCATCTGGGGCGCGCTGGAAGCCAGGTTGCAAAGCGTCGACACGCTCGTCATCGGCGGCCTCAACGAAGGTGTATGGCCGCGCAAGCCGGAGAGCGACCGCTTCATGTCGCGGCTGATGAAGACCGGCATCGACCTCGA
>NZ_JANINM010000308.1 GCF_024509055.1 Mesorhizobium sp. | reverse complement strand
CAGGTCGAGGACGCGCAGAACGACGTGGCCAAGCAGCTCGACCAGATCAAGAACTTTGCCGCCTCGGGCGTCGACGCCATCATCGTCAACCCGGTCGACACCTCGGCCACGCAGGCTATGTCGGATGCTGCCGCGGCGGCCAAGATCCCGCTGGTCTATGTCAACCGCGAGCCGGTCAACGTCAACTCGCTGCCGGACAACCAGGCCTTCGTCGCCTCGAACGAGGCCGATTCCGGCACGCTCGAGACCAAGGAAGTCTGCCGCCTCTTCAAGGAAGCCGGCAAGAAGGAAGCCAACGTCTATGTCATCATGGGCGAACTGTCGAACCAGGCCGCGGTGCAGCGCACCAAGGACATCGACAACGTGATCGCCACGCCGGACTGCAGCTTCATCAAGATCATCGACAAGCAGACCTCGAACTGGCAGCGCGACCAGGCGCAGAACCTGATGACCAACTGGCTGTCGACCGCCAAGCCGTTCGACGGCGTCATCGCCAATAACGACGAAAGCGCCATCGGCGCCATACAGGCCATGAAGGCCGCCAACATCGACATGAAGACCATGATCGTCGGTGGCGTCGACGCCACGCAGGACGCGCTGGCTTCGATGCAGGCGGGCGACCTCAAGGTAACCGTGTTCCAGGACGCGGCGGGCCAGGGCGCCGGCGCGCTCGATGCGGCGTTGAAGCTCGCCAAGGGCGAGAAGGTCGACCACAAGGTCTACATTCCGTTCCAGCTCGTCACGCCGGCGAACATCGACAAGTTCCTTAAGAAGAACTGAGGCCGCGGGCCGATTGATACGGAGCGGCGCTTAAGAACGGTCGGCCGAACCGGGCGTCCAAAGCCAAGACACGAAGGACAGTGCCGCTCCTCGCTTCCACCCGCCCTCGGATGGCGGGTGGGCGAACGCGGCCCAAGGAGGAGAAGAACGTGGCACAGACATCGCATGGCGTTGGCGGGCTCAGTTATGATGCCAAGAAGCGCCCTTGGCCGCCCGAATTCAACGTTCTCCTGGCGCTCGTCATCCTGGTGGCCCTGTTCGAATTGATTGGCCGGGTCTTCCTCGGCGACAGCTTCCTGTTCAACACGCGTCCGAACGTCGATGCGATCTTCAACGAGCAGCGCCTGCAGATCATCATCCTGCAGGTGTCGATCGTCGGCATCATCGCCATCGGCGTCACCCAGGTCATCATCTGCGGCGGCATTGACCTGTCCTCCGGCTCGGTCGTCGGCGCCACCGCCATGATCGCCATGAGTTTCGCGCAGGTGGCGACCGTCAACGGCAATCCCAACCCCAAGGCCATGTTCCTGTCATATGGCTGGATCGACCTGCCGGTCATCGTGCCTCTGCTGGTCGCCATAGGTTGCGGCCTCATCGCCGGCCTGGTCAATGGCCTGCTGATCGCCTACACGCGCATCCCGCCTTTCATCGCCACGCTGGGCATGATGGTCACCGCGCGCGGCGTCGCCAAATGGTGGTCGAAGGGCGAACCGATCTCGTTTCCCACCGATAGCTTCGCGGCAATAGGCAAGGGGCTGATGCCGGTCGTCATCTTCATTTCGCTGGCGATCCTGTTCCAGCTGATCCTGACCTACACCAAATACGGCAAGCACTGCTACGCCATCGGCTCCAACGAGGATGCCGCGCGCATGTCCGGCATCAAGATCGCCAACCACAAGGTGCTCGTCTACGTCATCGCCGCCATCTTGGCCTCGCTCGCCGCGGTGGTGCTCTGTTCCAAGAACCTCACCGCCCAGTCCGGAATGGGCGTGATGTACGAGCTTGACGCCATCGCCATGGCGGTCATCGGGGGCGTCTCGCTGTCGGGCGGACGCGGCTCGATCATCGGCACGGTGATCGGCTCGCTGATCTTCGGCGTCATCATTTCCGGCTTCACCTTCCTGCGCCTCGACG
>NZ_JANINM010000307.1 GCF_024509055.1 Mesorhizobium sp. | reverse complement strand
CCTGGCGGAAGTTCAGGCCGCGCGGACGGCCTCGAGGATGAGGCGGGTGGTCAGGTCAGGGTGGGACAGCATCGCCACATGGCTCGATGCGACTTCCGTGACCTTCGCCATGATGCGGCCCGACATGATGTGCTGGAGCTTGGGCGGGATGGCGTGGTCCTCGCTCGCCAGCAGATACCAGCTCGGGCGCGACTGCCACGCGGGCTCGGTGACCTTCCCGCCCAGGGACGCGATGGCGGTGGGCGCCTGCGCGGCGAACAGGACCGTCTTTTCGTCGTCGGAGAGATCCTGGGCGAAGTGGTCGCGGATTCCGCTCTCGGTCAGCTTCAGGAATCCCGAGGCGTCAGGCCGGACTTCCGCCGCCATCGGAGGCGGATCGACAGTCTGCCCCAGCGACGCCGGGGATTCGTCGCTGTCCGGCGCAAAGGCGGCCACGAAGACGAGCGCGGCCACCTTCTTGTCGTTGCCGCCCTCGGTGATGACCGATCCGCCATAGGAATGGCCAGCCAGCACGACGGGCCCCTCGGCAAGCGCGAGGGCACGGCGCAGCGTCGCGACGTCGTCGGCCAGGCTCGTAAGGGGCAGCTGGATCGCGGTCACCGACAGGCCTTCAGCGGCGAGCCGGGGAATGACCTTGCTCCAGCTCGATCCATCCGCCCATGCCCCATGCACAAGGATAACCGATTTCGCAGTCATTGAAGTATCTCCACAATCGGGTTGATGACGACCGCTGACGCCGGTCGGACGATGGCGCGGCATCAGGGGGCGTCGGCGGAAAGCAGGTTCCGCCGGCGCGTCGGGATGCCGCCCGCTGAGCGTTAGTGGGTGGCCTGCTCGATCACGGCGGCCACGGCGGATGCCTTTGACAGCATGATCATGTGGCTGCCCTCGAGCGTCGAGGTCTTGGCCTTGATGGTCTTGGCCATCTGCGCCTCGAGCGCCGGCTGGATCGCCCGGTCATGGGCGGCGACGATGTACCAGGACGGCTTGTCGTGCCAGGCGGCGCTGGTGATGTTGCCACCGACGGACTTCACGTTGGTCGGCACCTGCGCGATATAGAGAAGCTGCTTCTCGGCCGCGGTCGTGTCCTGGGCGAAATCGTCATACACGCCGGTCTTCGACAGGCGGATGAAGCCCTCGGCATCCGGCTTGGCTTCCGCGGCCATCGGCGCGGGGGCCACGGTTGCATTCAGGGATCCAGCGGATTGACCGGCATCCGGCGCGAACGCAGCGACATAGACAAGCGCGGAAACCTTGGGGTCGTTTCCGGCTTCGGTGATGACCGCGCCTCCATAGGAGTGCCCCGCCAGCACGACCGGCCCGTCAACCAGGGCGATGGCGCGTTTCACGGTGGCGGCATCGTCGGCGAGCGACGTCAGCGGCAACTGGACCGCGGTGACGTTCAGGCCTTTCGCGGCAAGGAGAGGAATGACCTTCGACCAGTTCGCCCCATCGCCCCAGGCGCCGTGCACCAGAATGACGTTTTTCGCGGAATCCGCGGAAGCGACCGCAGGCAGGCTGGCGAGGCCGAGAGCGGCGACTGCAACGATGTGAAGCCGCCGGAAGAAGGCTGGGAAAGCGGGCATGTGGGAGCTCCTTGTAAGCCATGTCGGGGTGTCGAAAACTTCGACGACCTCTCGACGATGGACCAAGGTGCTCGCCGCCTCTGGTATATTCCTGTTGTGTTTTGCACGGACTTTGCCGAAACCGCCTTTCGGTGCCGCGGCGCTGCATTGTCACTTTGGTACAGATTGAGCGCCGCGGAGAGCTAAAGTAGCCTGCGCAAAGGGGGGCCTGGACAGTCTCGAGGGAAGACCAGTGTCCAATCGGCTCGATGTAGACAAGGAGCAGCTCCGCTCATCGATCGGAGAGCATTTCAGGGTGCCGGAAATCAGGACCCTGCTCGCCCATGTCGCCTCGAG
>NZ_JANINM010000306.1 GCF_024509055.1 Mesorhizobium sp. | reverse complement strand
ATCCCATGACGACCTGGATCTTGCCGGCCGGCATGGAGATGTTGATGTTGTTCAGGCCAAGGATATGGCCATGCACCTTGCCGAGTTCGGCTTTCGACAACCCATCGCGGACAGCTTGGACGTATTGCCGCGGAGACCCGCCAAAAATCTTGTAAAGGTCACGAATTTCGATCGACGCGTCGCCCTTATTCATGCGCTGCACCCCGATGCTTCTGCAGCCGGTGTCCATAGGCCTGGCTGATGCGGTCGAAAATGATCGCGATGCCGACGATGGCAAAGCCGTTGAAGATGCCTTGCGTGAAGTACTGATTGGCGATGGCCTGCAGCACGTTCAGGCCCAGCCCCTGAACGCCGATCATCGAAGCGATGACAACCATGCCAAGCGCCATCATGATCGTCTGGTTGATGCCGGCCATGATGGTCGGCATGGCGAGCGGCATCTGCACCTTCCAGAGCTTCTGCCCTCTCGAACAACCATAAGCGTCGGCCGCCTCCAGGACCTCCTTGTCGACCAGGCGAATGCCAAGGTCTGTGAGGCGGATGATCGGCGGGATGGCGTAAATCACCACGGCGATGAAGCCAGGCACGCGGCCGATGCCCAACAGCATTACGACCGGAATGAGATAGACGAAAGGCGGCATCGTCTGCATGACGTCGAGAACCGTCTGCATGACCCCGCCGACGCGCCTGTTACGGTTCATCAGGATGCCGAGCGGTATGCCGATGGCGATGGAGAAAATGGTTGCCGTAAAGACGAGCGAGATCGTCTTCATCGCATCCTGCCACAGGCCGATCAGCCCGATCGCTATCAAAGTTCCGACAACCGCTGCGACCACACTCCATTTGCGGGCCGCGAACCATGCGATCGCGGCAAGCGCAAGGACGATCAGCGGCCAAGGCGCCCCCGTAATCACCGCCTCGAAGAAGATCAGAACGCGCTGCAGCGGGTAGAAGAAGTTCTCGATCGCGTCGCCATAGTCGCGCGTGAGGGCCCTGAGCGAACCGTCGATTGCCCGTTTGACGGCCAGCAGAAACTCAGGGTCCAATTGTGGGAATTTGAACAGCCAATCCATGTTGGGATGCCTTATCGTGAACACGCCGTTGATCGCGCACGCCGCCATGCAAAGAGGTGCATCGCGGACCAGGGACCAACAGCGGGAAGCAGCTATGCCGACGCATCAAACCGCACCGATGGAGGCCCCAAGAACGCTCGAAGCCCCCACTGGATGATGGCGAGACTCTAGAGCGCGGCCTTGACCTTCTCGGCCACGTCAGCCGGCACCCACTTCGTCCAGACTTCGGGCATGTTCTTGATGAACCACTTGGCGCCGTCTTCACCGTTCGCCTGGTTGTCGGTCATCCACAGCATGACCTTGCCGACTTCAGCCTGGGTCCAGCTGCGCTTGCCGAGGTAGTCCTTGACCGGACCTACGTCGTCGCGTTGCAGGAACTTGCTGCTGGCCAACGTTACCATTTCGGCCGGTTTCCAGTAGTTCGGCTTCGGATCAGGGCAGTCCTGCTTTGAGGTGCAGCGTACCCACTCGGCATCGTCGTGCGCCATTTCAAGGCGCACCATCGGATACTTCACCAGAAGCGAGGTCGGCGCCCAATAGGCCGCGATATAGCCTTGCTTGCGCTCATAGGCCTTGGTGATGGCGCCATCGAGGGCCGCGGCCGAACCGCTCGGGACCAACTCGAAGCCCTTCTTGTCGCCGTCCATGGCCTTGTACAGTTGCGCGGTCACGACCGTGTCGCCCCAACCCTGCGGTCCCTGGATGACACCGCCTTTCGAGGGATCTTCAGGGGCCGGAAACAGTTCCGGGTGCTTCATGGCGTCGTCGACGGTCTTAATGTCGGGATGCGCGTCGGCGACATACTTCGGAATGTACCAGCCCGAAACCTGGCCGTCGCTGATCGCCGTCCCGATCTGCT
>NZ_JANINM010000305.1 GCF_024509055.1 Mesorhizobium sp. | reverse complement strand
TCGTCGCCAGCCTGCAGGCGCAGAACGCCATTACCCCGTCCGGCGTCATCCAGTCGGGACCGGAACGCATCAGCGTGCGAGTCGGCGGCCAGTTCACTTCCGAAGAGAGCCTGCGGGCCATCAACCTGCGCGTCAACGACCGGTTCTTCCGGCTGAGCGACGTGGCGACGATCAGGCGGGGCTATGTCGACCCGCCGACGGCGCTGTTCCGCTTCAACGGCCAGGATGCGATTGCTTTAGCCATCGGCATGAAGCCCAACGCCAACCTGCTCAAATTCGGCGAGGCTCTGCACGAAGAGATGAACAAGGTGCTGGCCGACCTGCCGGTAGGCGTCGGCGTGCATCTGGTGGCCGACCAGCCTGTCATCGTCGAGGAAGCGGTCTCCGGTTTCACGCGCGCGTTGTTCGAGGCGGTGGCGATCGTGCTCGCCGTCTCCTTCATCAGCCTCGGCATGCGCGCCGGTTTCGTCGTGGCGCTGTCGATCCCACTGGTTCTGGCCATCACCTTCACCGTCATGGAATATCTCGGCATATCGCTGCAGCGCATATCGCTCGGCGCGCTGATCATCGCGCTCGGCCTGCTGGTGGACGACGCGATGATCGCGGTGGAGATGATGGTGGCGCGGCTGGAGGTAGGCGACAGTCTCCGCAAGGCGGCGACCTATGTCTATACCTCGACCGCCTTTCCGATGCTGACCGGCACGCTGGTGACGGTCGCCGGCTTCATTCCGATCGGCCTTAACTCCAGCGCCGCGGGCGAGTACACGTTCACTCTGTTCGTCGTCATCGCGGTGTCGCTCGTGGTGTCCTGGATCGTGGCGGTGCTTTTCGCGCCGCTGCTCGGCGTCACCATCCTGCCGGCTACGATGAAGGCCAAACATCACGATCAGCCTGGACGCTTCACTTCGCTGTTCCGGCGCATCCTGGTCTTCTCGGTGCGCCGCCACTGGCTGACGATCATCGCCACCGTGCTTCTGTTCGCGGCTTCCATCGCCGGCTTCGGCCTCGTCCAGCAGCAGTTCTTCCCGCCGTCCGACAGGCCGGAGCTGATCGTCGACTGGAACCTGCCGCAGAATTCCTCGATCACCGAGACGCGCGACCAGATGGAGCGCTTCGAAGAACGCGCGCTGGTCGGCAATCCCGACATCGACCATTTCTCCTCCTATATCGGCCAGGGCGCGGTGCGCTTCGTGCTGGCCTATGACGTACAGCCGGCCAATCCCTATTTCGGCCAGACCGTGATCGTCACCAAGAGCATCGAGGCGCGCAACCGCGTGAAGCCGGCGCTGGAGAAGCTGATTCGCGAGGAGTTCGTCGGCACCGACGCCTTCGTCAAATTGCTCGAGCTCGGGCCGCCGGTCGGTCGCCCGGTGCAGTACCGCGTCGGCGGACCCGACATCCAGACGGTGCGCGAACTGGCGCAGCAGTTCGCCGGCATCATCTCGGCCAATCCGAAGCTCGCCGCGCCCACCTTCGACTGGAACGAGCCGCAGCGCGTGCTCAGGGTGGACGTGCTGCAGGACAAGGCGCGCCAGCTCGGCATCACCTCCTCCGACATCGCCAGCGCGCTGAACAGCACAGTGGGCGGCGCCACCATCACCCAGGTGCGCGACGCTACCTATCTCATCAATGTCGTGGCCCGTTCGCGCGAGGCCGAGCGCGGCTCGATCGAGACGCTGCAGAACATGCAGTTGCCGACAGGCAGCGGCGAGGCGATCCCGTTGGCCGCTGTCGCCAATTTCCGCTACGACCTCGAACAGCCGACGGTTTGGCGGCGCGACCGCATTCCGACGATCACCGTGCGCGCAGGCATGGTCGGGGACGTCCTGCCGGCGACCGTCGTCAACGAGTTGAAGCCATCCGTCGACGCCTTCATCGCCAAGCTGCCGCCGGGCTACTCGGTCCAAACCGCCGGCTCGGTCGAGGAAAGCGCCAAGAGCCAGGGACCGATCGCGGCCGTGG
>NZ_JANINM010000304.1 GCF_024509055.1 Mesorhizobium sp. | reverse complement strand
TCGACTATATCCAGCTGATGCAGGGTTCGAGCGCCAAGGCCTCGCAGAACCGCGTGCAGGAAATCACCGAGATCACCACCGGCCTCAAGGCGCTCGCCAAGGAGCTCGGCGTGCCGATCATCGCTCTATCCCAGCTCTCGCGCCAGGTCGAAAGCCGCGACGACAAGCGCCCGCAGCTCTCGGACTTGCGCGAATCCGGCTCCATCGAGCAGGACGCCGACGTGGTGATCTTCGTCTACCGCGAGGAATATTACCTCAAGAACCGCGAGCCGAAGCTCGGCACCGAGGAATATGTGAAGTGGGAAAACGAGATGAACGAAGCGCGCGGCAAGGCCGAGGTGATCGTGGCCAAGCAGCGCCACGGACCGACCGGCACGGTCAGCCTCGCCTTCCATGGCGAGTTCACGCGCTTCTCCGATCTGGCCGAGGAGCATCATCTGCCCGAAAGGTTCGGTGAGTAGCTTTTGGGAAACGCCTCATTCCTTCGCACCCCCCTCTGTCCTGCCGGACATCTCCCCCTCAAGGGGGGAGATTGGATGCCGCGTTGGCTTTCGCCAATCACCAGCGTTGCAGGATGGGTGGCAGGGTCGAAACCGCTGATCTCCCCCCTTGAGGGGGAGATGGCCGGCAGGCCAGAGGGGGGTGCTGTCCCGCCAGCTTATCCAGTTGTCGCGGGCCTTACCTGATGGCCAAATCGCGCGTTCAGTTCATCTGCCAGAATTGCGGCTCGGTGCACCAGCGCTGGGCTGGCAAATGCGATTCCTGCGGCGAGTGGAACACACTGGTCGAGGAAGGCACGGCCGGCGGCATCGGCTCCGGGCCTGCAACCACGCGCAACGCCCGCAAGGGCCGCGCCGTGGTGCTCACCAGCCTTGACGGCGACATCGAGGACGCGCCGCGCATCGTCTCGGGCATCGGCGAGCTCGACCGCGCCACCGGCGGCGGCTTCGTGCGCGGTTCGGCGCTGCTGGTCGGCGGCGATCCGGGCATCGGCAAGTCGACGCTGCTGACGCAGGCCGCCGCTGCACTTGCCTCCAAGGGCCACCGCATCGTCTACGTGTCGGGCGAAGAGGCCGTCGCGCAGATCAGGCTGAGGGCCCAGCGCCTCGGCGTCGCCTCGACGCCGGTCGAACTCGCGGCCGAGACCAATGTCGAGGATATCCTGGCCACGATCGCGGACGGCAAGCGGCCGGACCTGGTCATCCTCGATTCCATACAGACGCTGTGGACCGACCTCGCCGATTCGGCGCCGGGCACCGTCACGCAGGTGCGCGCGGCCGCCCAGGCGATGATCCGCTATGCGAAATCCACAGGTGCCGCGATCGTGCTCGTCGGCCACGTCACCAAGGAAGGCCAGATCGCCGGTCCGCGCGTGGTCGAGCATATGGTCGACGGCGTGCTTTACTTCGAGGGCGAAGGCAACCATCACTTCCGGATCCTGCGCACGGTGAAAAACCGCTTCGGGCCGACCGACGAGATCGGCGTCTTCGAAATGTCCGACAAGGGCCTGCGCGAGGTCTCCAACCCCTCCGAGCTGTTCCTCGGCGAACGGCACGCAAAGTCGCCGGGCGCCGCGGTTTTCGCCGGCATGGAAGGCACGCGGCCGGTGCTGGTAGAAATCCAGGCGCTGGTGGCGCCCTCCTCGCTCGGCACGCCGCGCCGCGCGGTCGTCGGCTGGGACGGCTCACGCCTCTCGATGGTGCTGGCCGTGCTGGAGGCGCATTGCGGCGTGCGGTTCGGCCAGCACGACGTCTATCTCAACGTCGCCGGCGGCTACCGCATCAGCGAGCCAGCCGCCGATCTGGCGGTTGCAGCGGCACTGGTTTCCTCGCTCACCGGTCTTGCCCTTCCCGCCGATTGCGTCTATTTCGGCGAAATCAGCCTGTCGGGCGCGGTGAGGCCGGTTGCGCATGCGCAGCAGCGCCTCAAAGAGGCCGAAAAGCTGGGTTTCGGTAGCGCGGTGTTGCCG
>NZ_JANINM010000303.1 GCF_024509055.1 Mesorhizobium sp. | reverse complement strand
GCGGCCGGCTGAAGGGCTTCTTCGTCATGCCGTCTGGCACGAAACCGCTGACGCCAACGCAGCGGGAAGACGGTCGGAAGACATTGGTCGAGGCCAATAGTGGTCCGAACGCGCCCTGGGCCGGCATTCTCGAAGGCGGAGTGGATTTCAAGCAGGTGTCCTTGTCGATGAAGGATGCCGAGATGATCCTGAATCGGCGGTTCAACGTCGAGGAAATTTGCCGCTGGGTCGGTGTTCCGCCCGTCATCATCGGCCATTCCGCCGAAGGCCAAACGATGTGGGGGACCGGTGTCTCCGCCATCATGCAGTCCTGGTACACGCTCGGCCTGCGTACCGATCTGAAACGGATCGAGCAGGCGATCGCCAAGCGGATCCTGACGCCGGAACAGCGGCTGAAGTACTCGGTCAAGATCAACTACGAAGACCTGCTGCGCGGCGATACCACGGCGCGCTCCGCATTCTACACCGCGATGCTCCGTGCCGGCGTGATGACCATCAACGAGGTCAGAAAGCTTGAGGGTTGGCCGCCAGTGGAAGGCGGCGACATCCCGCGGATGCAGATGCAGAATGTGCCGATCACCGAAGAGTCGACGCGTGCGGCCGCCACGGCCGCTATCGGCCACAATGGCGGTCCGCCGCTTGGAGACGACGAGAAATGACGATCCGTAAAATTCCGGAGCTGCGTCGACCTGAAGTCAAGAACTGCTCTTTCGTGCTGAATGAGAAGGCGACCTCGATGTGGTCGCCCGGATTGCAGCCGACGGCCGCGGCCAAGGACGATAGCGAGGACGTCATCAGCATCCTCGACGTCATCGGATATGACTTCTGGACAGGTGAAGGCGTCACAGCCAAGCGGGTTTCGGGAGCGCTGCGCTCGATCGGCGAGAAGCCGGTGACGGTGCAGATCAATTCGCCGGGCGGCGACTTCTTCGAAGGTGTCACGATCTACAACATGCTCCGCGCCCATCCGAAGCGGGTCACGGTGCAGATCCTCGGCATTGCGGCCTCGGCGGCATCCGTCATCGCCATGGCCGGAGACGAAATCGAGATCGGCAAGACCGCCTTCGTCATGACCCACAACACTCAATGGATCGCGGTGGGCGATCGGCACGCCATGCGCGACACAGCCGACATCATGGAGACGTTCGACACCACCATGAACTCCATGTTCGCGGACCGGACGGGCCAATCGGTCGACACCATCTCGGCATGGAATGATGCCGAACACTGGATTTCTGGCGAGAAAGCGATCGAGGAAGGCTTTGCGGACCGGCTGCTGGCCTTCGACGTCAAGGAGGGCGAGGGCGCCCGAAACGACGTTTCCGCCCTGTATCGGGTAGAGGCGGCACTGACGCGGCAAGGCGTGCCGCGGGCAGAGCGTCGCCGCCTGATGAAAGAGATTATCGACGGCAAGCCGAGCGCTGCCGGCGAGGCCATGCCGAGCGCTGGCAACGACGCTGTCGCGGAAGACAGCACACCGCTGAGCCTCGCACTCGCGCGGCTGAAGCTCGCAAGAGCCTGACCCCAACACATAGGAGAGGCCACATGGCCGACGATACCCAGGACCTGCTCAAGCAGGTCTCGAACGAACTTGTGCGCGTGAGCGACGAGTTCACCAAGAAGGCGGAAGAGGCGATGACCGAAGTCAAGAACTTCGGCAAGCTGTCGACCGATACCAAGACCGTTGTCGACGAACTGGCGGTGACACAAACTGCGCTGACTGGCGCTGTCGATGAACTGAAGGCGCGTCTCGGCGATGTCGAGCAGAAGTCAGCACGCCGCAGCGGCGGGGAACGCGGCCGTGCGAAGAGCGTCGGCGCGCAGGTCGTCGAAAACGAGGGCCTGAAGGAGTTCGCCAAGAACGTGCAGGGCGGCAAGCGATACAGCGTGCCGGTCACCAACGCGCTGATCAGTTCGGACGTCGCTGCCGACGTCGTCGAGCCTCAGCGTCTGCCCGGCATCGACGTGATGCCGA
>NZ_JANINM010000302.1 GCF_024509055.1 Mesorhizobium sp. | reverse complement strand
GCCGCCTCGACCGGCAATCACGGCCGGGCGCTGGCGCATGCGGCAAAGCTCGAAGGCATGCGCGCGGTGATCTGCATGTCGAAGCTGGTGCCTCAAAACAAGCTCGACGCCATCCGCCGCCTCGGCGCGGACGTGCGCATCGTCGGCAACAGCCAGGACGACGCCCAGTTGGAGGTCGACAGGCTGGTGGCGGAAGAAGGATTGATCATGCTGCCGCCTTTCGATCATTCCGACATAGTCGCCGGGCAGGGCACACTGGGACTTGAGATCATGGAGCAGGTTCCGGATGCCGCCGCGGTGCTTGTGCCGCTTTCCGGCGGTGGGCTGGCGGCGGGCGTCGCCGCGGCGGTCAAAGGAGTAAGTCCAGGCACCAAGGTCATCGGCATCTCGATGGAACGTGGCGCCGCGATGAAGGCCAGCCTCGATGCCGGGCGACCTGTGCAAGTCGAGGAACTGCCGACGCTGGCCGACTCGCTTGGCGGCGGCATCGGCCTCGACAATCGGCTGACCTTCACCATGTGCCGCGACCTGCTCGACGACGTGATCCTGCTTTCCGAGGCCGAGATCGCCGCCGGCATCCGCCATGCCTACGAGCAGGAGCGCGAGATCGTCGAGGGCGCCGGCGCTGTCGGCATCGGCGCGCTGCTTGCCGCCAAGGTCAAGTCCACCGGTCCGGTCGTGCTCATACTTTCGGGCCGCAATATCGACATGGGCCTGCACCGCCGCATCATCTGCGGCGAGGCGGCCGCACCGACGGAGCGCGCAGCATGAGCCGCATGGCCGTTCTCACGGAAGCTGAACTGCGCAAGATCGTCACGCTCGATCAGGACGCCATTGCCTGCGTCGAGAATGCCTTTCGCGCCCTCGCCACGCTGCCGGTGGAGATGCCGCCAATCCTGCGGCTGGACGTCCCGGAGCATCGCGGCGAAGTCGACGTGAAGACCGCTTATGTGCCCGGCATCGACGGTTTTGCGATCAAGATCAGCCCCGGCTTTTTCAACAACCCGCAGCTTGGACTGCCCAGCCTCAACGGCATGATGGTTCTACTGTCGGCAAGGACCGGGCTCATCGAGGCGCTGCTGCTCGACAACGGCTATCTGACGGACATTCGCACCGCCGCCGCCGGAGCGGTTGCCGCCAAGCATCTGTCTCGCGAAGACTCCAGGATCGCGGCTATCTTCGGCGCGGGCGTGCAGGCCGGATTGCAGCTGGAAGCGCTCCACCTCGTGCGGCCCATCGATGAGGCCCGCATCTGGGCGCGCGACGCGGCCAAGGCCGAAGCGACCGCCGCCCGCCTGCGCGAGAAGCTGGGCATCGCCGTCCGCGCCGAGCCGGATGCGGCGAATGCCGCGGCCGGTGCCGACATTATTGTCACCACCACGCCTTCGACCGAGCCGCTGATCAAGGCCGGCTTCGTTGCCGCCGGCCAGCACATCACCGCGATGGGCTCGGATGCCGAGCACAAGAACGAGATCGCGCCGGCGATCCTGCGCATGGCCGATCTTTATGTCGCCGATAGCGCGAAGCAGACAAGGAGGCTCGGAGAGCTTCACCATGCCCTCGATGCTGGCGTGATGGCGGTCGATGCCGACATCACCGAGCTCGGCCAGATCATCGCCGGCGCGAAGCATGGTCGGCGTTCGGCCAGCGACATCACCATCGCCGACCTTACCGGCACCGGCGTGCAGGACACCGCGATCGCCACGCTTGCTCGCGATCGCGCGCGGGCGGCGGATGCCGGAACCATTTTCGAAAGCTGATGCCCGGCCGAAGCGTGATCCGGAAAAGTGGGAACCGGTTTCCCGACAAGATCACGCTCAAACAGAAATAGGCCCAACAAACGAGGACCAAGAACGATGCAGCCAAACCTGAAATTCTCGCGGACCGAATTTGCCGACCGCCTCGCCAAGACGCGCAAGGCCATGGAGGCCAAGGGCGTCGATCTGCTGATCGTCAGCGACCCGTCGAACATGGCCTGGCTGACGGGCTATGACGGCTGGTCCTTCTATGTGCATCAGGCGG
>NZ_JANINM010000301.1 GCF_024509055.1 Mesorhizobium sp. | reverse complement strand
GCGGCATAGTTGCGATGCGTATCGGCGCAGATGGTGTAGTCCTCGCGTACCACGGCCAGGGTGCCTTGCACAGATTTCGCCCTGCTCTCGGATGCTTCTGCAGAGGTGTCGGCAAAGAAGAAATTGTAGTGCTGGTCTGTGTGATGCGGTGAGGTCGGATTGATCCGGCTAACGTTCATGCCGCCATCGAAAAGCGACAGCGTCCAGTTCGGCCACATCCAAAGCCATTTGCCGCGATAGAACAGGCCGTCTTTCGGCGGTGCGGTCATCCGGACATAACCGGGATGGGCGGTGGTCTGGAAAGCTTCGAAGTCGATGGCAGCGTAGAACGAGGGATGCGTGCCAGGGATGTGGTAGCCTTCGACGAAATTGTCGGTGTAGATTTTCCAGTTCGCCGCAAAGCTGACAGTGGCCTGATCGGTGGCGGCATAGGTCTCCAGCGGCTCGTCCGCCAGTTCGTCGGGCAGAGAGCCAAGTTGATCCAGAAGGCTCTCCTTCGGGTCGAATGCCGCGAAGAGCAGCCCGCGCCATTCGGACAACTGCACCGTCTCCAGCGGCCAGTCTTCGGCGATGATCGCGGGATCCTTGCCATACCATGGGGCCTGCACCAGCCGTCCGGTGTCGGCAAAGGACCATTTGTGATAGGGACAAACGATCAGCCCACATTTGCCCGCGCCATCGGCCAGAAGTTTCGCCCCCCGGTGGCGGCATACATTCTTAAATCCGCGCAAGGTCCCGTCCCGGCCCCGGACGGCGAAGATCGGCGTGCCGGCGATGTCGATGGCAAGGTATTGACCGGACGTCGCGACCGAGGCGACAGGCCCCATGAACTGCCAGGTGTGCGCGAAGATGCTGCGCCGTTCCTGCTGCCAGATGTCATCGCGGACATAAAGCGACGGGTCCAAGTTCAGGTATTGCACGGGCGGAGTGTCGAGTGGCGGGTGGTCGCGTCGCAAGGTATCTGGCGTCATAGGCTAAGCTCCAGTTGCGGCAATCCTGTCGTAAGCGAGGCGACATCGCAAGGGAATTGGCTCTGCTGCGCACAGCCTGTAAGCCGGCGTGCAATTAGCCACCTGACGGCCTTGAACATCAGCTGCCGATCAACCACTACACTACCATCATCCCATCTCAGCCACCCCTGGCCCCGCCACCACCTCCCGCTGCATCACGGCGGCAAAGAAGCCGTCGGTGTCGTTGCGGGCGGGCGTCAGCGACAGGTAGTCTGGATGGGCTGAATTCGTCAGCTGCGGCGCGGCCTCGCGCAGCGGCACGACACGAAAAGCGGGATGCGCAGTGAGGAAAGCGGCGACCTGTTCCTCGTTCTCCTGCGGCAACAAGGAGCATGTCGCGTAGACCAGCCGTCCGCCGGGTTTCACCAGACGCGCTGCGCTCGTCAGAATTCGGGCCTGCAGCGACACGAGATTGTCCAGACCCTGTTCCTCCGCCGCGCGCCAGCGCGCATCGGGATTGCGCCGCCATGTACCGGTGCCGCTGCATGGGGCGTCCACCAGCACGCGATCGAACCCACCCTTGTGGCGCTTGACCCACTTATCGGTCTCGCTGGCCAGGAGCCTCGTCTCGATATTGTGCAGCCCTGCCCGCCGGAAGCGCTCGGCGCCGCGCTTCAGGCGGCCCTCCATCACATCGCAGGCGACAACGTGGCCCTTGTTGTTCATCTGCGAGGCGATGGCCAGTGTCTTGCCGCCGGCTCCGGCGCAGAAATCGACCACGCGGTCGCCCGGCCGGGCATCGACCAGAATGGCGACGAGCTGCGAGCCCTCATCCTGGATCTCCACCTCGCCGGTTGTGAGCATCGGCAGGCTGGCCAGCGAGGGGCGTTCATCCACGCGGATGCCGTAGGGAGCCATGGCCGACGGCTGCGCCCGCAAGCCAAGATCCGTCAACGCGCGCAGCATGGCCTCGCGCGTCGACCTGATCGGATTGACGCGCAGGTCCAGCGGCGCCGGCGTCAGAAGCGCGGCCATCTCGGTCCCGAACGCTTGCCCGAAACGGCGTCGCAGGGGACCAGCCGCCCAGGATGGGCACTCGAGGCGCACCTCTTCCGGCATGCCGGGGTGGTCGATCGTGCATCCCTGCAATTTGACCAGCAGCGCGTGCTCGTGATCCGTCAGGGCGGCAGGCGCGAATTTCGCGCCATTGAACAGGCGTTTGATCTGGTCGGGCGCCCTGCCTTCTTCCAGCATGAGCCATCCGAGCAGCCGGTTGCGGGGCACGTCCTCGCGCCCATGCCTGCCGAGCCACCAGCCGAGCCGTGCATGGTGCCTGAGAAGCGCGTAGAGCAGTTCCAGAATCTGGCCACGGTCCCTGTCGCCGATATAGCGTCGTGCGCGAAACCAGGCCGAGACGATAGCATCGGCGGGACGCGCGACGCTGTCGACTTCATGCATGAGTTCGATTGTGGCTTGCAGGCGGGCGGCAGGGTTCACGGAACGGGGATCAGGTTGGAAAGACGGCTATATAGGCGATGGAGGTGCTGCTGGCTATTGTCTGGGCCCGCCTGCCAACGGCTGCACTACGCCGCCGATACAAGTCGAACTGACGGTTTTGGAGCCGGAACCAGACAGTCCGCTTTTGGAATTGCCCATCGAGAAGCCGACGGGCGGGCTACTTGGCTGTAATCGATTGCATCTCCATGGACGGAGCGGCCCAGCGCGACTTCTCACGGGGGCCAAGCTGCGTTCTGAAATTGGGTCATATCCTCTTGAAGCTACCAGGGACGGCGAATGCAATGGTTCGGTCGGTAGGTGGTCGGGACTGCGTCCATGGCTTTACTGTATTCGGAACAGTTTGGAATGAGCCCTAGCTTGATGGCCTGAGCGACACATCTGCCGCCAACGTTCGAGGTACTTTCCTGAGAAAGACAATCTTCTAGCGTTGTTATTGAAACTGGCGGCGGAGCCTTGATCGAGCTATAACTGATCCGGCCGGAGCGAATGGATACGACCGTTACATCGCCTTTGTTCCATCTAGCACGGTCGAAGACGTAGTAGAGATTGCGCTTGTCAGGATGTTTTGACGCTGTCGCTGCGTAGATCGTCATGACAAGCACATTGGCAAATGACCTCACTCCCGGATCAACTTTCGTATCCGAATCCAAGGCAGGTATCTCGAGCCGTCCCCCAAGCTCAGAGGCAAGCTCTGAAAGCGCTTCGCCATCGCCTTCTCGCGCCATTGGCCAGAGCAGCGCCCACTGCTTTTGACATTGGTTGTTGTAGTAGGCGTCTGCGGCAACCTTCAGACGCTCCTCACGGGTCAAATTCGACGCCGCGCTTGATGTCCCTGTAAGATCGCATCCGATGACAAGGGAAGAGATCAAAAGACCGCAACCCATTTCCACTATAAACCGGGTTGATACGGCGACTGATTCAATTGCGTTTTGCAAAGAAACGCGCTGCGTCATGCAAATAGGCCTCCTGAACAATAAAGATGACAATCTCTTGTCAAATCTAAGACGTCTCGTCAGACGTTTGACGAAATGCCACTCCATCAGCGGGTCGAGCAGGAACTCCAACACCCGCCGGCCGCCGGTCTTGACCTCCGTCGTTACCGACATGCCGGGCGTCGGGGTCACATAGATGATAACTGCTCGGTCGATTGACCCGCCGGGTCAGTCCGTCCTGAACGTCAATTGCAGAGGTCCGTATTCTGGGCGTGTCGCGCCTGCCAGGGGCTCGATTACGCTGCGAATGCCTCGGAGCGTTCGCGGACTGCGGCTTCGAGCAGCCAGTCGACGAAGCGGGCGGCGTCGGGATGCAGGTCTGCGCCAAGGGGTTCCAGCAGATGGAACGCCTCGTCGATCGGAACTTCGAGATCAAATGGCGCAAACAGCCTGCCGGATGTCCGTTCTCGCCCGGCAAGCGACAACCGCCCGAGCGCCACTCCGCCGCCTTGTGCCGCGATTTCGAAAGCGGTCAGCGAGGTATCGAGCTGCAGCCCCTGCCCGGGGTCGACCGCTTTCGCCTTGGCGGCATTCAGCCAAATCCCCCAACCTTCCTGATATCCGAGCACATGGAGCAACCGGTGTCCCCGCAGGTCGTCGGGCCGCTTCAGCGGCAGCCTTTCGGCGAGGCCAGGGGCGCAAAGCGGCGTGATCGTCTCCCATGTCAAACGATGGCTCCGAACGCTGCTCCAGCCGCCGGTGCCGTACTGGATGTCGAGATCGAAGACGTCCGTGTCGAAGGCGTCGTTCCAGACGCTTGAGATTATCCTGATGTCCTTGCCCGGATTACGATCCAGGAAATCCGGTAGGCGGGGCGCCAGCCAATTGACCGCAAAGGACACCGCGCATCGCACGGTCAGCTCCTTCGCGCGGCGCCCTCCGAACACTTCTCGGGTACCGATTGCCAGGCGCTCGAATGCGTCGCGGACCTTCGGCAGATAGGCCTCGCCGGTCTTGGTCAATTGCAGGCTGCGAGGGCGGCGGACGAAGAGCTGATGGCGCAGGTGAAGCTCAAGGGATTTGACGTGCTTCGAAATTGCCGCCTGGGTCAGGTTCAGCTCCATGGCGGCATTGGTGAAACTGAGGTGTCGCGCGGCGGCTTCGAAGGCGCGCAGCCAGATCAGAGGCGGCAGATCGAGTTGCATGCGCCACATCGAACCTATGCATAACAGAAACAGGGTCATTGTCTGCGAAACGGTTGTTTGACGCAACCCACCCTGCCGGGACATTTCAGAGCTCACTATCCCTGGCGACACTGCGGGAGGCTCAACTTTGAACCCCACAAGAAACGGAAACCTTTCCCACGGGTCCGAACGAGCCGACATGGCAGCCGCCTTTCGCTGGGCCGAGCGTCCTCGATGAGGAAGGTAGCAACTACAGCCAGTAATACAGCCCGAGGATTCCTATGTTTTCGTTCTTCCCAACAGCCCGCGTCCGCCCATCGCCCTTCTTCGAAGCCGCTTTAGCGGAGGGCATGGTGGCGGCGAATGTCTACAACCGCATGATCATGCCCACCTCGTTCGGCGACCCGGAGGGAGAATACTGGCGGCTGATCAACGGCGTTTCGCAATGGGATGTCGGCGTGGAACGACAGGTGCAGCTCAAGGGGCCGGACGCGGGACGGCTCGCGCAGATCCTGTCACCGCGAGATCTCTCCACCTGCAAAATCGGCCAGGGAAAATATGTGCCGCTTTGCAACCATCGGGGCACGCTCATCAATGACCCGATCCTGCTGAAGCTCGCCGACGACTTATACTGGCTCTCGATTGCGGACAGCGACATCTGGCTCTGGGCGAATGCCATTGCCGCGGAACGCGGGTTGAATGTCGAGATCAGCGAGCCCGACGTTTCGCCGATGGCCCTTCAGGGACCCAAGGCCGAGGATGTGGTGGCCCATGTTGTTGGCGACTGGGTGCGTGCACTCAAGTACTTCTGGTTCAAGGAAACCGAGATCGAAAGCATTCCCGTCGCCGTACAGCGGTCCGGGTGGTCCAAGCAAGGCGGGTTCGAGATCTACCTGAAAGATGGATCCCAGGGCACGAAGCTCTGGAACATCTTCAAGGAGGCGGGCAGGCCCTGGGGGATCGGTCCCGGAGCGCCGGCGACCGCCGAGCGAACGGAGAGCGGACTCGTTTCAGTCGGCGGTGACACCGACGACGATACCAATCCCTTCGAAGTGCGGCTGGGCAAGTATGTGGATCTCGACGTCCCTGACGATGTCGTCGGCATCACGGCGCTTCGCATGATCAAGGCCGAAGGGCCGAAGCGCCACCAACTGGGTCTCATTCTCGATGGTGCAACACCCGCGCCACTCGGCACCAAGCGCGAAGATGTCATCGTCAACGGCGCCAGGGTGGGGGTGATGACCAATTGCACGTGGTCGCCCCGCATGCAGGCGAACATCGGATATGCCCTGATATCTGCTGCAGTGAAGGCAGGCGAGACTGTCATCGTCGAGCGCCCCAGCGGCCCGACCGCCGCAAGGCTTGTGGAGCTCCCATTCCTATGAGCAACGACGCACCCTGGCTCCAGCCAAGGCCCGCCAACTACGTCCCGCTGACACCCCTTTCATTTCTGGAGCGCACGGCCGACCTCTATCCTGACCGCCTGGCGATCGTCGATGAGGAGCGGCGCTTTACCTGGAAGGAAGTGCGCCAGCGCTGCGAAAGTCTGGCCGCCGCCCTTCTGGATATAGGCGTAAAGCCGGGTGACGTGGTTTCCGTGCTTGCTCCCAACACGGCGGAGATGTTCGAGGCCCAGTTCGCCGTGGCAATGGCTGGCGCCGTTCTCAACACAATCAACATCCGCCTCGATGCCGAGACTATAGCCTATATTCTGGATCACGCGGAAACCCGGGTGCTGATGCTGGACAGTCAATGCGCGGCATTGGCGCAGGAGGCCTTGCAGCGCATCAAAGGTGATCGGCCCGTGATTATCGATCTCGGCGGGCCGGGGGATGCCCTGTCAGGCAGCCTGCGACATTCCGATCTGGTTCAATCGGCAGCCGCCGATTTTCGCCCAATGTTTCCAGCGGACGAGTGGCAGACCCTGTGCCTCAACTATACGTCCGGCACCAGCGGCAGGCCAAAAGGCGTGCTCTACCATCACCGTGGCGCCTACCTCATGGCCTTGGGCACTATCGCCGGCTGGGGCCTGTCAGGCCATCCGACATATCTCTACACGGTACCCATGTTCCATTGTAACGGCTGGGGCCATGCTTGGACCATGACCGCCCTTGCAGCGACCGTCGTCTGCTGCAGGCAGATCTCGGCCAACGCCATTTATGATGCCATTCGCTCATTCGGCGTCACTCATTTCGGCGGCGCGCCCACCGTGCTCGGGATGCTCGTCGAGGCCGCCGAGGCGAAACGGCCGGCGCTGCCGCATGCGGTCCGGGTGATGACGGCAGGCGCGCCTCCGCCTGCTGCTATCCTGGAGAAAGTCGAGGCGCTCGGCTTCGACGTGATGCAGGTCTACGGCCTCACGGAAACCTACGGTCATGTCGTTCAATCCATTTGGGCTGAAGCATGGGACGGACTGGATGTCGCGCAGCGCGCGACGATCAAGGCGCGCCAGGGCGTGCGCTTCCCGATGATGGAAACAGCCGAGATCCGGGATGCTCAATCGGGAACGCGCCTACCCCAGGATGGGGTTACGATGGGCGAGATCGTATTGCGCGGCAACACAATCATGAAAGGCTATCACAAGGATGAAGAGGCCACTGAAGCTGCCTTTGCCGGAGGCGCGTTTCATAGCGGCGACGTTGCCGTGCAGCATCCCGATGGCTTCCTCGAAATACGCGACCGGTACAAGGATATCATCATCTCCGGCGGGGAGAACATTTCCTCTATCGAGGTGGAAGCCGCATTGTATCGCCACCCGGCCGTCAGCGCCGCCGCGGTCGTGGCCAAGCCCGATGAGAAGTGGGGCGAAACGCCCTGCGCCTTCGTGGAACTGAAGCCGGGCGCGAATGTCACCGCGGACGAGTTGAACAAGTTCTGCCGCCAGCATCTTTCCGGCTTCAAGGTGCCCAAGAGCTACCTCTTCGAAAGCCTGCCGAAGACCTCTACCGGAAAGATCGAAAAATACAAACTGCGCGAAAAAGCAAAGATGATGCCATGACGAATCCGGAATACATCACCATCGAGACAGACGGCCCGGTAACGATCGTTACGCTGGCGCGCGAAGACCGGCGCAATGCAATCAGCGAAGATATGCTGCTGGAGATAGAGAACGTGTTCCGCGCGCCGCCGGAGGGCACGCGATCATTCGTACTTGCGGCCAAGGGCGATCATTTCTGCGCCGGGCTGGATCTCCGCGAGCATTACGACAAGGACCGGTCCCCGATCGAGTTCATGACGATGTGCCAGAAATGGCATCGCGCTTTCGACATCATTCAGTTCAGCGGAATCCCGGTGATTGCCGCTCTGAAGGGGGCGGTCGTCGGCGGAGGGCTTGAACTGGCGGCGGCCGCCCACGTGCGCATTGCCGAAGAAGGTACCTTCTTTGCCCTCCCGGAAGGCCAGCGCGGGATTTTCACCGGCGGCGGGGCGACCGTGCGTGTGGCCCGTATCGTCACCCCGGCGCGCATGGTCGACATGATGCTGTCGGCCCGCACCTACGATGCGCGGCGTGGCCTGGATCTTGGTCTGTGCCACGAAGTGATGGAGGCTGGGCAAGCATTGCCACGCGCCAAGGAATTGGCCGCACAGGTCGCACGTAATCCGCCAACCACCAATTTCGCTATCGTCACCGGCATATCCCGCATCAATGACATGTCCACCACGGATGGCCTCTTTGCGGAAGGACTGCTTGCCGCAGCGGTCCAAACCAATCCGGACATCAGGGATCGGTTGGAGGCGTTCTTCTCCAAGAAGACCAAGCGCCTTGAACCAGGCGCGAGTTGACATTGACGATGACCTATACCCCACCCATCCCCCAGGTCCTTCTGGCGATGCAGACTGCGGAGCGGTTCGCCGCGACGCAGAGCGGGGAACTTTCCATTGATGACGTTCGCGCAATTCTCTCCGAGGCCGGGCGTTTTGCCAGCGAGCGCATCGCGCCCTTGAATCCTGTTGGTGACCGAATCCCGACAAACCTCGACGAAGGCGGGAAGGTGACCACGCCGCCGGGCTGGCGCGAGACCTACCAGGCCTGGTGCGAGGCAGGCTGGAACAGCCTCACAGGACCAACCGAGTATGCCGGCCAGGGGCTTCCGACCTCGCTCGCCGTGGCTTGCACCGAGTTCTGGAATTCGTCCTCCATGGCTTTCGCGCTCTGTCCGCTTTTGACTGCGGGCGCCATCGAAGCCATTTCCGAACACGCCTCTCAGGAACTCAAGGACCGATACCTGCACAAGCTTGTGTCCGGTGAATGGACCGGAACCATGAACCTGACAGAGCCACAGTCCGGTTCCGATCTTTCAAATCTTCGTTGCAAGGCCCAACGAGCGGACGACGGCAGCTACCGCATCATCGGCAACAAGATCTTCATTACCTATGGCGAGCACGATTGCTCGTCGAATATCGTGCACTTGGTCCTGGCTCGGCTGGAGGACGCGCCCGCGGGCACGCGCGGCATCTCCCTGTTCCTGGTTCCGAAGACCCTCCCCGACGGCTCGCACAACGATCTGAGGTGCCTTTCGCTTGAGCATAAGCTCGGCGTTCATGGCTCGCCGACCTGCGCCATGGCTTTTGGCGACAACGGAGGCGCAAGGGGCTGGCTCATCGGCGAGGAGAACCGCGGGCTCAATTGCATGTTCACGATGATGAACAATGCGCGGCTCCTGGTCGCCACGCAGGGGGTCGCTCTCGCGGAGCGCGCCACGCAGGCCGCATTCGCCTATGCAAGGGAGCGCCGCCAGGGTCGTGCCCCAGGCAACGACGAAATCGCCAGTCCCATTATCCGCCATCCCGATGTGAAGCGAATGCTGCTTGAGATGCGATGCAAGACCTCGGCAGCGCGCATGCTGTCCATGGCGACGGCTTCAGCACTTGACTCGAGCGTGAGGGCGCAGACGGAGGACGAAAGGCGACGTGCCCACGCACGGGCTTCGCTGCTGACGCCGTTGGCCAAGTCGTACTCGTCGGATATCGCGGTGGAAGTGGCCTCAACCGCAATCCAGGTCCACGGCGGCATGGGCTACATCGAAGAGACCGGCGTCGCGCAATATTATCGCGATGCGCGAATTCTTCCGATTTACGAAGGCACGAACGGCATTCAGGCCATCGACCTCGTCACGCGCAAACTGCTCCTTGAGGGTGGGGAGACACTGTCTCAAGTTCTGGAGTCTTGCCACAGAACATTGTCTGCCTTCACTACCGAGCCATCCGCCCTGCAAGCCGTAACAGATGCCGCGGAGATGGCGAAAATGCTCTGCGACAGGCCAGGAAGTCAGTTTTCACTCGCCGTCGCCGTACCGTTCCAGCGCGCCCTGGCCGCGGTTGTTGCTGGGGCCCATCTGGGTGAAGCCGCGGTGTTGGGACGGGGCGATGCGCTCGAGGCGGAAGCCGCAACCAACGCTCGGTTTTTCATCGGGGTCGAGTTGCTGTCGGCAGTTGCCGCTGCGAAAGCGGCAATATCCTGTGCCGATGCGACGGTTTCGATTGAACTTGCATGACCTGCCATACTAGCGACTGGGAACAAAGCCAACTTGGCACAAGTAGTCAGGCCGCCCAAACTCAAGAGCAAGTCGGCACGGCGCAGCCGGGCAAAAGCCACTGCCAAGGCAGCTCAACTGGCGGACGCTCCTTGTTCGCGTTGGCGACAGTCCGCAGGCAACGCGAATCTCTCACCCACCAGCTCTTGACGAAAATCAGCGCGCCTGTTTGAGACTCCGGCGTAGATGGGCATCTGTGCATCGGGGAGCGACCAAGCAATGGGCAATCTGTGAACCGCATTCTACGTTGGCTCGCCGCCCTCATCCTGGCATCCGCCATATCCGGCTGCACCAGCGTTTCCTATTACGCGCAGTCGATCGAGGGTCATGTTGAGCTCATGGCGGCGCGGAAGGATGTCGGGAGGCTGATCCGCGATCCTTCGACGCCGGCGCCACTGCGCGCCAAGCTGACGAAGGCCGCCGCCATACGGCGCTTTGCCACGGATGAACTGGCGGAGCCCGATAACTCAAGCTACCGCTCCTATGTCGATGTCGGCCGGGACGATGTGACCTACGCCGTCTTTGCCGCGCCGCAATTCTCGCTCGCGCCGGTCACGTGGTGCTTTCCGGTGTTCGGCTGCGTTCCCTACCGGGGTTACTTTTCGCAGAAAGCGGCGGTTGAAAGCGCCGCCGAACTGCGTGGCAAGGGGCTCGACGTCTATGTGTCGGGCGTCACCGCCTATTCCACGCTGGGTTGGTTCAGCGACCCGCTGCTCAGCACCATGCTGCGCCAGGACGACACCTATCTCGCCAGCCTCATCTTCCACGAACTGGCGCACCAGAAGATCTACGTGAACGGCGATTCCGCGTTCAACGAGGCTTTCGCGGTTTCGGTCGAGACCAGCGGCACGAGGAAATGGCTGCGCGCCACCGGCAACCGCGCCGGGTTGCGCCGCTACGAGGCCGATCGCGCGCGCAGGGCGGATTTCCTGGCGCTGATCGCAAAGACCCGGGACGAGTTGCGCCAGGTCTATGGAAGTCCCCGGACCCCGGAGAAGATGGCGGCGGCCAAGGCAGCCACGATCGACAGGCTGCGGGCGCGCTACCGGCAGATGCGCGACAGGCGCTGGGCGGGATACCGCGGCTATGACGGTTGGTTCGACAGCCCGATCAACAACGCGAAGCTCGCCGCGACGGCCGTCTATGGCGAGCAGGTCCCGGCGTTCCTGCGCCTGTACGACCTGTGTTCCGGCGATTATCCCAGGTTCTATGCCGCCGTGCGGCGGATCGGCAATTTGCCTCAGGCTTCGCGGGCGCAGGCGCTGAGGACCGTGGCCGCGTGCCATTGAGGTTGATCTGCAAGGTCGCTCACGCAAGCTGTTATTGAGCGATGCCGGCTTGGGCGGCCAATCGTGTAGGTGGGGGACTGGCGCTGCCCTGTGCGATTACCTTCGGGAAGCTGCGCCTGTCGGCGCAACAGCCCGAAAAACAAAAAAAGGCCCCTTGCGGGGCCTTGTCGCAACATCTTCGATTGTAAAGCTCGGCCCTACGCCGAAAACGCGACCGTCACGCCGCGCTGCCTGAAATAGGCCTGCATCAACTTGCGGCCCTGGCGGTTGTTGTGCGCCAGCTTCGCCGGCTCGAACACTGCCTGCTTCAGCCCTTCCCGCGCCAGCGCGGCCTTGAGCGTCGCGATATGCTGGTCGATATCGGCATTGTCGGCGCGCAGCGAGGCATAGATGCTTTCGGTGGCTTCGGCCACGGTCGGTTCGCTCACTTCATGTCGTCCTTCGGTTGGTCGGCCGGCCGCTTAACACAGATTCATGGCCCGTCGATAGGGTTGGCGCCGTCGATGCACGGCAACCGCACCCTAAAAACAAAAACAAGGCCCCTTGCGGGGCCTTGTCGCGACAGCTTCGGTTGGAGAGCCCTACCCTACTTGCCGGACAACTGTTTCGCGTTCTCCGACGTGATCGCGGTGGTGTCCACGGTCACCGTGGCGTCCACGGAGGTGGCGCAGTCGAGCAGGATCTTCTTCGACATGTCGATCGCTTCCTTGGCGCCCGTCGGGTAAGTGAAGGTCGCCGCCCAGTCGCCCTTGGCGACGGCCTCGATGCCGCCCGCCGGGCCCGGCAGGCCGTCGGTGCCGATGATCTTGACGTCCTTGCCCGCGCCCTTGGCGGCGAGCAGCGCGCCGGCCGCCATCATGTCGTTGGAGGCATAGAGCACCTTGATGTCGGGATGCGCCTGCAGCATGGCCGAAAAGGCGGTCTGGGCTTTGTCCGGCACCCAGTCGGCCGCCTGCTCGGCAACGATCTGGATCTTCGGGTTGGCCTTAACGCCGTCCTTGAAGCCGTTAAGGCGCTCCACCGCTGGCGTCGAGCTCGGCAGGCCCTCCAGCACCGCCGCCTCGCCGCCATCGGGCAGCAGCTTCGTGGCGGTGAACTTGCCGGCTTCCTGGGCGATCTTGAAATTGTCGCCGCCGATGAAGGCGGTGTAGTCCTTGCCCGGGTCGCCCACCGTCTTACGGTCGAGCTCGATCACCGGAATGCCGGCATCCATGGCGCGCTTGACGGCGGGCGTCAGGGGCGCGGCCTCGAAGGGCGAGATCAGCAGCAGGTCGACCTTCTGGGTGATGAAGTTGTCGACCTGCGAGGTCTGCGTGTTGACGTTGCCGGCGCCGTCGGCGATCTGCAGCGTGAATTGCGGCACCTGCTTGGCGGCCGCCGTCAGCTCGTCATTGACGTGCTGGCGATAGGGTTCGGCGTTGTTCGCCTGCGAAAAGCCGATGACGAACTGGCCGTCCTTGGAACAGGCCTTCACCAGCGGGTTCGCCGCCTGCGCCGCGCCCGCTACGCACAGGCCGGCGCCTGCCAGAAGTGTGGCGACGAGCACCCGTCGCGATCCTTTCGATGTCGTTCTCATACTTTCGTCTCCTCCTCGTCCGGGCAGGGGGTTGCCGGACCTTGGTTGCTGCCGCCAGCCTCCTATCGTCCCAATCCCTCGCGGCGGCGCACGAGGGATTGAAGCACTGCCGCCAGCACGATGATCGCGGCGGTCGCGAGCAACTGCGTGGCGGGGGTGATGTTGTTGAGCTGAAGGATGTTAGCCAGGGCGCCGAGCATGATGGTGCCGGCAACCGTGCCGACCATGGAGCCGGCGCCGCCGAACAGGCTGGTGCCGCCGATGACGACGGCGGCGATGGCCGTCAGCTCATAGCCCATGCCGTCATTGGCGCTGCCGAAATTGAACTGGCCGGCATGCACGATGCCGGCCAGCGCCGAGGCAAAGCCGGTGATGGCGTAGACGGAGACCTTCACCATCGACACGGGCACGCCCGAAATGCGCGCGGCGCGCTCGTTGCCACCGACGGCGTAGACGTAGCGGCCGAAGCGCGTGGTGTTGAGCACGACGGTGGCGATGGCCGCGAAGACCACGAAGACGATGGTCGCCACCGGCACGGTGTTGTCGAACAGCCGCTCGCCCAGCACCGCGAACACCGGCGGCGCGAGACCCGGCCCGTCACCATAGGAGATGTTGATATACTGGTTGCCGGACACGATGAGCGCCAGGCCTCGCGCCGCCTGCAGGCCGGCCAGCGTGACGATGAACGGCTCCAGCCTGAAGCGCGTAGAGATCGCGCCCTGGACGATGCCGAAGACGATGCCCATGACGAGCACCGCGAGGATGGTCGGGATCAGGCCGAAGCCACCGGAGATCATCATCGAGGCGGTGACGACGCTGGAGAGGCCAAGCACCGCGCCGACCGACAGGTCGATGCCGGCGGTGATGATGACGAAGGTCATGCCGATGGCGATGATGCCGGTCTCCGACACCGCGCGCACGATGTTGGCGATGTTGTCGGGGTTGAGGAACAGGATCTCGCCGTGGCGCCTGGGCGAGAAGATGATGCCGCCTATCGCCACCAGCACAAGGCCGATCAGGCTCTGGAAGCGCACGATGACGGCAAGCGGGTCGAGGCGCCTGGCCGGCGCGGCGGCGGGTACCGAGGGGCTCGCCGCCACCGAAATCTTCTGGTCCGACATCAGGCCTCCCTGCCATTTGCCGCGGCAAGCACGGTTTGCTCGTCGACGCCGCCGCTGAATTCCGCCACATTGCGCCCCTGGCGCAGCACCACGATCCGGTCGCAGAGCCCAATCAGCTCCGGCATCTCGCTCGACGCGACGAGGATCCCCAGCCCTTGCGCAGCGAGCGCGCGCAGCCGCGCGTAAATCTCGCCCTTGGCGCCGACATCGACGCCGCGCGTCGGCTCGTCGAGCAGCAGGAGCCGCGGGTTGCCGAGGATTTCCTTGGCCAGCACCACCTTCTGCTGGTTGCCGCCGGAAAGCGCGCCGACGGCGATGTCAGCGTTCTTCGGCCGGATGTCGAACTGGCCGAAGGACTGGCTGACGGCCTCCGCCTGGCGGCGCGGCGACATCAGCCCGGCCGGCGAGATGCGGCGGATCACCGACATCACCAGGTTGAGGCCGACCGCCATCCTCAGCATCAGGCCGCTGCCGCGCCGGTCGTCTGTGACGAAGGCGATGCCCGCTTTGCGCGCCGCCCTGATGGAGTCGAGCTTGACCGGCCGGCCTTCGACCGCGACTTCGCCCTGCCAGCGCCCGGCCAGGCCGGCGCCATAGAGAGCGGAGAGGAGTTCGGTGCGCCCTGCCCCCATGATGCCGGCAAGACCGACGATCTCGCCTTCCCTCACCTCGAGCGAAATACCGTTCGGCGGCTGCCAGCCGGCGCTCTGGTTGGCGAGCTTGAAGCTCGCATCCTTGAGGCTGAGCAGCGTCTTGCCGGAACTTCTGGCGCGCGCGGGGTAGAGTTCGTCCAGTGGTCGCCCCACCAGGAGCCGCACCAGCTCGGCCTGCGGCGCGTGCGGCTCGGTAACGCCGGCGACGCGGCCGTCGCGCATCACGGTCACGCGGTCGGCGATGCCCGGCACCTCTTCCAGCCGGTGCGAGATGTAGACGATGCCGACGCCGGTGGCGGCAAGCTTCCTCATGATGTCGAACAGCCGCTCGACCTCCGCGACGGTAAGCGCCGCAGTCGGCTCGTCCATGATCAGCACGCGCGACGCATAGGACAGCGCCTTGACGATCGCCACCACCTGGCGCTGGCCGATGGAGAGGTCGGCGACAAGGCGCGCGGGGTCGATGGCAAGCTCGATCGCTTCCAGCCGCTTCCTCGCCTCGCGGCGCATGGCCGGCACGTCGAGCAGCCCGCCCGGCCGCATCAGCTCGCGGCCGAGGAAAAGGTTCGCCGCGACGTCGAGCGAAGGCACGAGGTCGAGTTCCTGGAAGATGGTGGCGATGCCGGCGGCTTGTGCCTCGCGTGGATTGTTGAGATGCACGGGCTTGCCGTCGATGCGGATCTCGCCCTCGTCCGGGGTGTGGACGCCCGACAGGAGGTTCATCAGCGTCGACTTGCCGGCGCCGTTCTCGCCGAGCAGCGCGTGGATCTCGCCAGCGTTCAGGTCGAAGTCGACGCCACGCAGCGCCTGCACGCCGCCGAAGCGTTTCACGGCGCCGGTGACGGAAAGCAGCGGCGCGTTCATGCGGGCCTCGCTTGGGTCGGGGCCGCGCAGGATTGGCGCGTCTTTAGCGTTGCCGAGAGCCGCACCGCGCGCGGCGCGGCGTCGCTGGCGGCGATCCGCTCGCTAAGCAATGCCGCCGCCTGCCTGCCGATCTCGGTGCAGGGCTGCTCGACCAGGGTCAGCCTCGGCTCGAAACAGTCGGCCCACTCGAAATCGTCGAAGCCGACCAGCGACAGGTCGCGCGGGATCGAAAGACCCTTCTCGCGGATGGCGCGGACTGCCCCGATGGTGGTCATGTTGTTGCCGGTAACCAATGCGGTGGGCGGCTCGGGCTGCGACAGGATCGCGTGGGTCGATGCCGTGGCGCTCGCCGTGTCGACATTCTCCGGCGAGACATAGCGCGGCTGCCACTCAAGTCCATTGGCCTGCATCGAGGCGCGGAACGCCTCGATGCGTTCGCGGGTGGTGGCCAATCCCGGCTGTCCGGCGATATAGCCGATGCGCCTGTGGCCGAACGACGCGACATGGTCGATGAGTGAGCGCATCGCCGTCTCGTTCTCGACGCCGATCTGGTCGAAGCGGTCGTCGGCGAAGCGGTCGATGAGCACGCAAGGCAGCTTCTTCTCGGCCAGATAGCCGATCGCGCGTTCGGGCGAGCCCGATGGCGCCAGGATCACGCCATCGACGCGGCGCTGATGGAAGGCATGAACGACCGCAAGCTCGCGCTCGGGGTCTTCCTGCGTGTCCGACAGGAAGACCACGAGGCCCAGCCGCGCGCATTCGGCCTCGACCGCGCAGATGATGTCGGTGAAATAGGGATTGGAGATCGCCGAGATCGCGAGCCCGACGCTGCGGGTCGAGGCGCCCTTCAGGGACCGCGCCAGCTCGTTGGGCTGGTAACCCATGGCGGAGATGGCGTCGTTGATGAGCCGCGCCTTCTCGGGCGAGACGAAACGGGTGCGGTTGACGACATGGGAGACGGTCGACACCGACACGCCGGCGCGGCGCGCGACTTCAGCCATTGTCGGCATGAGTGCCTTTACGGAGTGCCGGCAAGCGCTCCTCCCTAGTCGCGTTTCCCGTCCCGCTCTCCGGCGGGTCCAACAAAACCATAGAGTCATCGAAACGTTTGCGCAATCGATTCGATGGCAGGTTTCAAAAATCCTTCCAACCGTGCCGAAACGCCGTTCGAGGCGGCCGCCGCAGGGCCCTCCTTGCCGTGCAACTTGACCGCCCGAGGAAAATCGGCCCGCGCGGAACAAAGAGCGCGCATCGGCAGTTATCTTGTTCGTCCAGCAAATCGCGACGCTCGGGCGGGAGCGTCACACGGCCCGCATCTAGGAGCCTTCATATGAGAGTTGCAGGCGAACGCGCGTTCATACGCTCCGCCCCTTCGCTCCGACCCGCCCTTTCATTCGTGTGACGGAGCCACACATTGCCCCGCGGACCACAGTCGCCCTGCCTGGTCGTGCCTGCGTTGGCAATGCTGGCGGGCTGCGCGGGCGGAGTGCTCGACCCGCAAGGCCCCATCGGCGCAGGCAACCGCACCATCCTGCTCAACTCGCTGGCGGTGATGCTGGTGATCGTCATCCCGACGCTGGTGGCGCTGCTTGCCTTCGCCTGGATGTTCCGCGCCTCGAACCGCAACGCCCGATACGATCCGGCATTCACGCATTCGGGCCGGATCGAGCTGATCGTCTGGTCGATCCCGACGCTCACCATCCTCTTCCTCGGCGGGTTGATATACTACGGGTCCTTCCACCTCGATCCGCGCAACCCGATCGATCCCAACCGGCCGCCGCTTGAGGTCCAGGTGGTGTCGCTCGACTGGAAATGGCTGTTCATCTACCCCGACCAGGGCGTGGGAACGGTCAACCAGCTAGTCGTCCCGACCGGTGTGCCGGTTCACTTCAGCATGACCTCGGCCAGCGTGATGAACACGTTCTTCGTGCCGCAGCTCGGCAGCATGGTCTACGTCATGAACGGCATGCAGACCGAACTGAACCTCCAGGCCGACCGGGAGGGCGAATATTTCGGTCTGTCCGCCCATTTCAGCGGCGACGGCTTTTCGGACATGAACTTCCGCGTGCGGGCGGTCTCGGCGGACGCCTTCTCCAGCTGGATCTCATCGGTTCATGGCGGAGGCGGCGTGCTGAACGCCAAGGCCTATCGCGAGCTGGCCCGGCAGAGCATCAACACCCCGCCCGCTTCCTATGGCCATGTACAAGAGGGGCTGTTCGACGCGATCGCCCGCCAGGTGCTCTCGCCGGCTCCGGGCCCCGCTGAAACGACGGCCGGTGAGCAGCAGGTGAGCCCCAAGGCAGAGCCGCCGGCGGCCATGCAGCCCGCAGCCATGCAGCCGCAGCCCAGGCAGGGAGGTTGACGATGCTCGGCAAGCTCGATTGGTCGGCCATCCCCTTCGATCAGCCCATTCCCTTGGGCGCGGCGCTGGTCGTCTTCCTGGCGGCCGCGGCGGTGCTGGTCTGGATAACCGTCAAGGGATTCTGGCCCTATCTCTGGAACGAATGGCTGACTTCGGTCGACCATAAGCGCATAGGCGTCATGTACATCGTGCTGGCGATGCTGATGTTGCTACGCGGCTTCGTCGACGCCGTGATGATGCGCGCGCAGCAGGTGCTGGCCATCCACGGGCCAGGCTACCTGCCGCCCGAGCATTACGATCAGATCTTTTCCGCTCATGGCACGATTATGATCTTCTTTGCCGCGATGCCCTTCGTCATCGGGTTGATGAATTTCGTGGTGCCGCTGCAGCTCGGGATCAGGGACGTCGCCTTCCCGACGCTGAACTCGGTCAGCTTCTGGTTGACAGCGTCGGGCGCCCTCCTGGTCAACGTCTCGCTCGTCGTCGGCGAGTTCGCCCGAACCGGCTGGCTGCCCTATGCGCCGTTGTCGGAGACGACGTACTCGCCGGGCGTCGGCGTCGATTACTATCTCTGGTCAATCCAGATCTCGGGCGTCGGCACGCTGCTGACCGGCGTGAACCTTGTGACGACCATCCTGAAGATGCGCGCGCCGGGCATGGGATATCTGCGCATGCCGATGTTCTGCTGGACCTCGCTCGCTTCGAACCTGCTCATCGTCGCGGCTTTCCCGATCCTGACGGCGACTCTCGCCATGCTGACGCTCGACCGTTATCTCGGCTTCCACTTCTTCACCAACGAGGCCGGCGGCAACCAGATGATGTTCGTCAACCTCATCTGGGCCTGGGGCCATCCGGAGGTCTACATCCTCGTGCTTCCGGCTTTCGGGCTGTTCTCCGAGATCTTCTCGACCTTCTCGTCCAAGCCGCTGTTCGGCTACCGCTCCATGGTCGCGGCGACGATGTTCATCTGCATCGTCTCCTTCATGGTCTGGCTGCACCACTTCTTCACCATGGGCGCCGGCGCAAATGTCAACGCCGCCTTCGGCATCGCCACCTCGGTCATCGCGGTCGGCACGGGCGTGAAGATCTACAACTGGCTCTTCACCATGTATGGCGGGCGCGTGCGCTTCGACACGCCGATGCTGTGGGCGCTCGGCTTCGTCACGACCTTCACCATCGGCGGCATGACCGGTGTCCTGCTCGCCGTGCCGCCAGCCGACTTCGTGCTGCACAACTCGCTCTTCCTCGTCGCGCATTTCCACAACGTCATCATCTCGGGCGTGCTGTTCGGGGCGTTCGCCGGCTTCACCTACTGGTTCCCAAAGGCCTTCGGCTTCCGGTTGCATGAAGGCTGGGGAAAGGCCGCGTTCTGGTTCACGCTTGCCGGCTACATGCTGGTCTTCGTGCCGCTCTATATCGTCGGCCTGCTCGGCATGACCCGCCGTCTTCAGCACATCGACCTCGACCTGTGGACGCCGTGGCTGGTGGTGGCGGCCTTCGGCATCGTCGTCATGATCGTCGGCGCCGCTTGCCAGGTGGCGCAGCTGGTCGTCTCGATCAGGCACCGGGACGAATTGCGCGACGAGACCGGCGACCCCTGGGACGGGCGTTCGCTGGAATGGTCGACATCCTCCCCGCCGCCCTTCTTCAATTACGCGCATATGCCTCAGGTGGAGGATGAAGAGCCCTTCTGGACCATGAAGCAGAGGGCGATCGAGGAACCGAAGGAGGAGGCCGAGCAGCCCTACGAGCCGATCGAGATGCCGCGCAACAGCCCGACCGGCTTCGTCACCGCCTTCTTCGCCACGCTGATCGGCTTCGCGCTGATCTGGCATATCTGGTGGCTTGCGATCGTCGGCTTTGTCGGCGCCTACGTCACCTTCGTCGTCTTCGCCTGGCGCGAGCATGGCGACTACGAGATCCCCGCCGAGGAGGTCGAGCGTCTCGACCGCGGCCGCAGGGCCGCGCAGCTTGCCTGGATGCGCAAGCGGGAGCGTGTGGCATGAGCGATCACGCCCTCTCCAGCGACATTGCCGCCGGCGGCGCCAGGCAAGCGCCTTACAGGGTCGGTCACGGCGGGCATGGGAACGGCCTGTTCATGGCGACCGGTCACGGCGAAGGCGGCCCGGCCTCGAAGTTCGTGACGGTGGCCTATGGCTTCTGGATCTTCCTCTTGTCCGACATCGTCATCTTCTCGGCCTTCTTCGCAGCCTATGCCGTCCTGTCCAAGCAGACTGCCGGAGGGCCTACCGGCAAGGACCTGTTCGAACTCACGCGCATCGCTGCCCAGACAGGTCTCCTGCTCACGTCGAGCTTCACCGGAGGCCTGGCCACGCTCGCCATCCACCGCAGGTCGCTTGCCCGCACGCAGGTCTGGCTGTTCGTCACCGGCCTGCTTGGCGCCGCCTTCCTCTTCCTCGAGGTGCAGGAATTCGCCGCCATGATCGGCGAACAGGCAGGCCCTTCGCGCAGCGCGTTCCTGTCGGCGTTCTTCGCCCTGGTTGGTTGCCACGGAACGCATGTTGGGCTCGGCCTGCTGTGGCTCGGCACCATGATGGCGCAGCTTTGGGTCAAGGGATTCCGACCGGACGTCTTGCGCCGGCTCCACTGCTTCGGCCTCTTCTGGCACGCGCTCGACATCATCTGGGTCGCCATCTTCACCCTGGTTTATCTCCTGGGAGTATCACCATGAGCGAAATCGACAGCAGGGCCGAGGAGGCCTTCGATCGCCGCGATTCAGCGCCCGGCGAGGAATTCATCACCGAGCATGAGCCGGCGGGAGGACTGGCCGGCTACCTGCTCGGCTTTGGCCTGGCGATCCTTCTGACGATCGCCTCCTTCCTCGCCGCGCAGACCCACCTGATCTACCAGCCGGCGGTGATCTCCGCGCTGGTGGTGCTCGCCATTGCGCAGATGGGCGTGCACCTGGTGTTCTTCCTGCACATCACGACGGGCTCGGACAACACCAACAACATCCTGGCGCTTGCCTTCGGCGTGCTGATCGTCGCCCTCGTCGTGATCGGCTCGGTGTGGATCATGGCCCACCTGAACCTGAACATGGCTTCGATGAGCGCGCATCAGGCCGGCACGATGCCTTAGGGTAATTCCGCCCGCTATCCTTACGAGGTCAGCGCCAGCCAGGCCGTTCCGGCGGCGAATGTCACGAGAGTCAGCGGCAGGCCGACCTTGAAGAAGGCCGAGAAGGAGAGTTCCTTGCCGGCCGCCTTCGCCTGCTCGGCGACGATGAGGTTGGCGACCGAGCCGAGCAGCGTGAAATTGCCGGCGAGCGTCGAACTCATCGCCACGACCAGCCAGGCGCGCTGCGGGTTTTCCAGGCCGGGGATGAAGGGCCTGAGCGCCAGCACCGCCGGCACGTTGCTCATGATGTTGGAGAGAACCGCCGTAAAGCCGGAAAGCCGCCAGACATCGTCGAGGCCGATGTTCTTCGCCGAGGCTATCATGTCGGGGGTCAGCAGGGTCTTTTCCGCGCCCGCCACCACCACGAACAGGCCGGCGAACATGAAGAGCAGCGGCCCGTCGATCTCGCGGTAGATGCGCTGCGGCTTGATCGCCCGGGTGACCAGCAGGAAGGCGCCGGCGATCAGCGCGGCCTTCGCTACCGGAACGCCGGCGAAGAAGGCGATCGCCAGCGCCACGCAGACGATGGTCGCCTTCGCGACCTGGCCCGGCAGCATGCGGCCGCGATAGACCTCGGGGCTGAGTTCGGCCGGGCGCGAAAACTCGGCGTGGTAGACGATGCGTATGATGACGATCACGGCCACGAGGCCGAACAGCGCCACCGGCGCCAGCGCCGCGGTGAAGGAGGGGTAGGAAATGCCCGAGAGCGCGCCGATCACCATGTTCTGCGGGTTGCCGGTGATGGTGGCGACGCTGCCGCAATTGGAGGCGGTGCAGGTGGCGATGAGATAGGGAACCGGGTTGCGGTTGATGAGCCGGGTGACGTGGACGACGATCGGCGCCATCACCAGGCAGATCGCGTCATTCACCAGGAATGCCGAAAGCACGCCGGTGAGCAGCGTCACCATGACGAGCAACATGAAGGGCGCGTGCGCATGCTCGATAGCGAAGCCGCCGAGCGCCCTGAATGCGCCCGAGACTTTCAGGTGCGCCACCACGATCATCATGCCGAGCAGCAGCGTGATGGTGTCGAAATTGATGGCGCGGTAGGCGTCTTCCATGCCGATCGCGCCGATGGCGATCATGGCCGCGCCGCCGAGCAGCGCGATGCCGGCACGGTCGAGGCGCAGGCCTGGGAAGCGACCGACGGCGACGCCGGCATAGGTGAGCACCAGGATGAGAAGCGCGCCCGCGCCCGTCCATGTCATGGCCGAGAGTTTCCTGTTCCCTACCCCGCGCGGCAGAATCTGCCAGCGTCTTTCGCGGAACAGCTTTAGCGATGGCGACGCAAAGGGAAAGCGCCGAAGCGGCTGTCGGGATTTTCGCCGCCGTTCAGCCGGCTGAAACTTCCTTGTCCGCGCGTCATGGCTTTTACATTCTTGCTGGCTAATGCAATAATTTCTGAAACATCGGACCGACAATCCAGTCACGTTGGGGACTAAGAGGATGAACACGGTCATCGAAGCGGGCCCTCGCGTCTCGCGGGGCGGGAAGGCGCTGTCCTCGACGGAATGCCGGCGCTGCCACGGCGCCGGGAAGGTTTTCGTCTGCGCCCGCTGGCTCAGCTCCAGCGGCCATTGCTGCCCGGAAGGCACGCATCGCCCGAACTGCCCGGGACAAAGCGTCGATTGCCTGGAATGCCGCGACGACCGGCCTGCCTAATGGCACGACCAAGGAGTTCCCCGCCCCTTTCTGACACGACAAACAAGGGGCCGTCATTAAAGTTTGACATAGGCGAACTCACGTAGATACCTGCACTAATTGCCATTTCAGGCCTGCCTATTGCGCTCTGCCCTGCCGCCGCTTACCACTTGCCGAAAATGCGGTTTTCCCAGGTCCGGCCACTACAATGATCGCACGACTGCGACGCGCCATGCGCTGGCAAGCGCTTCCGCTGCTTGCCGGGTTTGCCGTTGTCGTGCTGATCGTCGGCGCGCGCGCCATCCTTGCCGAATCCCAGATCGCCGATCGCGAAGCCAGCCGCGAAGCCATCGAAGCGCAGCAGCTGCTTTCGAGCCTGCTTTCGCTTACCCAGGACGCGGAGACTGGCCAGCGCGGCTATCTGCTCACCGGCGAAAAAAACTACCTCGCGCCGTACCGGCAAGCGACGGATGCGCTGCCAGCATTGCTCAAGCGCATCGACGATATGTTTCCCGCAGGCAGCGACCGGGCCCAGCAGGTTGCCGGCATCAAGGACGCGCTTGCCCGCAAGCAGGCCGAGCTCGCCGAGACGATAAGGCTCTACGATACAGGTAATGCGTCCAAGGCGCTGGACATCGTGCGCGGCGGCCGCGGCAAGCTGGAGATGGACCAGATCCGCGCCAACATCGATGCGATAAGGCGTATCGACGGAGCGAGCCTCAGCGCTCGCGACGAGCGCATGCAGCAGATCGAGGGCTGGCTGCGCACCGGTTCCTTTGCGGCGCTCATCGGGATCTTCCTGCTCGGTGTCTACACGATCCGCGAGTCCGCCCGCCGCTTCCGGCAGGTCGCCGACGCCCAGGACGCGTTGAGCGCCAAGAACCTTGCGCTGCAAAACGAGATCGAGACGCGCGAAAAGGCGGAGTCGCAGCTTCGCCAGGTGCAGAAGATGGAAGCGGTCGGCCAGCTCACCGGCGGCATCGCGCACGACTTCAACAACATGCTCGCCATCATCACCAGCGCCATGAACCTGGCGCAGCGCAAACTGGCCCGCGGCGAGCGCGATATCGGGAGTTTCGTCGAGGCGGCGGCGGACGCGGCCGCCCGCGCGGCCAACCTCACGGCGAGACTGCTGGCCTTTTCGAGGCAACAGCCCCTGGCGCCGCAGATCGTCGACGCCAACCGGCTGGTCACCGGCATGTCCGATCTCCTGCGCCGCACGCTCGGCCAGGCGATCGAGATCGAGACGGTGCTGGCCGGCGGACTATGGAAGACGCATGCCGATCCTAGCCAGGTCGAGAACGCCATCATCAACCTTGCGGTCAACGCGCGCGACGCCATGGATGAGAAAGGCAGGCTGACCATCGAGACAGCCAATTCCTACCTCGATGAGGCCTATGCGACGTCGCATCCGGAGGTGAAGGCCGGCCAGTATGTGATGATCGCGGTAACCGACTCCGGCGCCGGCATGCCGCCTGACGTGATGGCGCGGGCCTTCGAACCCTTCTTCACGACCAAGCCGGTGAGCAAGGGAACCGGCCTGGGATTGAGCCAGGTGTTCGGCTTCGTCAAGCAATCGGGCGGACATGTGAAGATCTATTCGGAGCCCGGCGAAGGCACGACGATCAAAATCTACCTTCCCCGTTTCACCGGTCCGGACGAGGCGGCGCCTGTTACGAGAGCGGGCGGCAAGGTGGAGGTCCCCGCGACAGGAACCGTATTGCTCGTCGAGGACGATGCGCGCGTGCGGGCAGCCACGGCGGCGCTGCTGCTGGAGCTCGGCTACACCGTTGTCGAGGCCGTCAGCGGCGAGGAAGCGCTGCACAAGCTCGGCGAGAACCCGGCGATCTCCCTGATGCTGACCGACATCGTCATGCCGGGCATGAACGGACGCCAGCTGGCGGAGGAAGCAAGGCGCAGGGGGCCGCTCAAAGTGGTGTTCATGACCGGCTTCACCCGCAACGCGGTGGTGCACAACGGCGTGCTCGACCACGACGTCCATTTCATCGCGAAGCCCTTCACGCTGGACCAGTTGGCAGCCAAGCTCAGGGATGTGCTGGCAAGCCACTGAGCCGGAGGGGCATCAGATGCGGCCAAGCAGCACCAGGATGATCACGATAAGCAGAATGAGGCCCAGGCCGCCACCGCCATAATAACCGGTACCGTAAAACGGCCCACCGCCCAGCCCACTGAAGCCGCCGAGCAGCGCAAGAATAAGAATAATGATGATGATCGTGCCGAGACCCATGATCTTTTCCTCTTCGATTGCGCGACATGCGCTTGTCTACGAGATCATGAACTCGAAAATGGCAGGCTAGTTCCGCTCGATATTTCGTTATTGTTTCGTTATCGAGGGTCAGCGCTGCTTGATGAGACGATCGGCCCTGGATTTGCCTCCAGTCCCTTGGGAGCCATCAACATAAGCGCGACCGCGATGGCGATCGAGGCGATGATCGTGGCGGTGCTGGCGACTTCCTTCATGGTCCACCTCATTGCATTCGACGGTGCTGATAAACGCGCTTGATCGTCCCGCGTTCCGAAATGAGGAGCGTCGGCGCCGCCGGAACCATTTGCGGGCCGGCCGCGTTGGGGGCAGCCCGTTTCGGGCGGCGCGTGGAGGCAGGCATATGGGTTCATCGATCCTAATAGGCATACTGATCACCTTCCTGGTGATCGTCCTGGTGCTCTATCTCGTGCAGCGACTACCGCTCGACGGCCGTACGCGGCAGATCGCGCAGGTCGTCATCATCATCATCGGCATCATCTCGCTGCTGAGGTATCTTGCCGTCTTCTAGGGTCGGCCCATATTCGTCACCGGAGCACAGTGAACGTCCGGTACGCCATGAAGAGCCTTTCAATCACCGTCGTCGCCAGCATCGTATTCTGCGGCGCCGCCCAGGCCCGGCCCGACACGCGCGCCATGACCTGCAGCGAGACGCAGGCGCTGATCCAGAGCCGTCACGCCATCGTGCTCACCACCGGGCCCGATACATATGACCGCTACGTGCGCCAGTACGGCAACGAGTGCGACTCGCCGGAAGTGCCAATGCCGGCTTCCGTTCCGGCACGGGACGGACCGTGCAGCGTCTACCGCTGCGATGAGCCGGCCTTCGATTTTCCGAACTGAGAACGTATGTCGGCTTTTGGTGGCGCGGGGCCGGAATCCTCGAGACCCGGACTTCAGGCTGACAGCCGCGAGCGCTGGTTGCATCCGCTGCTGGAGCGCGCGTCCGAGCATGACAGGTTCGCTGCCGATTCGTTGCCGCGGGCGACGGTCCGGCCAAGATTGGCCTGCAGCGGCAGCAAATACAGACTTAGGCCCCTAATCCGGATACGACCTAAGTCCAATCGCAAAATGTGCTCCGCTTCCCTGGCTGGTAAAATTTCCGAGAGCGATCCGGCGCCGGGCCGCCTCATCCAACCCTTTTCGTCGGTTTCAACCGGCGGTCGGTTTGCCGGCATGATGGCCGCCTTTAGCATTTGTGGCGCGGCGAACCTTCTGGAGGCCGCACGGGCCGGCGCGGCTTGGGCAACATCATCAGCATTACCGCGCCGGCCTTGTAAGTTATAAGAAGTTCGATTTCCTCCAGCTCCCAATGCGAATACAACCCTTGATTTTGCTTAACCTGTTTCAGGCATTGCTTATCCAGTGAAGTACCATCTTCCGGTTGGAATTTTGAAATTTTAAATTCTTTTGACGCAAGAATTTTCTCCTGCATTCCAATTCTGGTTGTGCTGACTACGCTATCTTTACAAAATAGCAAACATGGCAGGAAATGATTTCTGGCCCCCTACAAAAGGCCACCTTTGTTTCTTGTGAAAATTGGGACATAGTATTTGCGAATCTTGATGCCGGACGGGGCAATTTCAATGGCGTCGGCGACTGAGCGCAGCCGCTCCTTGCATATGCGGTATCCACCGATCGACGGGTTCTGGACCTGGGACATCAAGCGCGACCGGGTTTATGGCGACGCCAACCTGTCCGACTATTTCGACCTGACGCTCGACGAATTCTCGCACGGCGCGCCGCTGGAGAGATGGATGGAGAGCATCGATCGGGACGATCGCATGCGCGTCCGCCTGGCGATCCGCAGGGCCGTCGAACGGCGTGCTGGCTTCCGGGAAATCTACAAGGTCCGCTCGCAAAAGATGGGGCTGCGCAAGATCCTCGCCGTCGGCCAATGCTATGTCGACGGCACCGGCGAGGCGGCGCTCTATCCCGGCTGGTTCGTCGACCTGACCCAGGACTCGGTGTCGGAGGAGCATTCGCTGCGCGAGATCCACAGCCACGTCGAACAGGCCAGGGAAATCGCGCAGTCGATCGGGCACGACATGCTTTCCTACCTGCTGGACAACGTCCAGGAGGAGGTCGGGCAGAAGCTTGGCGAAGGATCCAGGAGGCGCAAATCGTCCTGATGTCCTCGCTGGCGGTTTTGGCCCCGCTTTTTGCGTCAGTTTCGCGGCGAGAGCTTTCCGCATCTGGCGACCTCGGCCGTCACCATGCGCGCAAAATGCGACTGAGGCGACCGACGCTCGATAAGCCTGGCCCGCTCCAACGCGGCATCGCCGTAGAACTCGATCAGGACACCGGCCGCCCTGGCGGCGTCCGCGCGCAACCTGCCGACATCGGCCGGTCCGCTCTCGTTGGAGGGCTCGCTCCTCGCAATCACGTCAAGCATGGCTTGCAACTTGTCGGGAGTGCTGCCCTCGTCTTCGTGCATGATCGCTTTCCGATTGGGCGCGTAAAATATCGACATTTCAGCGGAATGTCCAACAGGTTCGTTGATAATGCGTCCGTGCAACCGGGTACATCTTCGACGTGAGTTAGACCGCAATCTTCATGCAAACATAACCGAGCCAGAGTTAGAATGCCGACATTGGGGGCACCGATGGACCAACCAAGCAAAATGGAAAACCTGCAGTTCGCGCAGGGGATCTTGCGGGAGCTTCGACAGAAAGCCGAAGCCGACGGCGAGAAGCTTCTGACCTACCTAATCGACATGGCCTATCTCGAGGCCAGCGACCGCATCCGTGCGCATTGGATCGGCAGCCACGACACCGAGAGCCGCCGGGCCAAGGGTTAGAAAGCAAAAAAGCCCGCCATGCCTTTCGGCACGGCGGGCGGGACAGGGATGGCCGCAAGTGCCCCGGAAAGCTTCCGGAGCATTGGTGCTTTGAGCGCAGTCGCCGTGGAGTGGACGGTCAAAGCGCGTCGCGTCTAGACGAATTCACATGACGCGCTTCAAGCATTTCCAATGCAAGTCGTTGTCCCAAAACCGCCGCGCACTTTTGGGCGACATGCATTAGGACGCCACGGCCTTCTGGCGAACCGGCAGCTTCCAACCCGGGCGGACGAAATGGCAGGTGTAGCCGTTCGGGTAGCGCTCGAGATAGTCCTGATGCTCGGGCTCGGCCTGCCAGAAGGCGCCGGCCGGGGCGAGTTCGGTGACGACCTTGCCCGGCCAGAGGCCCGAGGCCTCGACATCGGCGATGGTGTCCTCGGCAACCTGCTTCTGCTCCTCGCTTGTGTAGAAGATCGCCGAGCGATAGCTCAAGCCGACATCGTTGCCCTGGCGGTTCTTCGTCGTCGGGTCATGGATCTGGAAGAAGAATTCGAGCAGCGTGCGGAAACTGGTCTTGGCTGGATCGAAGATGATCTCGATCGCCTCGGCATGGGTGCCGTGATTGCGGTAGGTCGCGTTGGGGACGTCGCCGCCGCTGTAGCCGACCCGGGTGGAAATCACGCCGGGAAGGCGGCGGACTAGGTCCTGCATACCCCAGAAACAGCCGCCGGCGAGGATCGCGCGTTCGGAAGAAGCCATGTCATACCTCCTTTGGGATTTCCCATAGGTGGGCATTCTTGCGTGGTTCTTCCAGCGGCTCAAGCAGCAATGGGCCGACGATCGACGATTGAGGGGTCGAATGCGAAGGCCCGCCAGCCGACAGCCGCGGGCCTTCGCTGTCAGGGTCAAGTGTTGCGGCCACGGTCTCCGCCGCGATTGTCATGGTCGTGGCCCGAGCCGCCCAGGCAGCTACTGTCGCCTGCGCCGCAACAGCGGCCAGCCCAGAGCGCGTTGGTCGGCGTGTTGTCACATTCGGTCCGTGTCGTCTGCTGAGCGGCCATCGCGGAGCCGGCCAGGGCCGATATCGCCGCCGCGGCGAGAAGCGTATTGCGAAGCATCTTGGTCATGTGAACTCTCCGTGTTGCGTGGTGCCTGTCTACGCCCATGTGTCGTGCGATGGCGTGAGTTGGTTCACGGAGGTTGCAAAATATTCATCCGACGCGATGCGCTGGCCGTCAGCGCGATCCGCCAAAGCCACGAATTGACATGGCCGCGGATCGGGTGATCCTCTCGAACAAGGGGGCACGCCGATCGAGACAGGAGGAATGCCAATGTCGTTCGACTACTGCCACCCGACCGCGCCGCACAAGAAGCTGCGCATTCCGAACTGGTATGTATCGAGCCTGATGATGGACCGGGCGCTGGACGCGGTGGCGCGCAGGGTCAAGAAGCTCGACCGCGAGCACGACATTCCCTACCTGGCAGGCTACTCGAAAGACGGCAAGACCATCTATATCGACCGGCATATGCCCAGCGAATGGACGTATAAGGGCCGCAAGATCGACACCGACCGCTTCCTCCTTCTGCACGAGGAAGTGGAGAAGACGCTGATCGACCAGCTGGATCTCCATTATCTGCACGCCCACCAGATCGCCACGCGGGCGGAGGAAGCGGCGGTGCGGGCGGCCGGCATCTCCTGGCGCGACTATGACCGCTTCATGCAGAAATATGTGAAGACGATGGACGATGAGCGCCTGGCCAAGGTGCCGGCCGATCTCGACTTGAAACCCTATCGCGACGAGCACGACACCGAGCTTCTGGAGCGGATGGCGAAATGCGTCGAGAAGGGCCTTGTCCCCGATGGGCGCGACGGCGCCAAGCTGCACGCGACCATCAAGAACCAGCTCGGGGATTTGCTGGCACACTCGCATGCCCATTTGCATGAACCGCGCAAACCGGGCAGCGCGGCAAAGAAGCCCGCGGTGCGGAACGGCTCGAAGACGCGCGCACGATAGCCAAGAGGACACCACCCGACGACCGGCGCCTTTGCGGAGTGGTCTCAATCGGCCGGTGGAGCGCCCCTGAACCTGCGCACCAGCAGCTCGAAGACGATGTCGGAGAACCGGTCGAGACTGTTTTCACTGGCATCGAGATTCCGGGAAAATTCCTTGGGCAGCATGGTCAGCACGACCTTCAGGTACTGGTCGGGCTTTTCCGCCCGCACCGCGGCGATGACGCCGGCGCCATGGGCGCGGAAGTCGGCGCGAAGTGCTGCGGCAAAGTCGTCGCCCAGAGTCTTTTTCGAGCGCTTCGGGCGGGGTGTCGGAGCGTCGGCGGGCTTGGGCTTGGCCGCTGTGGGCCTTACGCTGGCGGCCTTGCGCCGAACCTTGCGTGCACCGTCAGCCATCGACTGCCGCGCCGGATGCTGACGCCTTGGCGGAAGTCCTCGCCTTGGCGGCCTTGCCCGCCGGCTTCTTGCGCGGCCTGGTGCGGGCGGCCTTCGGCGACGGGAATTGTTCGGGCTGGCGAACCGCCTTCAGCCTAGCGGTGGTGGTGATCACGGCCGCCGGGTGGAGACCCTGCCGCGGAAAGCCAAAGCCGGCGACCGCGCCGACCGGCCCGCCGCGCACCATGCCGATCAGAACGCCCGGCGCCACTTCCTCGACGCGCCCGGAACGGAGCGGCATGTGCGAGCCCTCGAATTCGCCAATCGCGCTGACGATCTCGGCGCCGTCATCGGCGGTGATGATGGTGGCATAGCGTGGCATGGAGCCTCCGGGCCTGCGGACAGATTGGAAAAGCCGAGTTCCTTGGCGCCCCCCTCTGTCCTGCCGGACATCTCCCCCACTTGGGGGGGAGATTGGACGTCACCTTGGCTTTCGCCAATCTCCTACATTGGAGGAAAGGGCGCCGGCACCGGCACAGCCAATCTCCCCCCTTGAGGGGGAGATGTCCGGCAGGACAGAGGGGGGTGCTGTCCCGCCGGCGCTCAAAAAACAAAAACCCGCCGGGCGGCGGGTCGTTGGCGCAAATCAGCACCATGGACAAAATAGTAGCATAGCTGCCTTCACCTGGCAACACCATTTAGGTAAATTTTCCTACATATCCTTAAACCCTTGCCCCGCAAGCTCCTGCGACCGCGATGCCGGCAGCCCAGTGCGGCCGGCCGGGAACCCGCTGGACTTTTGTCGGAACCAACGCCGATCCGATGGGTTGCCCCCCTTGGTCGCTGCAGCGCGACCGCTCGCAACAAGGAGCAAACGTCTCGTTACGTAAGGAGAAGACCATGCTCACCAAGATTCTCGCGGCTTCGGCCCTGACCCTCGGTCTCGCCACGGCGGCGATGGCCCAAAGTATGGACAATACCGCCATGGGCGGCAGCGGCCAGTCCGTGACCGTGGACCCTAAAACCCCCGCCAACCCATCGCCCGACGAAATGGCGCCCGACATGAGCACCACCGGCAGCATCACAGGCGGCCCGGTCTACAACGACGGCATGAATTCAAACGCCGACCGTAACTGCGCGCCAGGCCCGCAGGGCGCCCAGCCGGATGCCAACAACCTGTCGCCCGGCACGACGGCGCCCACCGTCAACGACAACAATTGCGGCAAGTAAGCAGCGCCGCCCGTTCGCCGCAAAGGCCGTGGAGCAAGCTTCACGGCCTTTGCTTTTTGCGGCCAGGGCGCGGGGCTCCGGGAACCATGGGCCGTCCTGGCCGTTGCAGGAAGCAAACAGGAGAAACCCATGGCAGACGATGAAACCAGTGCGGCCAATTCAGGAAACGGCAACGCGAAGACCCGCGCCGCGCGCGGCGGTGGAGCTTCGCGCAGCAGCGCCAGGGCTTCCGGCTCTGCGGAAGAGGCGATGAAGAAACAGATCGCCGAGTTGAAGCGCGAGGTGGGCCGGCTCAACCGAGCGCTTTCCGAACAGGCGGAAGAGGTGACCGAGGCCGCGGAGGGCTGGTATCACAATGCAGCTGACCGGGCCTCCAACATGTACGCCGGCGCCTCCGACCGGGCGACGCGCGCGGCCAGGCAGTTGCGCAGCCAAGCCAACAGCGTCTCGGAAACCGTGCAGCAGAATCCGGGCACGTTCTCGACCGCGGTTTTGCTGGGCGGCCTGTTCGGCGTGCTGATCGGCCTCGCCATCGGCCGGAATTCCGACCCGGATCCTGACTGGTTCCGCCGCTGGCAGCGCTAACCCGGCGGGCCGCCCACAGGTGGCCGGCGCCAAGCGGAGGCCGGGCCCTTGGCCCGGCCTTTGCGCGGGCTGGTCATTAGCCGGACCTTATGGGATCATTCCGCGAGGGAATCGCGGAGAGCGGCATGGACAGACCTGCCATGGCATCCGTCTTTCGGATGCGGCATGTGCCAGCAAGCATTTCGGGCGTTCGCAGCCTGGGCAGGGGCCAGGCCGATCCGATCTTTCATTCGCGGCCGCTCGGCGAAGCCATCCGCTTTGTCGCCCAGGCCGACGGCCAATACGACCTCAGCGCCGTCGCAGTCGCCTACGGGGACCGGCAGACGCCACCGCTCGGCAGCCGCGAGGTCAAGCAGCTCTGGGCCGAATATGGCCAGCGCCTGATGGAGGCGTAGTTCGCCATTGCCGCGCGCCGGCTTTGGTGGGATGCTCGCAGGCGTTTCCATCGAGGGCTGTCAGCCATGGCAAAGGGCAGTGGAATCCTTGGATCGTTCATCCCGTCGATCCCCGGTGTGTCGACGAAAGTGTGGGTGCCGCCCACGCCGAAACAGCCCCAGAAGCCATCCGGCACATCCAAGCCGCCGCCTCCACCGAAGAAATAGGCGACGATCCGGCCTAGCCCGAGCGAAAGTCGCGAAGAGCGTGAAACGGCACAGCCGCGCTACTGCCTCCTGAAGCGCAGATCGAGGCTGTAGATGTTGTCCGCGGGGATGATCGTCATGGAGTCGCCCCAGACCACGTCGCTCGTATCGGGATGCGCGGTTGCGGTCTTCCTGCCGTTCGCGCCGCGCCTGTAGGTGTGGGTGACATACATGGTCACCGCGCCGTCCGGCGCCACCATGAAGGGTGCGATCGCGGCATTGGCGAATTTCGCGGTATCGTCGCAAAACAGCTCCCGACCGTCCTTCAGCACCGCTGTCACCTGGGTCACCTCGTGCTCGGTGTCGGCGGCAAGCGTCATCCACACGGTCGCATCGTCGTCGGCATAGCTGATGCGGGCGCGGCGGTAGATTTCGCGCAGCAGCGGCCGGCCGATGACGCGCCAGAGGATCGCCGCGACCACGGGGGCCGCTATTGCCGCGACGATCGAGAGTTCCGTCGAAAGGTAGGGCGACAGATATTTGGCCGCCAGCGACGCGACGATGCCGAAGGCCACCGTCAGAAAAACGATATCGACTTGCTGGTGCTCCTTGCGGATGCCGACATAGGCCACGAGGTAACCGAGATACCCGCCGCCGAGCGCGATCTGCACCGGAAGCGACACTTCGAAGAACTTGTCCATCGCCCTGCCCCGCCCCTGCCGGCGGCCCGGCCGCCGGTCTTTCGTCAACTGCTCGCCGCAGCCAAGTTAGCGCGCCGCGCGGTTTTCGAACACTGGATTATCGCGCTGGCGGCGCCCGGATCGTATGACCGAAGCCGCCGTCCCGGATCGGAAAGGCCGTTCGCGCGTTCTTCAAGCCTGATCAATGGGAGGACGCGCCATGAATGTCGCCAACCTGCAACTCGAGGGCCTGCTGATGGCCGTCGCGGCAATCAACCATGTGCTGGTGCGCAAGGGTGTGCTGACCGTCGAGGAGATCGACATCGCGCTGCGCAAGGCCGAGGCCGGCGAGACCAGCGAGGAGCGGTCGGAGGGGATGTCGGCGTCGAGCCGCGACGCCGTCAATTTCCCGATCCGGCTGCTCGAGCTCGCCAACCAGTGCCAGCCGGAGGCCGACATGCCTTCGTTCTCGAAGCTGGCGCGCATGGTCGGCCAGATGAAGGAACCGTATAACGACCAGATGTGAGAGCGGCTTGCGGCCACACCGCTCCTGCGCTTAGCTGCGGCCCTCTTACCCGAGTGGAGGCCGCAATGCTCAGCGTCCGGCAGGCTCAGTCCAATGCGCAGCTCGACGATGTCCGCACGCTGATGCGGGCCTTCGTCGGCTGGCATCGCGAGCGGCATGCCGACGACATCGCGCTGATTGATCGATACTTCGACGCGGCGGAATTCGAGCGCGAACTTGCGGGTCTGCCCGGGAAGTACGCGGCGCCCGAAGGCAGCCTGCTCGTCGCGCATCTCGACGACGAGCCGGCTGGCTGCGTCGCCATGCGCGATCTTGGCGAAGGCGTCGCCGAGATGAAGCGGATGTTCGTTCCCGTTTCGATGCGCAAGCGCGGCGCCGGCAAGGCGCTGGCCGAGCAGATCATCGCCGACGCCAGGCTCGCCGGCTACCGGCGAATGCGGCTCGACACCAGCATCCACCAGTCGGAAGCCATGCAGCTCTACGAGAAATGCGGCTTCCGGCGGATCGAGCCTTATTACGCGCTGCCTGACGACATGAAGAACTGGCTGGTGTTCTTCGAGCTGGCGCTCTGAGATCGGCCCCTCGCCCCGCCGCCTGGTCCGACCTCGTGGCTCACGCCCTGCCCGGCCAGCCCTGGCGCACGGCAAGCACGCTGCCCGCTCCATGGACCGCGGCGTAAAGCAGGCCGGCGGCGAAAGGGAAATGCGACATGAAAGCGCCGAACTCGGCCTGGTCCGCCGCCCAGTGCGATGGGCCGTGGAAGGCAAACCCGAGGAAGATGACATAGACCGCGCCGATCAGCGCGAGAGGCGCCATGACGGCGCCGGTGAGGAAGGCGATGACCAGCAGCGTTTCGAGGATCGCCGCGCACCAGGCGAGGAACAGCGGGAACGGGAAGCCGGCGGCGGCGATATAGCCGGCCGTGGCGCCCATATCCATGAACTTGAACGCCACCCCCATCGCGAACATGGCGGCAAAGATCAGGCGGGCGATAAGAATGGCGGCGGTCTGCCAGGTCGATTGCGTGGTTTCCACGATGTCCTCCGGTTGAAGCGGTTCGATGCCCCAAGGACGGACGAGGCGCGGCGGTTCCGACAGGGGGATGGCGAATTGTTTATGCTGGAGGGACAGCACCCCTCTCTGGCCTGCCGGCCATCTCCCCCTCAAGGGGGGAGATTGGCTGTACCGCCGAA
>NZ_JANINM010000300.1 GCF_024509055.1 Mesorhizobium sp. | reverse complement strand
TCCAGGACACGCTGTTCGTGCTCAACGATGTGCTGGGCTATCAGCGCTATTCCAATCTTCCCGGCTTCTCCGACGCCACGCCCGATGTCCTCGAGGCGATCCTCGCCGAGGGCGCGAAGCTCGCCGAGAACGTCATGCATCCGCTCAACCGGGTCGGCGACATGGAAGGCTGCGTGCGCCATGACGACGGCTCGGTGACGACGCCCAAAGGCTTCAGGGAAGCCTTCGACCAGTATCGCGAAGGCGGCTGGATGGGACTGGCGGCCCCCGCCGAGTTCGGCGGTCAGGGCCTGCCTTATACGGTCCACTCCGCAGTTTCCGAATACATGATCTCCGCCAACATGGCGCTGATGATGTATCCGGGCCTCACTCAGGGCGCCATCGCCGCCATCGTCACCCACGGCACCGACGAGCAGAAGGCCACCTGGCTGCCCAGGCTTATCGAGGGCGTCTGGACCGGCACCATGAACCTGACCGAGCCGCATTGCGGTACCGATCTCAGCCTGCTGCGCACCAAGGCCGTGCCGAACGGTGACGGCACCTACAGGATTTCCGGCCAGAAGATTTTCATCTCCGCCGGCGAGCACGACATGTCGGACAACATCGTCCACCTTGTTCTGGCCCGCGCCGAGGGCGCACCGGAAGGCGTCAAGGGCATCTCGCTGTTCATCGTGCCGAAGTTCAAGCTCGACGCCTCGGGCAATGTCGGCGGACGCAACTCGCTCTCCTGCGGCTCGATTGAGGAGAAGATGGGCATCCACGGCAATTCGACCTGCGTCATGAATTATGACGAGGCCGAGGGCACGCTGCTCGGCGAATTGAATGGCGGCCTGAAGGCCATGTTCACGATGATGAACGAAGCGCGCCTCGGCGTCGGCCTGCAGGGGCTTTCGATCTCGGAGATCGCCTATCAGAACGCAGTGTCCTACGCCAAGGATCGCCTGCAGGGCCGCTCGCTCTCCGGCGTCAAGGCGCCCGACAAGAAGGCCGATCCGATCATCGTCCATCCCGACATTCGCCGCTCGCTGATGACGATGAAGGCATTCAACGAGGCGGGCCGGGCGCTGGCGCTGTGGACGGCGATCAAGTCGGACGTTGCGCACCGCTCCGGCGACGACAAGGACCGCCAGGCGGCCGACGACTACACCGGCCTGATGACGCCGGTGGTCAAGGGCGTGCTCACCGACAAGGGGTTCGACCATGCGGTCATGGCGCAGCAGGTGTTCGGCGGCCACGGCTATATCGAAGAGCACGGCATGAGCCAGTTCGTGCGCGATGCCCGCATCGCCATGATCTACGAAGGCGCCAACGGCATCCAGGCGCTCGATCTCGTCGGCCGCAAGCTGGCGCAGAACGGCGGCCGCGCCGTGCAGGCCTTCTTCAAGGAAGTCGGCGAGTTCTGCGAGGAAAACCGCGCTGACGAGAAGATGGCGCCCTTCACCAAGGCGCTGAAGAAGGGCCTCAACGACTTGCAGGCGGCCACTATGTGGCTGGTCCAGAACGCCATGGCCAAGCCCGACAACGCAGGAGCGGCCTCGACCGATTACATGCATCTCTTCGGTTTGGTGGCGCTTGGCTACATGTGGGCCCAGATGGCCAAATCCGCAGAGGCAAAGCTTGCGGAAGGCGCCAACGGGACCGCCGCCTTCTACGACAACAAGCTGGTCACGGCGCGTTTCTTCATGGAGCGGATCATGCCGGAAACGGCGACGCGCCTTGCGCGTATTTCGAGTGGCGCGGACACGCTGATGGCGCTGCCGGCGGAAGCATTCTAGGTTTGGCGGGCCGGCACCGCCGGCCCACAATTGTCGGAACGCGGAGGAAGTCGTGGCGACAAATCCAGCCGAAGTCCTTGGCCTGCCAAAGCCCGCTTGGGCGGCGGACGAGGTCGGCATGCTCTACGACATGGCGTCCCGCTTCATGTCGGAAGAGATCGCGCCACGCTACGACGAGTTCGAGAAGAACGAGATGTTCGACCGCGAAAGCTGGCTGAAGGCTGGCGCCGCCGGCCTGCTTTGCGCCTCGATGCCGGAAAAATA
>NZ_JANINM010000299.1 GCF_024509055.1 Mesorhizobium sp. | reverse complement strand
GACGACGTGCAGAGCGTCTACGCCAATTTCGAGGTCGACGACGAGACGATGGCCAAGCTCAGCGCGGCGTAAGTTTCTGATCGTCACACGGAAGTGTAGGCGAGCGCCATAGGCAAAGACTCCCCGTCGGACTTATAGATCGGTCAGTTGTCCACGGGAGGGGAGATGACTGACGAGGGGATTGAACTTGCCGCTGCGCCGGCTTGGCCTCGCCGCGGCGGCTTCTGGCGACGGTTTTTCGCTTCATTCATAGACTACCTTGTCGTCCTGATATCCCTCTATTTTCTGACGGCTGGGTTGGCCATGCTGACCGACGGCGGGGTGAAAGGCGACTTCGGGCTGTCCTTAAAAGTATGCAGGTCGTTCACGGTGCACGGCGCTACGTCGCTCGAAGGTAGAGTGTGCAAGTCGTCTCTCTTGGGCTTTTCAGTAGCCGATCGGGCGGTTGCCAAGGCGAAGGAAGCTCAATTTGCAAAGCCCGAGTCGGTGTCTATCGATCCTAGTTCAAAGGGGAATTTTCGACCTGCGGCATTGGATCTGAGTTTCCTCGATTTACCCGCTCTGGCGATCTATCTTCTTGTTATCGAGATGACCTTGGGCCAATCAGTCGGCAAGCGGGCTTTGGTGCTCGTCGTGTATGACGCGCCTAACTGGCAAAGAAGAGGCTTGCCCTTGCAAAAGGCGTTTCGTCGACAGCTGATCAAGTTTCTCGGTGCGTTTCCCCTCGTGCTGGCAGAAGCTTGGTCTGCCTTTCAGACCTGGGGAAGCTTTCCGGGACCCGCGCCGAGCTATTCCTGGTGGGAAATTGTGCCTGCCCTCGTCGCGGCTGGCTTCGCGCTTGGCTTGGCTTTGATTTGGCCGCTCTGGATCGGAATTTCGATAGCGTCGGGCAATGAGCCTATCCATGATCGGATAGCCGGCACAACCGTCCGCACCCGCGAGATATATGAATGAGCCTGTTGGAAAAACCACGGATCGTCATCACCTACTGCACGCAATGCCAATGGCTGCTACGTGCCGGCTGGATGGCGCAGGAGCTGCTTTCGACCTTTGGCACCGATCTCGGCGAGGTGACGCTTGTGCCCGGCACCGGCGGCATCTTCACCATTACCTGCAGCGAGGAGCTCATCTGGGACCGCAAGCGCGACGGCGGCTTTCCGGATGCCGCAAAGCTCAAGCAACTGGTCCGCGACGTCATCGATCCCGATCGGGATCTGGGACACTCAGACCTTAAGGGGCACAAGGCAAAAGACTCCGCCTGAGGCGGGTCTTTTGCATTCGTGGGCGCTCTCAAATCAACGCCATTATGAAGCAGATCATCGCCACGATGCTGGTGATGGTTCGTACGTGGTTCCACATCACCCAGTCGCTCAAATAGTTTGTCCAGACGGCCGCGCTGTTGGCGCTCGTCGGATCCGCGGCAGCCAGCGCGTCGTTGAGCGGCACGTTGAAGACCATGGTGACCAGTGGGTTGCCGACGAAATAGAGCACGGCGCCGGCAAGCAGCCAGTAAGTGCCTGACTGGCTCCAGCCCAGCAGGACGGCGGCGATCAGCACCAGGCAGATGAGGCCGGTGCCGAACAGCGCCGTCATGAAGGTCGGTGTGATCACCGTGATGTTGATCGAATTCATCGCCGCAATGCCGCTCGGCACGGGCAGCCGGGCAAGGGCTGCCATGACGAAGTTCGAGAAGGCGAAGAAGACACCGCCGACAACGCCGGAGCCGATCGCGGCAATGATGGTGAGAGTGGGGAGAAGTTTCGTCATCTCAGTTGCTCCAGATGCGGGTGGCGGCGGTTTCGGTTGCGTAGGCGGAAAAGTCTTTCGGCTGGCGGCCGAGCGCGCGCTGCACGCCGTCGGTCAGCGTCTCGTTGCGGCCGTCGAGCACCTCGGTGAAGAGTTCGTTGAGCAGCCAGGTGAATTCCGGCGGCAAATCGTGCGCCGCCATCGCTTTGGTGAATTCGGCATGTGAAATCTGCCGGTATCGGATGTCGCGGCCGGTGGCCTTGGCGATTTCGGCGACGGCGTCGGCGAAGCTCAACAGCCTCGAGCCCGTGAGCTCATAGGTCTGGCCGACATGGCCGGGCTCCGTCAGCACCGTCTCGGCGACATCAGCGATGTCGTCGACATCGATGAAGGGTTCGCCGACATTGCCGACCGGCAGGGCGAGTTCGCCCTGGATGACGTTTTCGACCAGGAAGCCTTCGCTGAAATTCTGCGCAAACCAAGCGCAGCGAAGGATCGTCCAGTCGGCGCCGGAAGCCTTGACCATCTCCTCGGCACGCTGCGCCTCGGGCTCGCCACGGCCGGAAAGCAGCACCAGCCGCTTGATGCCGCGCTCGACGGCAAGCTGGGCCAGCGCCTCCACGGTTTCGGCGGCGCCCGGCACCGCGATGTCCGGATAGTAGCTGATGTAGACGGCGCCGACGCCTTGAAGGGCCGTCGCCCAGGTTCCCTTGTCCTGCCAGTCGAAGGGTGGCGTGCCGCTACGCGAGCCGATCCGCACGGGAATGTCTTTTGCGGTCAGCAACTCGGCCAGCCGGCGCCCGGTCTTGCCGGTGCCGCCCAGGATCAGAATCGGTTTCTTTGTCGTGTCAGTCATCTCGATCTCCTCGAAAAACGTGAATAATCCTCATATTTGCAAAACGTGATAAACCCTCGTATTTTGCGAGTCAAGCCAGTTTTCGAGAAATCGCCCCGAGACAGCCATGGATGAAAAAGTCGCCGCCAAGCCCGACCAGGGGGCCGTTGCTTCACCGCGCCGATCGCCGAGCCAACAGCGCAGCCGCGAGCGGGTCGAGCGCATGCTTGCCGCGGCCTCGGCGCTGATTGCAGAGCAAGGCAGCGACGCCATGCGCATGGGAGAGGTGGCGGAAAAGGCAGGGGTGTCGATCGGCTCGCTCTACCAGTTCTTTCCCGACAAGCGAGCGATCGTGTGGGCGTTGGCCGAACGCTACACCGCCGAAAGCCAGGCCTGCATTTCGGCGGCGCTGAAGGACGTCAGCGATGCGGAAGATCTGAAGCAGGCATTTTCAGAGCTGCTGGATATCTACTATGGCCTGTTCCTGGCCGAGCCGGTGATACGCGACGTCTGGTCGGGAACGCAGGCCGACAAAGCCCTGCGCTCGCTCGAGTTGGCCGACAGCCGCGCCAACGCCGAATTCCTGGTCGCGGTGCTGAAGCGGCTCAGACCCGACGCCGACCCGGTCGAACTGGAGACGACGGCCTTCCTCGTCTGGCAGATGGGCGAGGCGGCGGTGCGGCTGGCGATATCGGTCGATCGGGAAGAGGGCGACAGGCTGGTTGAAGCCTACAAACGCATGGCGCTGAGGGAGTTGCTGCGCGCCGAATAGGGGCAATCGAATGCAACAAAAAAACCCGCCTCTTGGGCGGGTTTTTCAATTCTGCGGGATATCCGGCTTAGAGGCCGAAACCTTCGAAACGCTTCTTGAACTTCGACAGGCGGCCGCCGCGGTCGAGCAGGGTCTGCTGGCCGCCGGTCCAGGCCGGGTGCGTGGTCGGGTCGATGTCGAGGTTCATCGTGTCGCCTTCCTTGCCCCAGGTCGAGCGGGTCAGGTATTCGGTGCCATCGGTCATGACGACCTTGATGGTGTGGTAGTCGGGATGGATATCGGCCTTCATTGTCGTGTTCCTGGCTTGCCGGCGCTGGTGACGGGCCATTGGCCTGCGTCGATGCGCCCCTTTTTAAAATTCGAAGCCGCAGCTAATGAAAAGCCACGGCTTCTAAAACGGTCGGCGAGCCTATACATCAGCCGGAATTGAATCACAAGGCCGCGGCAAGCGCATATTGAGGGCGCATTACCGGCAAGCGGCCAGAGGAAAACGCTCATGGCGGATATCGGTGGCAGTCTAGACGGGCGCAGGCGCTCGATCGGGCCGCTCAGACGCCTTTTCCCGTATATCACCCGTTACCGGACATCGGTCGTCGGCGCCATCATCTCGCTGATCGTTGCGGCGGTGACGACGCTTGCCTTGCCGATGGCAGTGCGGCGCATGATCGATCACGGTTTCGAGGCGTCGGGTTCGACCTTCATCGCCGAGTATTTCGCGGCACTGGTGGCGATGGCGGCCTTGCTCGCGGCGGCGTCGGCATGCCGCTATTATTTCGTCATCACGCTCGGCGAGCGGGTCGTCGCCGACATCCGCCGCGACGTCTTCGCGCATGTCACCACCCTGTCGCCGGCCTTTTTCGACCGCGCCCAATCGGGCGAGATCGTGTCTCGGCTCGCCGCCGACACCACGCAGGTGAAATCGGCGGTCGGCGCCACCGCCTCGGTGGCTTTGCGCAACCTCATCCTCGGCCTTGGCGCCGTCGCGATGATGGTCTTCACAAGCCCGAAGCTATCTGGCCTGGTGCTTGCCGCTATCCCGCTGATCGTGCTGCCACTGGTCGCTTTCGGGCGCTCCGTGCGGCGGAAGTCGCGCATGGCGCAGGACACGCTCGCCGAAGCCACCGCCTATGCCAGCGAGCAGATCGGCGCGGTGCGCACGCTGCAGGCCTTCACCAATGAAAAGCTGGTGACGGGCCGCTTCTCGGCCGCGGTGGAGGCTGCCTTCGAGGCGGCGCGGGCCTCTGTCTTCGCGCGCTCGTTCCTCACCTTCTTCGCCATCTTCATGATCTTTTCCTCTGTGGTGGCGGTGCTCTGGTTCGGCTCGCGCGACGTGCTTGCCGGCACCATGTCGGCCGGCACGCTCGGCCAGTTCCTACTCTACTCGGTGTTCGCCGCGGGCGCCTTGGGCGCCCTGTCGGAAGTGTGGAGCGAGCTGTCGCAAGCGGCCGGCGCCGCCGAGCGGCTGACGGAGATCCTGGCCGAGAGACCAATCATCCAGTCGCCCGTCGACCCGCAGCCGCTGCCGGCCAAGGCAAAAGGCGCGATCAGCTTCGACGACATCTCCTTCTCCTATCCGGCGCGGCCGGACCGGGCCGCTGTCCACAGCCTCAGCTTCCAGGTGAAGCCAGGCGAGACAGTGGCGATCGTCGGGCCGTCAGGCGCCGGGAAAAGCACGGTCTTTTCATTGATCCTGCGCTTCTACGATCCTGAAAGTGGCCGCATCGTCATCGATGGCGTCGACGTCCGCGAGGCCGACCCCGCGGCCATTCGCGAGCGCATCGCGATCGTGCCGCAGGACGTCACCATCTTCGCGGCGAGCGCGCGCGACAACATCGCCTTCGGGCGGCCCGGCGCCGGCAATGCCGACATCGAAGCGGCGGCGAAGGCCGCGCTCGCGGACGACTTCATCGGCAAGCTGGAAAAGGGCTATGACAGCCAGGTCGGCGAGCGCGGCGTGACGCTGTCCGGCGGCCAGCGGCAGCGCATCGCGATCGCCCGCGCCATCCTGCGCGATGCGCCGATCCTCCTGCTCGACGAGGCGACCTCGGCGCTTGATGCCGAAAGCGAGACGCTGGTGCAGACGGCGCTCGAGCGCTTGATGCAGGGGCGAACGACGATTGTTATCGCGCACAGGCTGGCGACGGTGCTCAAGGCTGACCGCATCCTCGTCATGGAGGGCGGACGCATCGTCGAGGAGGGCACGCATCAAAGCCTCGTCGCCAAGGGCGGCACCTATGCGCGGCTCGCCAAGCTGCAGTTCGAGACCGGCGCCAGCGCCTTCAGGGGCGCGGCTGAATGAGCCTGTCTCCTTCACGGAATCCCGAACCGCGCTAGCTATTTGTTTTCACGCAATTCCGGACGAAAGCCCGTTAGACACTTTTCCTGAAATTGCTCTAGGACTTGCCGAGCCGATAAACCAGGAACAACGGCCCCGCGACCAACAACGATAGCATCACCAGCATGATGATCAACTCCTGCCCCGGGTTCTGAGAATCGACGGGCGAAGCATCCGCAGGCTCGTCCCGATAGGCAAAATTGTAGGTCCAATCGATGTTGTCGCCGACATCCTTGACCGATTTCAGATAGTCACCGATGGCCTGGGCCGGAACCTGCGTAGCCTGTGTCCGGAAATCCCACTGCACCTCGAAAGTGGTCGGCGTGTTGTTCCAGGACGACTTCAGCGAGAGGTATGGCGTGACGACACTCTTTATGTCCTCACCGGAAAATCGCGCCTTCAGATTGCTCACGGTTATGGTGTGACGGCGATAGATCGGCGATCCGAGCGAGATGGGACCGGCACGGCCCACTATGGTTGGTGTTGGCATGTCGGTGCCGAGGTCGGCTGCCTTGATAGGAAAGTTCTTGGCGAGATTGTTGGCGGCCAGCGCCTGTGCCGACAACTGATAGTTTTCCTTTACGTTGATGATGTTGGCGTCGCGATTGTCCAAGATCTCCAGCTTGGCGGCGCTTTCGATGCCCGGATAACGCTTGCTGTAATATTTCAGATAGGCGTCCGAGAGGTCGCTCACCGACCGGCTGGCGAGCTTGCTGCGCATTCCGTCGGCGTCGCCGCCTTCATAAGTCGAAAGCACCGTCAGCGTCAGGTGGCCGTCAGCTTGGTTGGGGAAAGAGAAATCCTCGGCGACATTGATTGTGGGGTTCTTCGGCTCCGGACTTGGCATCTTCTCCAGGGCGCCATTGCCGAAGATCGGCAGCGCGAAGCCATAGTCCGGCTGCGGGAAGTTGTCGGCGTTTCCGCCTTGCAGGTAATTGGTGGCATCCAGCCAATAGGTCTTCGCGCCGATCGTTGCCTTGACGATGGCGTGGTCGAAATCGCGCAGCGCCGGCAGATGCTGGTCGAGCGCTCGCCCCCGATCGAGGTCCGCCAGGGCAACCTGAGCAGAGATGCCCAGCCTGGCGAGGGCGGAAGTCAGCAGCAATGCCTTGTCCTTGCAATCGCCAAAGCCGCTCTGGATCACCGTCGCCGGATCGCGCGGAATATACGAACCGGATCCCATCGACAGGCTGACATAGCGGATTTCGTCCTGGACGAGACGCATTGCCTGGATCATCCGATCATCGGGCAACGGGTGCTTGCTCGCAATCTCGTCGAGCTTCGCGGCGAAGGCCGCCGGGAAAGCAGTCGCCGGCTTGTAGTAAGGCTGGACCGCGTCGATGACGCTTTGCCAGCTTGCGCTTGAAGAGACGTCGATCGATCCCCAGGCCGGAAAGTCAACCGGCACGTTGTCCTCGACCTTGACCGGTTTGGGATTTGCGATCTCCCAAAGATAGACGGAGTCGGCTCCCGATGCGGAAATGACGGGCTTGATGCCAGTGCCTCGCGGCTTGATCGCCAATGGCTGGCTGGCCGGCCAGACGATGCTGGTGCGGATCAGCCCCACTGGCTCCTCCCACTCGGTCGAGAAGCTGTAGAAGAACAGGTCCTTGCCGACGAGCGGTGTGATCTCATAGGTCTCGCCATAGTCCACGACGTCGCCGACGCGCACGTCGTCGACGTTGACGTGGGCCGTCAGCCAGCCGTCATAGATGCCTTTCTCGGCGTCCTTCTCCTGCCGGAAGATGTCGAACTTGACGTCGTTCAGACGGTCCAGCACCGCGCCGTCGCGGATGATGCGCAGATGGTTGAGCGTGACCTTGTGCCTCGACGGATCGAATTGCAGGTCGATGCTCGCGCCCTGCTCCAGGCCGGGGCGGTCGACTATTTTATAGACCGTGCGCGTATAGTCATCGTAGCCATGATCGCGATGGATGATCTGCTCGTCCGCCAGCAGCCACGAGATGCCGTTCTTGATCTGGTCGGCGCGCGCCGGATCGGCCGCGGGAATATCGACCTGTTTGATCCAGCTCGCGGCAGGTCCCTTGCCAACAGTGTCGTCCGCCCTGGCGGACGAGACCGGCCCGACCAGCAAGATCAACAAGAGAAAGAGGCTGCGAAAAGACCTGGCCCCGCTAAGACTGCTAACCACCAACATCCAAGCCCACTAACGCAAAGAAGGCTCTTTTTCAGGGCCTTTACCGCCAAAGTAAAGACTGGTGGCACATGTTTTGCGCGTCTTGATCCAGTTGCGTCGACAAGCCGTGTCAGTCGCCGTAACGCTTGCGCAGGTGTTCGGTGAAGTAAGCGGCGTTGAGCTTCTCGCCGGTGGCGCGTTCGAGAAGGTCCGGCGTCGACCAGTGCGAGCCCTGCGACCAGATATTCTCACGGCGCCAGCCATTGATGGTGCTGAAGTCGCCTTTGGCAAGATCCTGGTCGGCGTTCGGATGCTCCCTGGTGAGGGCCGCCCATTGCTGCGCGGCCATCATGGCGCCGAGCGTATACGATGGGAAATAGCCGAAGGCGGCGCTTGGCCAATGCACATCCTGCATCGGGCCGTCGGCGGGGTTGTCGAGGGTCGAGAGGCCGAGATAGTCGCGCATCTTGGCGTCCCAGGCCTCGGGAAGGTCGGCGGCCTCCAGCCTGCCGGAGACAAGCTCCTGCTCTAGCTCGTAGCGCAGGATGACATGCAGCGGATAGGTGACCTCGTCGGCGTCGACGCGGATCAGTCCGCGCTGGATGTGATGGACGTGCGGCAGGATGTCGTCGAGCGACCAGGCTTCGCCGAGATGTCTTTCGACCACCGGCAGCGCCCAGCGCCAGAAGGCAGGGTTGCGGCCGATCTGCTTTTCGACGAACAGGCTCTGGCTCTCGTGCACGGCCATGCCACGGGCCTTGCCCAACGGCCAGTGCGACCAGGCTTTCGGAAGGTTCTGCTCGTAGAGCGCGTGGCCGGTTTCGTGCAGCACGCCCATCAGCGCCGACAGGAAATCGGAGGTCTTGTAGCGGGTGGTGATGCGCACATCCGTCGGCACCCCGCCGCAGAAGGGGTGATGCGACACCGACAGCGAGCCATGGGTGAGATCGAAGCCGACAGCCGCCATCATGGCCAGGCCGAGCTCCCGCTGGCGGTCGACGGCATAGCTGCCGGAAAGCGGCTTCAACGGATGCTTCGCCAGCCGGGCATCCTGCACGGCAAGCGCATGCGGCAGGAAATCCCGAAGGAAGGCCTTCAGGTCGGCAAACACCGGCGTGATGTCGGCGGCGCGGTTGCCAGGGTCATATTGCTCCATCAGCGCATCGTAAGGGTCGAGGCGGAGCGCTGCGGCGCGCAGCGCCGCTTCCTCGCGCACCAGCGCCACGATGCCTTCCAGCGCCGGCAGGAAGCCGGCCCAGTCGTTCCTGGCGCGCATGTCGCGCCACAGCTGCTCGGAGCGCATGCGCGCCGTCGTCTGGCGCTCGACGAATTCCGCCGGCAGGCAGGTGAGATTGGTGTACTGGCGGCGCAATTCCCGCACGGCAGCCCGCTGCTCCTCATTCAGCGGCTCCGCTTCCGCGGCGGCGATCCAGTCGCCGATCTCCGGAGCCGTCGCCTGGCGGTGCAGCATGCCGGCGAGCGAGGACATCGCCTCCGCGCGCTTCTCGCCGCCCCCGACCGCCATATGGGTCGCCTCGTCGGCGCCGAGGATGGCGAGCGCATGCTCCAGCGCTTCGAGCTTGTGGCCGAGTTCGTCGAGCTTTTGGAAAGACATCATCGATTCCAGTGCGAATTGGTGGGTCGGAAAAGATACCAACGCACCCGCCTTGGCAACCCTGATCGACCAGCGCCGAGATCAGTCCGTCTTGCCTTCCAACAACGCTGCGTGATCAATGCGGGGAAGAAAAGGCTGGAGGGGACAATGATCGGCAATATCCTGGTCGGGCTGGTGGCTCTGATTCACTGCTACATCGTCTATCTCGAGATGGTGCTGTGGGACACGCCGCGCGGCCGCAAGGCGTTCGGGCTGACGCCGGAATTCGCCAGCGCCTCAAAAGTGCTGGCGGCCAACCAGGGGCTCTACAATGGCTTTCTCGCCGCCGGGCTGTTCTGGGGCCTCTACCTTGGCGCCGGCGGTTTCCAGATCAAGATGTTCTTTCTGCTCTGCGTGGCGATAGCCGGGCTTTACGGTGCAGCGACCGTCGGGCGGAAGACCCTGCTCATCCAGACGGTGCCGGCGGCGCTTGCCATCGCGGCGCTCTGGCTGGGCGTCTGACCCGGCTCGAAACTTCGGAAGTATCCTGCGCAGGATCGTTGATCATGGTCGGAAAAAAGACGCCCGAGGGGCTTTGCCCCAGGGGCGTCAGGTCGTCCCTTCCGTTCCGCGCCCGGCCGTCAGCCGTTCGGGTAGTTACCACCGTCGGAGCCGTCGCCGATCATGAAGCCGCTGCCGGTATCGACCCGCAGCTGCTGGTCGACATCGTCGAGCCTGCGCAGGAGCTCATGATACTGCGCCGAAGGCATATTGCCGCGTGCCGCAACATGTTCGAGACGCGCAGCGCGCATATGCAGGTCCTGCGCCTCGGCGGCCGAAATGGTGTTCGCTTCACGTGCGTCGCTGATGCCCTGCTGGACACCCTGGATCTGTTCGATAAGCGCATTGGGCCCGGCGTATGCGCCGGCGAACGGAGCTGCGACCAGAACCGTAGCAAACACGGCACTCTTGAGTGAAGTTGAAGCGCGCATGACGGCGCATCCTCCTGCTGGGAAGGGGGCAGTCGCGCTGCTCCGCCTTCCAACTTTTTGAGCCGTCCGGTTCCGTCGCGTCGCGATGGAGGGCATCGCCGGCGGTCCCCGGCTCTGCGCAGCAAACTAGGATCGTCGAATCGCCATGTGTAATTAATAAAAGATAATGTTTTCAGGCCTTGCCGCTGGGTTTTTGCGCCCTAGAGTTGAGCCGGCGAACAACTTCGCGTGAGTTCGCGTGATGGATTTTCAACGTTCCGTGAGCTTCAGCTCGATACGGCGGTTTTTGCTGCGCGCCTCGTCCGTGTCGGCGGTGTCGAGCGGCTGGAATTCACCGAAGCCGGCCGCGACCAGCCGATTGGCGGGCACGCCGTTCTCGATCAGGAACTTGACCACCGAGGTCGCGCGTGCCGTGGACAGTTCCCAGTTGTCGCGATAGCGGCCGGTGCCGGACAGCGGCTGGTTGTCGGTGTGGCCGTCGACGCGCAACACCCAGTTGATCTCCGGGGGGATTTCCTTCTGCAGCTCGATGATGGCGTCGGCGAGCTTCTTCATCTCGACCTTGCCGGCATCGTTGATCACGTCGGAGCCTGTCGGGAACAGCACCTCCGACTGGAAGACGAAACGGTCGCCGACGATGCGGATGTTCTCGCGGTCGGCCAGGATCTCGCGCAGGCGGCCGAAGAAGTCGGAGCGGTAGCGGTTCAGCTCCTGGACGCGCTGCGCAAGCGCCACGTTCAGGCGGCGACCGAGATCGGCGATCTTGGTGTTGGAGTCGCGGTCGCGCTGCTCGGACACGTTGAGCGCATCCTCCAGCGCGCCGATCTGCTTGCGCAGCGCCGCGATCTGCTGATTGAGGATCTCGACCTGGCTCAGCGCCTGCTGGCTGATCTGGCGCTGGCTGTCGAGCTCGCCGGTCAGCGCGTCGGCGCGCTTGGTGGCTGCGTCGCCGGCGCCGGCGCCCTGCGCCAACAACTGCTCGAGCCGGCTCTTTTCGGCCTGCGCCGCCGACAGCGATGCCTGCAGGTTGGCGAGCGAGTCCTCCTTGTCCTGGCTGCTGGAGCGCTCCAGCGCCAGCAGTTGCGTCAGCTCGTTGATCTGCGAGTTGAGGCGGTTGAGCACGGCGTCCTTGCCGGAAATCTCGCGGCTGAGCAGGAACTGCGCCAGCACGAAGACGGTGAGCAGGAACATGATCGCAAGCAGCAGCGTCGACAGCGCGTCGACGAAACCAGGCCAATAGTCGATGCGGCGGTCGGTGCGCCGCCCTCGCGCCAGCGCCACGTCAGTGGACCCCTTGCTTCTTCAGCGCGTCGGCGATCTTTTCCAGCGTGTTGCGCATCGCTTTCTGCTCGTCGGACTGGGCTTCGACCCAGTCGCGCATGATCTGCTGCTCGGAGCGCATGTTCTTGACCAGGCCGGAAATGCCGTCGGCAAGGTTGGCCATGGCGGTGGCGACGCGCGGATTGGAGCCGCCGCCATTTTCCTGCAGGCTGCGCAGGCGCTCCGACAGCAGGCGGATGTCTTCGGACGACTCGGTTTTCGCCGTGTCGGAGACGACGATATCGGACGATAGATCGGTGACCGAGGACAGCCAGTTTTCCAATTCGGTGTAGAAACGGGTCTGGGCGCGGCCGGCCTGCAGATCGAGGAAGCCTAGCACCAGCGAGCCGGAAAGGCCGAACAGCGAGGACGAGAAGGCCGTACCCATGCCGGCGAGCGGCGCCGACAGGCCTTGCTTCAGCGCGTCGAGCACGGCGGCGGCATCGCCGGTGCCGGGGTCGAGCGCCTCGATGGTCTCGCGGATCGAGGCGATGGTGTTGAGCAGGCCCCAGAAGGTGCCGAGCAGGCCGAGGAACACCAGGAGCCCAACCAGATAGCGCGAGGTGTCGCGGCTTTCGTCGAGACGGGTGGCGATGGAATCGAGCATGGTGCGCATCGACGAGGTCGAGAACGCAATCGTCGACGAGCGGCCGATCATGGCCTTCATCGGCGCCAGCAGCACCGGCTCGGTGGTCTCGGAACCGGCGCGGAAGGAATTGACCCAGCGCACTTCCCTGAACAGCCGACCGACCTGGGTAAAGGCCAGCAGAATGCCCACCACGAGCACGCCGACGATCAACCCGTTGAGGCCGGGATTGCTGGAGAAGGCAGTGGAGATCTGGCGCGTGAGGATGGCGGCGATGAAGGCGACGATGATCAGGAAGATCACCATGGTGAGCAGGAAGACCTGCGGGCTCGACAGCTTGTGCGGATCGTAGACCAGGACGTCCGATCGCCTGCCGAAGGATCTGAGAAAAGCCATCCGTGCCCCGTTTCCGATGCCACCGCCGCGAATTCGTCGCGACTCTAAACGGAATTGTGACCAAATTGAATGGCGCTTGGCAATATCGCCGCGCCCCAAGGCGCGTCGCGCCGAAAGGTATTCAGGCGGTGCGCCTCAGAACCGGCTGATCACCAGGCAGTCGAGCATGGCGGCCAGGTGCAGTCCGGCGCCGGTCACGACGAAGCCGTGCCAGACGGCGTTGTGGAAGCGCAGCCCCTTCCAGATGAAGAAGACGACGCCGCAGGAATAGACGATGCCGCCGGCGATGAGCAGCACGATGGATGCCGTGGGCAGCGTTTCCACCAGCGGCCCGGCAAGCACCACGCCGCTCCAGCCGATGGCGAGGTAGAAGACGACCGCCAGCCGGTCGTAGCGCCCAGGCAGGAACATCTTGATGGCGATACCCATCGCCGCCGCCGTCCACACGACGATGATCATCGGCAGCGCCAGGGCCGAATTGTGAAGCTGGGCAAGGAAGGGCGTGTACGTCGCGGCGATCAGCAGATAGATCGCCGCATGGTCGAAGCGGCGCAGGATCCACTTCGCCGGCCACGATATCGGCCACATGTTATAGGCCAGCGATACCGACAGCACCGTGAGCAGCGAAATCACATAGAAGACCGCGGCGACATATTCGCCGGGACCGGAGTGAAACGCGGCGAGCGCCAGGAAGGCCGATCCGGCGGCGATCGCCAGCACGATACCGACTGCGTGGACGATGCCGTCGGCGATCATTTCGGCGCGCGAATAGTGCCAGCGCCCGACAAAGGGGATTTCAACCGGAGTGTTTGGCCGCGCGTCGCTCATCAAATGGTCCTGCACCCCTAATCTGGGCGGTCCCGGACCAGTATTTCAACATTCGTTTGCGGTTTTGCGACGAAGGGCGCGCGTCCTTTCGACGCGCGAAGGATGCCATAGTTAGTCAGCGCGCAGCCAATGGCTTCGTCACGGTCTTGAGCAGCGCGCGCTGGATGATCTCGTTGCCGGCCACGACCGTGCCGTTGTCGAGCATGTCCTGTCCGCCGTCCATGTCAGAGACGAAGCCGCCGGCTTCGCGCACCAGCAGGATGCCGGCGGCCATGTCCCAGGACGACAGGCCGGTTTCCCAGAAGCCATCCATGCGTCCCGCCGCGACATAGGCGAGGTCGAGCGCGGCGGAGCCGAGGCGGCGGACGCCGGAGACCTCGGCCATGACGTTGCGCAGCTCGATAAGGAAATTGCCGTGCTGGCCGCGGCCGAGATGGGGCACGCCGCAGCCGATCACGGAATCGATCAGCTTGGCGCGCCCGGCAACGCGCAGCCGGCGATCGTTCATGAAGGCGCCGCCGCCCCGCTCGGTCGTGTAGAGCTCGTCCATGGCTGGATTGTAGATCACGCCGGCGACGATCTGGCCCTGGCGCTCGAGCGCAATCGAGACGGAAAAGAGCGGGATGCCGTGCAGGAAGTTGGTGGTGCCGTCGAGCGGGTCGACGATCCAGCGGTGCTGGCCGTCATCGCCCTTGACCGCGCCGCGCTCCTCCATCAGGAAGGCATAGCCCGGCCGCGCCTTCGACAGTTCGGCAAAGACGATCTCTTCGGCCTTGCGGTCGGCCTGGCTGACATAGTCGCCAGGCCCTTTCATCGAGACCTGCAGGTTCTGCACTTCGCCGAAATCGCGCGACAGCGAGCGGCCTGCCTTCATAGCGGCCTGGACCATGACGTTGAGGAGAGCGGAACGCGCCATTTTTTCTTCCTGCTTCTTAGCCGTCTAGTCCGCGCGGCGCACGTAGGTGATTTCGTTGGTGTCTACGATGATGCGCTCTCCCGCCGAGATGAAGGGCGGCACCAGAACGCGGATGCCGTTCTCCAGCACGGCCGGCTTGTAGGAAGAGGCCGCGGTCTGGCCCTTCACCACCGGATCGGCCTCGGTGATGGCGAGCGTCACCTGGTCGGGCAACGAGATGCCGATCGGCCGCTCCTCGTAAAGCTGGACCGTCACCATCATGCCGTCCTGCAGGAAGGCGGCGCGCTCGCCGACAAAGTCCTTCGCCAGCTCGAGCTGCTCGTAGCTTTCGGTGTCCATGAACACCAGCGCGTCGCCCTGCTCGTAGAGGAAGGAGAAATCCTTGAGATCGAGCCGGATCTGCTCGACGGTTTCGGCCGAGCGGAAGCGCTCGTTGAGTTTGGTGCCGTTGATCAGGTTCTTCAACTCGACCTGGTTGTAGGCGCCGCCCTTGCCGGGCTTTACGGTGTTGGTCTTGACCGCCACCCACAGGCCGCCATCGTGCTCGATGACATAGCCCGGACGGATTTCGTTGCCACTGATCTTGGCCATGATGAACTGATCCGGAATGAGAATTTTGGCGCGCGGACCGCGCTTTGGCGCCTCCATGACCACAAATCGCGCGGAGTGGCAAGGGAGGGAGCAAGGAGGGGGTCAAGAAGACCAACCGCCGCGAGGCGTGTCAGCGCAGGCGGTTTGCCTTCTGCAACGCCTGCTTGGTCTGGTCATCGTCGAGGCCCTGCAGGAAGTCGTCCATGCGCGGGTCGACCAGCCCGGCACGGCGGGCAACGATGTACCAGGCGCCGGCCAGGATAAGGTCGGGGTCGGTGCCGATGCCGCCCATATAGAGCTTGGCAAGGCGGTTCTGGGCGGCGACGTTGCCGCCCTCGGCGGCCCGCTTCATCCAGGCAAAGCCCGATTTCAGGTCGCGCTCGCCGCCGCGCCCCTCGATCATCCAGGCGGCGAGATCGATTTGCGCCGTGTCGTAGTTCTGTCGCGCGGCCTGGGCCAGCAGCATGCGCGCCTTGGCGTCGTCGCGCGGCGTGCCGCCGACGCCGTTGGCGTAGATCTGCGCCATCGCATACTGGGCGTCGGCCAGACCGGTCGCGGCGGCGCGCTCGTAGTAAGGGGCGGCCTTGGCAAGCCCGGCGTCGCCTGGCTCCTGCTGGACGAGCAGCTGCGCGAAATTGAACTGGGCAAGACGATTGCCGGCCTCGGCGGAAGCCTGCATCAGTGCATAGGCTTCCTTGTCATCCTTCTTCACATACCGCCCGTCGAGCAGCATCAACGCATACTGGAACTGCGCTTCCGGCACGCCTTGCTCGGCGGCGAGGCCATACCATTTCGTCGCCTCCGCCGGATTGACCGGAACGCCGAGCCCGCGCGAGAGGATTTCCGCCACCAGCGTCTCAGCCGCCGCGTCGCCGTTCTTGGCGCGGGTCATGGCGAGATTGTAGGCGGTCTTGTAGAGCCCGCGCTGGAAGGCGCCGAAGGCCGCGTCCGCCGGCTTGGCGCCGAAGCGATCGGGATTGACGCTGTCGGCCGAAGGCGGCGTCATCGTCGCCGGCTGTGGCAGCGTCGTCTCGATCGGCTTGTCGACATGGACGCCGGGAGCTGGTGCATTGGGACTCGGCGCAGCGGGGGCTGGCGCGCCGGTATCGGGCGCGTTTGCATCCGGCCGGGGTTGCGGCAGGGGGACGGTCTGAGCCGCGGCGGCGGCCTGACCGGTCAAGCCCGCCAAGATCACCAGGGGAAGCACAGGCAACCGCACGTCAGCCCTCGAAGCGCGGCGCGGTTTCGTCGAGCAGCGCGTTCGCGGCGGCGACCGCCGCGCGCGGGTCGAGACCATTGGCATAGACCGCGCTGGAGAGCGCCACGAATTCGGCCCCGGTTGCCGCCACCGCCGTGACCGAGGCCAGTTCGGATCCGGCCATGACGATGCAGGGAATCTGGATCATCTCGGCCCACCATTCGCCGAGCGAAAGGTTGCGATGGTGGGGCTCGGGCTTGTTGTCGTAGCCGAAGCGGCCGAAGAACATGTAGTCCGGCCGCTCCTCGCCGAGCTCCAGCGCGTCGTCGCGGGTCTTGGCCCCGCCGGTGCCGACCATCATCTTGTCGGCCACGCGTTCAATCGTCTCGGCCAGTTCCTGTGGTCCTGCCTCGACATGGATGCCGTCGGCGCGGACGCGGCCGGCGACGCGGCTGTCTCCGGCGATGATGACGGCTATGCCGGCGCCTTGAGCGATCGGTACGATCTTTTCCGCAAACGCCTGGAACGTGGCATCGTCCATGCCGTTCTCGGGCAGGATGAGAGAGGCGACGTCGCCACCCTCGAACGCCGCGCAAATGTGTTCGGCCGTCGCGAGCGGCGGCGCGATCAGCACGATACGGCAGCGGTTGGGCGGCGTTGCTTCGTTCATTGATGTTCGATCCCGGTTTTCGCCTATGCCGGGCGAAGATGGTTGCATTGCGGCATAGAACAAAGCGTCGGGCTTGAACAGGGAGACTATGCGGCAGACGTGGATCGCTGGTCCGAACGGAGGGCCTGGCTGGCCTTCATGATGAGGTTGAGGACCCTTTGCGGGTCCTCGATCCCGAGGAACTGGGGGACCGGATCGAGGGCCGGAGACAGCGAGTTCGTTCGCGAGTAACCGGATGCAAATGCCACCGACCCGAAGCGCAAGTTTCCTCGGGCTCTTCCTTCACCGGTGATCTGAATTTCGGGAAGGCGTTCGAGATCGATCGAGGTGAAGCTCGCGAAGGGGGCGCTACGCATGATCAGGACGCGCCTGTTCGTGACGGCGTAGTACATCCTTCGTCTCAGCCACGCATCGAATGCAAACCTGCCGAAAACAATGAACAGCCCGATGCAGACGAACATCGACCCCCAAAGCTTGAAGAATAATGGCGCGCCTTGCTTTGTCGCGGTGTAGGTCCAGAAAACCGCGAAACCGCACCAAAGCAGGCTGAAGGGGATCAGAAAGATGTCGCGGCTTGAAAAAAGTAATCCCTGGACAGGAGTGCCTCCCCATAGAATTCGCTCAAGCGGCAACAGCCGACCTTGAAAGGGCCCATCATCCATGCCGCCACCCAATTACTTTGTGCCGTATATTTCATTGCACAAGGATGCTTTGCTGCCAACGTCAATGTTTGATCCATCCGAGCGCGCGGCAGGCGACATCTCAGTCAGTGGGCGATCGATGTCACGGGTCGCAAAGCCGCTTCACACTTTTCGATGGGATTGCTCTAGGCTGGCGGTGAAAGCAGGGTAAGAAAATGGCGCAGAATATATACGACCAGACCGATTTCTTCGAAGGCTATCGCCGTCTCGGCCGTTCGGTCGAAGGGCTGGACGGCGCGCCTGAATGGCCCGCGCTGCGCGCCATGCTGCCGGGGATCGATGGCACGAGCATTGTCGATCTCGGCTGCGGTTTCGGCTGGTTCTGCCGCTGGGCGCGCGCGCATGGCGCCAAAGAGGTGCTTGGCCTCGACCTGTCGGAGAAGATGCTTGCCCAGGCGCGGGCGGCCGGCCCCGACCCGGCGATCGCTTATGAGCGGGCCGATCTCGACGAACTCAGCCTGCCGGCAGCGCGTTTCGATCTCGCCTATAGTTCACTGGCGCTGCACTATGTCAGCGATATCGCTCAGCTGTTCGCGACCGTCCACCGGGCGCTGGTTCCCGGGGGCGCCTTCGTCTTCTCGACGGAGCATCCGATCTACATGGCGCCAACCAATCCGGGCTGGTCGGTCGACGCCGAGGGCAGGAAGACATGGCCCGTCGACCACTATCTCGTGGAAGGGCCGAGGACGACCGATTGGCTCGCCAAGGGCGTCGTCAAGCACCACCGAACCATCGGCACCACGCTCAACCAGTTGATCCGCGCGGGCTTCACAATAGGACATGTGGAGGAATTCCGGCCGACGGACGCGCAGATCGTCGCGACACCGGAACTGGCGGAAGAACTCGAACGACCGATGTTCCTGCTGGTTCAGGCTCGCCGATAGTGATCAGTGTCGGCAGCCGGCCCGATCAAAGCTCCAGCTTGTAGCCGATGTGGGTGGCCCTGAAGCCGAGCCGGTCGTAGAAACGGTGCGCATCGAGCCGGGTTTTGTTGGTCGTCAACTGGACGATCCGGCAACCGCGCTCACGGCAGGTTTCGATTGCCCATTCGAACAGGCGCTGCCCGAGCCTTTCGCCGCGCCGGTCGGCCGCGATGCGCACCGCCTCGATCTGGCCGCGCCGCGCGCCTCGCAACGATAGTCCTGCGAGAAAGGTTATCTGCAGCGTGCCTATGATTCCGGCATCGTCGGCCATCACCGCAAGGAACTGGTTCGGATCGGCATCGATGGCCGCGAAGGCATCCAGGTAGGCTTGCGCCAGAGGCAGGCTTGCGTCCTCGCGGGCGCTGCCAAGCTCATCGTCGGCAAGCATCGCGATGATCGCCGACAGATCGGCTTGCTTGGCGCGGCGGATCTGGATTTCGCTCATTCTCGGGACCTCGTGCTGGGCCGGTGACTTATGCACGGGCAGCCACGTTGCGGCAAACTGCTACGCGTGCTTGCGGGCTGCGCCGATCGGTGCACAGGCGCCTCGGCTATCGCAGCGTCTTTCGTTGTGGTCTATTGCCGATCTTCCCACCCTCCAGCCCTTCTCATCCGATGTCAGGCCTGCTCAGCGATCCGTGGTTCTACGCCGCCGCCATTCCGGCGGTCATTCTCGTCGGCCTGTCGAAGGGCGGCTTTGGCGGCGCCGTCGGTTTCGTCGGCGTGCCGCTGATGGCGCTGACCATTCCGCCGGTGCAGGCAGCTGCCATCCTCTTGCCGATACTGTGCCTGATGGACATCGTTTCGGTATGGACCTGGTGGGGCGTCTACGATCGCAAGATGCTGGTCGACATGATGCCGGGCGCCGTCATCGGCATCGGCCTCGGCTGGCTGACAGCCGCCCTCGTCACGGAAGAGATGGTGCGGCTGATCGTCGGCGCGGTCGCCCTGATCTTCGTGCTGCGCTGGCTCTATCTGCAGTTTCGCCATGGCGCCGACCACGCGACGGAGCCGAACCGGATCGCCGCCGCCTTCTGGGGCACGGTCGCCGGCTTCACCAGCTTTGTCGCCCATGTCGGCGGCCCGCCTTTCCAGGTCTACGCGCTGCCGATCCGGCTCGACCCGAAGGTGCTTTCGGGCACGGCGGCGATCTTCTTCGCCGCCACCAACGCGCTGAAGCTCGTGCCCTATTTCGCGCTTGGCCAGTTCGACGCGGCAAACCTGACCGCGTCCGCCGTGCTGATGCCATTGGCGCCGCTCTCCACCATCGCCGGCGCCTGGCTGGTGCGCCGCATGCGGCCGGAAGTGTTTTATCCGTTCACCTATGCGACCGTGGCCGTGGTCGCGGCCAAGCTGGTCTGGGACGGCATTGCCGGCCTGATGTGACGGCGGCCGAGCTGGCCGCTCGCGTCAGTGTTCAGGCGGCGCTAGGCGCCATTTGACGGCGGCCGCCAAAGGCGAGCGCGACGCCGAGGGCGACGACCATCACCATGCCAGCCAGAGTGCCGATGTCGTGCAAGGTCGGCTTCAGCACCATGTCGGCGATGATCACCAGCATCACGGCATAATCGAAGCGCGCCCAGCACATCATGCGCTGGCCGACTGCCAGAACGGCCGGCGTTACACCTTCCCTGGCGATCATGGCGCCCATCCGCGCACCGGTCGGCTTGAAGACCAGCATGCCGATCGAGAAGGTCGCGGCGTAGCCGACAAGGCCGATGCCGATCCACAGTTCGGAAAAGCCGACCCAGAAGCCGCACATGACCAGGCCGAAGATCAAGGTCAGCATCGACATCGGCGCGAAGAAGCGGTCGCCGAGCTTGCCGGTGGCGCGCATCGCCTGCAGTTTTTCCTCGATGTTGCCCGCACGTTCGGCAATCACGCCGAGCAGGAAAAGGACGAAACCGCCGCCAACCCACAAGGTGGCCGAGACGACGTGAAGGAATTTGACGACCGAATACCAGTCCATGGTTCTGCTCCTGGATTTTTCTGATTTACGGCCGCGCGATTTATGCCGGCCTCAAGAGGAGCGGGCGTTTAGCGTGACGCCTGTTTCGGAACGATGTCGCGAAAAGCAGGGCTGTGTTTCAGATGGCGGCGGATGGCAGCGACTGATCCGTGCTGCTTGCCGGCAATCTAGCGATAGAATCCGTGCTCGGCATATCCTCGATGGGGTTCTACGCCGGCATGCTGCTCTTCGCCTTCATCGCCTGCCGGCCATCTGGAGGACCTGAAGCGATCCCGTGCGACGAGGCTGCTGTCCTGTTACGGCACAGCAAAGCCGTTTCGGTTGAAAATTCGAGGCGTCGTTAAGGCTTCATTAAGCTTTACAGGTGTTTACTATCCACATCCAGTTTTCTGGATTCTTACCGAGTGGTTGGAGCCACTTTGTTTGACGCCTCCCTGTTAAACTCCTGAGAGCCGCCTTATCCGCGGCTCTTTTTTTGTCTGGAGGCTGGCCGGCGGGAATGGAGGGGCCGGCGTTAACCGTTTGTTAAACATGCGCTTGCCTTCATGGGCGTCGAAGCGCATTTTCAAGCCTCAGTTGTTTAGGGTGCGGGGCGTATCGGTAAAAACTAAAAATACCGAATCGGCTTGCGGCAGTGCAGGGGCGTATTTCCATGAACGAGCCTTCGAAGGGCAGCGCGAAAACCATTAAGCTAGCGGAGCGCCGGGTTTTCTCCCAATCCTTCAAGCCGCTCTATCAAGAGGGCATGGGGCTGGTTGAGCAGGCGGCCGAATATCTCGACGGCAAAGGCAGGCTCGAGGCCAAGAAGCTGTCGCGCACGGCGGCCACGCTCTACGCAGCGGAATCGATGCGGCTGACCACAAGGCTGATGCAGGTCGCGTCCTGGCTGCTTCTGCAGCGTGCGGCCAATTCCGGCGAGATGACCCGCGACCAGGTTGCGTCCGAAAAATCCAAAGTGCGTCTCGACACGGCGTCCGCCCATGACGAGGCGCTCGGCTGGAACGAGTTGCCGAAGGAGTTCCTGGACCTCGTCAACCGGTCGCTGCGCCTGCAGTCGCTGGTGCGACGCATGGACGAAGAGATTTATGGCGGCGCCATGAGCGGTCCATATTCCGACGGCCGACGCGCCAATCCGGTTTCCGACCAGATCAGCCTGTTGAACACGGCCTTCGCGCGCGGCTGATCCGCCTGCTCGAACCAGCCGGCTGCATCCCGAGGCGCCGTTTCTGGTTTGTTCACATTTTGCTGGCATCCCGATGCATCAAGGCTAGACTTGGCGCATGGGGGAAGCGATTCGCATCATCGGCATCGATCCGGGACTGAGGCGCACCGGCTGGGGCATCATCGAGAGCCTCGGCAACTCGCTGCGCTTCGTCGCCTCGGGCACCGTGCATTCTGACGGCGAGGCGTCGCTCGCGACGCGGCTTTGCCAGTTGCACGACGGGCTGGCCGAGGTTTTGCACCAGGCCATGCCGCACGAGGCGGCGGTCGAGCAGACCTTCGTCAACAAGGATGCGACGGCGACGCTGAAGCTCGGCCAGGCGCGCGGCATCGCCATGCTGGTGCCGGCGCGCGCCGGGCTGGTGGTTGCCGAATATGCTCCCAATACTGTCAAGAAAGCGGTGATCGGCGTCGGCCACGGCGACAAGAAGCAGATCCACATGATGGTGAAGGTGCTGATGCCGAAGGCGGTGTTCGAGACCGACGACGCGGCCGACGCGCTGGCCATCGCTATCTGCCATGCGCATCATCGCCAGAGCGCCGCCTATCGGATGGCGATGCTGGCGTAAGGGGAAAGCCATGATCGGCAAGCTCAAAGGCACGCTGGACGAGATCGACGAGGATACCTGCCTCGTCGACGTGCATGGCGTCGGCTATGTCGCGCATTGCTCGGCGCGCACGCTGGCATCGCTGCCGTCGCCCGGCGAAGCGGTCGTGCTGTTCATCGACACCTATGTGCGCGAGGACATGATCCGGCTCTACGGCTTCCAGACGGCGCTGGAGCGCGAATGGTTCCGCCTCCTGATGAACAATGTGCAGGGCGTCGGCGCCAAGGTGGCGCTGGCGGTGCTTTCGACGCTGGCGCCGGCCGAGCTCGCAAATGCGATCGCGCTGCGCGACATCGCCATGGTCTCGCGCGCGCCCGGCGTCGGCAAGAAGGTGGCCGAGCGCATCATCAACGAATTGCGGACAAAGGCGCCGGCTTACGCGGGAGCGGCAACCGGCACGATCGGCCTCAAGCAGGAGATCGGTGAAGGGGTTGCCCCGGCGCCGATCACCGATGCGGTCTCGGCTCTGGTCAATCTCGGCTATTCACGGGACATCGCCGCCAATGCGGTAGCGGCGGCACTGAAATCGGCCGGCGAGGGAGCCGATGCGTCGAAGCTGATCCGTTTCGGGCTGAAGGAACTGGCGCGGTGAGGCCGCGCTTGTCCTGCCGCGGGCCATATGCAAGGAAGGCCGCATGAGCCTTTCGCCCCGTCTCATTGCTCCCGACAAGCGCGGCGAGGATGCCGACCAGTCCTTGCGGCCGCAGTCGCTCGACGAATTCGTCGGCCAGGCGGCGGCGCGCGCCAACCTCAAGGTCTTCATCGATGCCGCCAAGGGCCGTGGCGAGGCGCTGGACCATGTGTTGTTCGTCGGCCCACCGGGTCTCGGCAAGACCACGCTGGCGCAGATCATGGCGCGCGAGCTCGGTGTCAATTTCCGCTCGACCTCAGGGCCGGTCATCGCCAAGGCGGGCGATCTGGCCGCGCTGCTCACCAATCTCGAGGAGCGCGACGTGCTCTTCATCGACGAGATCCATCGGCTCAATCCGGCGGTCGAGGAAATCCTCTATCCGGCGATGGAGGATTTCCAGCTCGACCTCATCATCGGCGAGGGGCCGGCGGCGCGGTCGGTCAAGATCGACCTTGCCCGCTTCACGCTGGTCGCCGCCACAACCCGGCTCGGATTGCTGACCAATCCGCTGCGCGACCGTTTCGGTATCCCGGTCAGACTCAATTTCTACACCGTCGAGGAGCTGGAGCTGATCGTGCGCCGCGGCGCCCGCATCCTGCAGATGCCGCTCGGTGACGATGGAGCTGTGGAGATCGCGCGGCGTGCGCGCGGCACGCCGCGCATCGCCGGGCGGCTGCTGCGCCGGGTGCGCGACTTCGCCAGCGTCGCCGGCGCCGCGCATGTCGACAAGCGTATCGCCGATGAGGCGTTGACCAGGCTGGAAGTGGATGGGCTAGGCCTCGATGCACTCGACCGCCGCTATCTCTCCATGATCGCCCGCAATTTCGGGGGCGGGCCAGTCGGGATCGAGACGATCGCGGCAGGGCTTTCGGAGCCGCGCGACGCGATCGAGGACATCATCGAACCCTATCTGATCCAGCAAGGCTTCATCCAACGTACGCCGCGCGGCCGCGTGCTGGCCGCCAACGCCTGGCGGCATCTTGGCCTCGATGCGCCAAAGGATCTCGCCCAACAGCAGATCGGCCTGTTCCAGGAAGAGTAACGGACATTTGTTCGTAGGCGGGAGCGACAAGCGTTAGTCTGCGCGAAATCTCCCCACCTCAGCCAAGGTGCGGGCGCAATTGCCGGCTCTAACGCAGTCCTGCACAATGCAACCGTTATCCCCGGGGCCGGCCTATCGATGATCACCAGACGTGGTTTCCTGCGCCTCGTCAGCGGCTCTTTCTTCGCCATGGTGTCGCTCGGCGCCTATGCGGTGGGCATCGAGCCGATGCTGCTAACCCATGTGAAGCGCTATGCCTTGACACCACCGCATTGGCCGGCGGGGCTCAAGCTGCGTGTCGTGGCGCTGGCCGACATCCATGCCTGCCAGCCCTGGATGACGCCGGAACGGATCGCCTCGCTGGTCGAGCAGGCCAATGCGCTGCAGCCGGACCTCATCGTCCTGCTTGGCGACTTTACGGCCGCTACCCGCATCGTCACGGGATGGGTGCATCCCGCCGAATGGGCCAGGGCGCTCTCCGGACTGAAGGCCCCGCTCGGCGTCCTGTCCATCCTCGGCAACCACGATTGGTGGACCGATATCCAGGCCCAGCTCGCGGAGGCCGGGCCGACAATATCGCGCAAGGCGCTCGAGCATGCCGGCATTCCCGTGCTGGAGAACGACGTCGTGCGCCTCGAAAAGGACGGACATGGCTTCTGGATCGCCGGGCTTGCCGACCAGCTCGCGCTGCTGCCGAACAAGGCCAAGGGCCGCGACAGCTTCCAGGGTTTCGACGATCTCGGCGGCACCCTGGCGAAGGCAAACGATGACGCGCCGATCATCCTGCTGGCGCATGAGCCCGATATCTTCACGAAAGTGCCGGGACGGGTCTCCTTGACGCTGTCCGGGCACACACATGGCGGACAGGTTCGGCTGTTCGGCTATTCTCCGGTCGTGCCATCCGCCTACGGCAATCGTTTCGCCTACGGTCACGTCGTCGAGAACGACCGCAACCTCATCGTTTCCGGCGGGCTCGGTTTCAGCATCGTTCCGGTGCGTCTCGGTGTGCGCCCGGAAATCCTGCAGATCGATCTTGGCTGAACGCTGAAGGCGCGTGCGTCCGAAGCGTACTTGCGACATGCTTAGTGCAGCGCCCTGATCATGTTCATCACGTCGGGCTCCGCCTTCTTGCCGTCGAAGGCGTCGACGATGCCGAAGGCGCCGCCATAGCCCCACACAGACCAGGAGAAGCCGTGCGCCTCGGCGCGGGCGATCATGTCCTTGACGTAGGCGGCCCGGTATTCTCCAGGCATCACATAGGGGTTGCCGTATTCCTGGCGGATCATGCCGAACTCGCCAAGTGTGATGTTTTCTGGCTCGACGCCATTGGTCCTGGCCCAGGCCTCGACCGTCTTGAACGGCGCGTCCATGGCCGCGAGCAGCTTTTCGGGGCTGTCCAGGTTCGCCGCCTGCTCGTCGAGATAGGCGAGCAGGCCTCCGCGGCGCGTCCATGGCGCCTTGGCCCTGATCCTGTCGCGGATCGTGTCGAGCGCCGCGTCGAGCTCGGCGCGCGGCACCGCGGTCAGCGGATAGGGCAGGCCGGTGACATAAGGAATGAAATCGCCGGCCCAGGTCGCGCCCTGATGCGTCAGCAGGAACGGGTCGTAGGAATGGAAGGTCCAGATGATGTTGTCATCGGGGATCGTCTTCGGGTCGACCTTCGCCAGCGACTCCGCATTCGAGTAACAGCCGCCGGTGAGGATGAGGGTCAGCCTGGTGGCGGAGGCGCGCGCGGCAGCGAACAGCTTCTTCTGGCGGTCGGGCCAGAGATTGGTGCCGGCGCCATCGCAGTCGAGGATCGGCTCGTTCATCAGTTCGAACGCGACCCGGTCGGGATCCTCGGCGGCCAGCGTGCGCGCCATCTTGCGCACCACTTCGACATAGGCGTCGAAAGTCGCTGGATCGTCCATCACCTCGCTCATGCCAATCTTGCGGCTGCCGCCGGCCGGGATCAGGTGCAGGTCGACAATGACCTTCAGGCCGGCGCGGTTGATCATGCGGGCCGAGTCCAGCACGCTGGCGTAAAGGTCCTCGCGGAGCGGAAGCGTCTTGTCGGACAGGAAAGGCGAGGGATCGACAGGCATGCGCAGGAAGTCGAACCCGGCCGATTTAAGCGCCTTGAGGTCGTCCTCGTTGAGGAATTTCCGCCATTCCGGATAAGGCAGGATGGCCTTCGGATCGTTCCACTTCTCCTCGCCGGTCCACGTGGTCCACTGGTCGAGGTTGAGGCCGCGCTTCATCGAGAAGGTCGCAGCCCCGGCCGGCCAAGCCAGCGTGGCAAGCATGAGCGCCGCCATCAGGGTCTTGATCATCGTGCCCAACAGTGCCATCCGGTTCCCGCGCGAGAAACACCTGCCTCTTCGAAGCGGAAAAGGAAAGCGCGATGGACGATCATGGTGAATCGGCGGCGCTCAGCGCCGGGCTGTCCGGCGCCTTGACGGATTTCGGCCATCGGCTGATGGCGCGGGTCTATTACGCCGACACCGACTTCTCCGGCGTCGTCTATCATGCCCGCTACCTCGAATTTCTCGAGCGCGGCCGCTCGGACTATCTGAGGCTGGCCGGCGTCCATCACACCGAGCTTGCCGAAGGCAAGCATGGCGAGCGCATCGTCTGGGTGGTCCGGCGCATGGAGATCGACTTCCGCTCGCCCGCGCGCATGGACGACATCCTCACCATCGACACGCGCACCGACGACATTTCGGGCGCCCGTATCTTCATGGGCCAGCAATTGAAGCGCGGCGATGACGTGCTGGTCGAGGCGAAGGTCGAGGCGGCGATCATCGGCGAACTCGGTCGGCCGAAACGGTTCCCGAAGGAATGGATCGCGGCCTTCATGCCGATGGCGCGCTGATATTTCAGGTCAAGCCGGCTCGACGTGAATCTCTACGCGCTTGACCTGGTCGGCCAGGGCATCCGGCGCAAGGCGCGGCAATGCGCCGCGCTTCTTATCCTAACCCATCCTTAACCATAACGGTTCATGAAGGAATTGGCGAAGATTGGCGCAATTGGTGCGCCTTCCTTTCACCAATATTTGCCCCGAAAAGGCCGCGAAACGGTGCATTCGGGGCTTGTCCCGCAAGCTTCAAGCTTCGCGCGATCGGACCAAAGGGATGCCCATGGGCCAGCCGCCAGCGATGCCCGGATAATCTAAGGACGTAGCCATGGAAAATATCGCACTCGCCGACCCGGGCGCGCATTTGTCGATTTGGTCGCTGTTCATGCAGGCCGGCTGGGTGGTCAAGCTGGTCATGATCGGGCTGCTCTGCGCCTCGATCTGGACCTGGGCGATCATCATCGACAAGCTTGTCGCCTATGGCCGCATGCGGCTGGCGCTCAATCGCTTCGAACAGGTGTTCTGGTCGGGACAGTCGCTCGAAGATCTCTACCGGACGCTGGCCGACCGCAAGACCACCGGCATGGGCGCGATCTTCGTCGCCGCGATGCGCGAGTGGAAGAAGAGCTTTGAAAAGGGCGCGAAATCGCCGCTGGCGTTGCAGACCCGCATCGACAAGGCGATGGATCTGGCCCTCACCCGCGAGATGGAGCGGCTGGAGGGCCGTCTCGGCTTCCTTGCCACAACCGGCTCGGCCGCGCCCTTCATCGGGCTGTTCGGCACCGTCATCGGCATCATGACGTCCTTCCAGGCCATCGCCGCCTCGAAGAACACAAGCCTCTCGGTCGTGGCTCCCGGCATCGCCGAGGCGCTGCTGGCGACGGCCATCGGCCTGCTCGCGGCCATTCCCGCCGTCATCGCCTACAACAAGCTGTCATCGGACGCGAACAAGATCGGCGTGCGCATGGAAGGGTTCGCGGACGAATTCTCCGCCATACTCTCGCGCCAAATCGATGAAAAAGTAGCGCAGAAGGCCTGAGGAAACGATCATGGGGATGTCTGCAGGCGCAGGTGGCATGGGGCGGGGCGGACGCGGCCACAGGCGGCGTGGTCGCCACCATGGCCTGATGTCCGAGATCAACGTCACTCCGATGGTCGACGTGATGCTGGTGCTCCTGATCATCTTCATGGTCGCGGCGCCGCTTCTCACCGTCGGCGTTCCGATCGACCTGCCCGACACGCAGGCCAAGGCAATGAATGTGGACACGCAGCCGATCACCGTATCGATCAACGCGACCGGCCAGATCTATCTGCAGGAAACCGAGATACCGATCGAGGAGCTGGTGGCGAAGCTGCAGGCGATCTCGAAGACCGGTTATGACGAACGCATCTTCATCCGCGGCGACAAATCGACGGACTATGGCACGGCGATGAAGGTCATGGCCCGCATTTCAGCGGCCGGGTACAAGAACATCGGCCTGGTCTCGCTGCAGGAACAGGACCAATAGGCGGGAAATGCGGACCGGCCTCACCTCATCGGTGATCTTGCATGCGGTGGCGATAGCCTTCGGGCTGTTCACGCTGTCATCGCCGCCAGCCATGCCGGCCGCGAATGTTGAATCGGTGTCCGTCGACATCGTGCCGATGGAGGCTATCGCGCAGTCGCTGCAAGGCGACAAGAAGTCGGTGATGCACGACAAGCCGGCTCCCGTCCCGACCAAGCGCCCGGATATAGTACCGAACGCGCAGAAGGTCGGCGAGAACAGCACCGACACCGACAAACCGATAACGGACGAGGCCAAGCCCAAGCCCGTCGACAAGACTTCCGCGCCGCCGCCGGCGCCGACGCCGACCGAGAAGCCGGCGGTCGAGGACGTGCCGAAGCCGCAGGAAAAACCCAAGCCCGTGCCGGCGACCGAAGTCGCGCCGACGCCGACGCCGAAGGAAGAGGTGAAGCCGGAGCCGGTCAAGCAGACCGATCCCAAGCCGACGCCCGCCAAGGAACCGACGCCTACGCCGCCACAGGACAAGACCGCCGCCATCCAGCCGAAGCCCGAGGTCAAGCCTGACGCCATCGCGCAGGCGATCACCAAGGATCAGCCGACCGACGAGGCCAAGCTCCCGGATTCCGCGCCTGCGCCGGAGGCGCGGCCGAAGCCGCAGCCGGTCCAGGCCGAAAGCGCCAAGGCACCGGACCGCAAGGACGCCGACAAGCCGGTCAAGGAGGCCTCTTCGAAGGCCAAGTCGGAAGAGAAGCAGTTCAACGCCAACGAGATTTCGGCGTTGCTCGACAAGCAGAAGCCGTCCGGCGGCGGCGCCAAGCGTTCGAGCCAGCAGGCGTCGCTCGGCGGCGAGAAGGATCAGGGTCAGAAGCTCTCCAAGTCGGAGCAGGGGGCGCTGGAGAACCAGCTCGCCGGCTGCTGGTCGATCCCCGCCGGCGTCGAAGGTTCGGAGAGTTTCGTGGCGGTCATCCGGTTCAACCTGGATACCTCCGGCAAGCTCGACGGCCGTCCGTCGGTCGAGAAGTCTAGCGGCAATCGGCAGTTCGACGAAAGCGCCGTACGCGCGGTTCAAAAATGTGATGTGGCCGGCCTGCAGGTGCCGGCCGGCAAGCAGGACATCTGGAACGACATCCGGGTCACGTTCGATCCAAGGGAGATGCTTGGCCTCTAGGCCGGCGTCCGAACCATCAAGAAGAGAAGCGAGAAGACATGAGATCTTTCCTCAAGCCGCTCCTGACGATTGCAGCCATGGCGCTGGGCATGACGGCAGGCGCCACCTTGCCGGCCTGGGCACTTGTCGAGCTCAACGTCAACAAGGGTAATGTCGAGCCGCTGCCGATCGCCATCACGGACTTCAAGTCCAATGACGCGCTCGGCGCGCAGATCACGGAAATCGTCACCGCCGATCTGAAGCGGTCAGGCCTGTTCGCGCCGGTCGACAAGAGCGCCTTCATCGAGAAGATCTCGAACCCGGACGCCACGCCGCGTTTCGACGACTGGAAGGTGATCAACGCGCAGGCGCTGGTTACTGGCAGCGTCGGCAAGGAGGCTGACGGCCGCATCCGGGCCCAGTACCGGCTGTGGGACACCTTCGCAGGCCAGCAGATGGCGGGCGAGCAATTCTTCGCCAACGACGCCAATACGAGGCGCGTCGCCCATATCATCGCCGACGCTATCTATGAGCGGCTGACCGGCGAGAAGGGGTACTTCGATACCCGCGTCGTGTTCGTCGACGAATCCGGCCCCAAGAACGCGCGCAAGAAGCGCCTGGCCATCATGGACCAGGACGGCGCCAATGTCCGCTATCTGTCGGACGGCCGTTCGATTGTGCTGACGCCTCGTTTCTCGCCGAACCGGCAGGAAATCACCTATATGTCCTATGAGAGCGGACAGCCGAAAGTCTATCTGCTGCAGATCGAAACCGGGCAGCGCGAGCTGGTCGGCAACTTCCCGGGCATGACGTTCGCGCCACGCTTCTCGCCCGATGGTCAAAAGGTGATCATGAGCCTGCTGCGCGACGACGGCAATTCCAACATCTTCGCTATGGACCTGCGAAGCCGTTCGACGACGCGGCTGACCGATTCCACCGCGATCGACACCTCGCCGTCCTACTCGCCGGACGGCTCGCAGGTCGTCTTCACCTCCGACCGTGGCGGCGGAAGCGGCCGCTCGCAGATCTACGTCATGGGAGCGGACGGCTCCAACGCGCACCGCATCTCGTTCGGCGACGGCGTCTATTCGACGCCGGTGTGGTCGCCGCGCGGCGATCTCATAGCCTTCACCAAGCAGAGCGGCGGCCAGTTTCAGATCGGCGTCATGAAGACCGACGGCTCGGGCGAGCGTATCCTTTCGTCGGGCTTCCAGCAGGAGGGACCGACCTGGGCGCCGAATGGTCGCGTGGTGATGTTCTTCCGTGACTCCGCCGGCGGACCCAAGCTGGTTTCGGTCGATCTCACCGGCCGCAACGAGCAGCAGATCCCGACGGCGAATTTTGCTTCCGACCCGGCCTGGTCGCCTTTGTTGGAGTAATGTCGTATTTGACCAAAACCCATCGAAAAAGAGGCCTTTCGGGCCTCTTTTTCACATAGCGGTCGCGTTTTGGCCGCATTTCCGCCTACGGTCCGCGCGCAATGTGAGCCCGGCAAAATCAGCCGAGGACGGCGGCTCGAAACGAAAAATTAACCGTGTTTCTTGAATGCCGGTTAACCCAAACGTGGTTACTGGGCGATCAACGAAATCACTCGAATGCGAAGGAGAGGCGGCATGGGCCGTATCGCAGCACTTACCAGGAATCCGGCGATGATCGCGCTGGTGGCGGCGCTCGCCATCACCGGCTGCGCCTCGAAGAAGACCCCGAACAGCGCGGCCGATCTCGGCCTCAACGGCGCCGGCGCCGCCACGCCGGGCTCGGCGCAGGACTTCACCGTCAACATCGGCGACCGCATCTTCTTCGACACCGATTCCTCCTCGATCCGTGCCGACGCCCAGACCACGCTCGCCCGCCAGGCGCAGTGGCTGAACCAGTACCGGCAGTACGCCATCGTCATCGAAGGCCACGCCGACGAACGCGGCACGCGTGAGTACAACCTGGCGCTGGGCGCCCGCCGCGCCGCCGCCACCCGCGACTTCCTCGTTTCCAAGGGCGTTTCCGCCAGCCGCCTGAAGACGATTTCCTACGGCAAGGAACGTCCGGTCGCGGTTTGCGACGACATCTCCTGCTGGTCGCAGAATCGCCGCGCGGTCACCACGCTGTCGGGCGCCGGCTCCTGATCCCAGGGCGGCAAAAATACAACATCCTGGAACCAAAGGCGGCCGCAGGGCCGCCTTTTTCATTTGCAACACGCTGAAACAAAATTTGGCCGAAGTCTCGCGCCCTGCTATGAGCGCGAGGGCGCTTCCTCCCTGTGTTCGATTTGGAAAGGCGCATCAGGTCAACACATCCACCGTGAGAGACAGAATGCATTTCAGAACGGTCCTGAGCGGCACACTTGCGCTGCTGCTCATATCAAGCATCGCGAGCATCGCCGCTCCGGCGGACAGCGGGCAAACCCCGGACAGCGGGTTCACCTTCCACCTGCCCACGCTTGGCATCTTTGGCGACAAGAAGAAGCCGGAACAGGCGACGCAAGTTGCGCAGCAGGACAATGCCGGCATGCAAGACCAGCTCCGCCAGATGAATGGCAAGATCGAGGAGCTGAATTTCCAGATCCTGCAGATGCAGGAGCAGATCCGCAAGCAGCAGGAAGACAATGAATTCCGCTTCCAGCAGCTCGAGGGCGGCTCCCAGGGAGCCAAGCCCCCGCCGCAGAAGAAGTCGGAAGCCGCGCCGGCGAATAGTGGCACGACCCTCGGCGACGCCAGCACCGGCGACGCCGGCGCCAACAACAGCGTCGCCGAAGCGCCGGCCACGCAGGCTCCGGCCGACGCGGGTGGCCAGGATAGCGGCGGCAAGACCGTCGGCGACGTTATCGTCGAATCGCAGACCGGCGATCCGGGCAAGCTCATCACCGGCGCGCCCCCGAAGAACTTTGGCACCATCACCGTCGACAAGAACGGCAATGTCGTCAACGCGGAGGGCAGTTCGCAGGCGAGCGCGCCAGCGGAAGTTCCCCCAGCCGGAGCGGGGACGAAGAGCGGCAAGAACAAGTCGGGCGGCACCGTGATTGCGTCACTGCCTTCGACCAACGATCCGGACGAGCTCTACCGCAACTCCTACCAGTTCATCCTTTCCGGCGATTACCCGACCGCCGAGCAGGGCTTCCGCGATCACATCTCGCGCTTCCCCAAGGATGCCAAGGCGGCGGATGCGCATTACTGGCTTGGCGAGTCGCTGCTTGGCCAGCAGAAATATCGCGACGCGGCGGAGATCTTCCTTGCCGCCAGCAAGGAGTACCCAAAGGCCAAGAAAGCGCCTGACATGTTGCTGAAGCTCGGTGTCTCGCTGGTGGGCCTGAAGCAGAACGACGTGGCCTGTGCCACCTTCAACGAGATCGGCAAGCGCTACCCGGACATTTCCAGCGCGCTGAAGGAACGGGTGAAACAGGAAAAGGCACTGGCGTCGTGCTAGATTTACTCCCGACTGGCGTTGCCCCAGGACCGGGACTGCTTTTTGGCGACATGCATTGATGCTCGATCTCGAGCCTGAGCTTTCGAACCGCCTTTTTTCAAATTTCGATTTTTCCAGCGGCGCTGTTGCGGCCGTGTCCGGCGGCAGCGATTCGACCGCCCTTCTCTTTCTCCTCAAGGATCATCTCGACCGTACCTGGCCGGCAAGCAAGCTGCTGGCGGTGACGATCGACCACGATTTGCGCCCAGGCTCCGCCGCCGAGGCACTGGCCGTGGCCAAGCTGTGCGCCGACCATGGGGTGGCGCATCGCACGCTCACCTGGTCCGGGCGTAAGCCGTCAAGCGGGCTGCCGGCAGCCGCGCGCGAAGCGCGCTACCGGCTGCTGGCGAAGGCGGCCCAGGCGGAAGGCATCGGCGTGGTCCTGACCGGCCACACGGCGGACGATCAGGCGGAGACAGTACTGATGCGGCAGGCCCGCCAGGATGGCCGCCACGAGGAGGCGGGTGACGACGACGCGCGCGAAGACGGGCGCGGCCTCGCCGGCATGGCGCCGGCCACGCTCTATGACTGGCAGACCTGGATCGTGCGGCCGCTGCTCGACACGCTGCGGGAGGCGTTGCGCGAGGTGCTGAGGCGGCACAGCATCGGCTGGATCGAGGATCCGACCAATACCGATCCGCGCTTCGAAAGGCCGCGCATGCGGATATCGCTGGGAAGCGACGGGGGCGAACAGCGTTTCGCGGAAGCGATCGCGAAAGCAGGACAAGTCGCGACCGAGCGCGAAGAGCTTGGCCGCCGCGCCGCGATGCTGATCGGGACTTTCGCCAGCCTGCCAGGTCCGGGGCTGATGCGCCTCGATCATGATTTCGCCTCCGGCAAAGATAACGAAGCCGCTATCCTCGCACTCCGGGTCTTGCTGGCCACGGCCGGGGGTGCCTCGTTCCTTCCGGACGATGCACGCTGCTGCGCCCTGTTTGAGCGGCTGCAGGCCGGACCGTTTTGCGCCACATTGTCGCGGACGGCGGTCGATGCGCGCCGTGCCGGCATCTTCCTTCACCGTGAGGCCCGCAATCTGCCGTCAGCCATCGCGGCGGTGGACAATTGGCTCTGGGATGGCCGCAAGCGGATCACTTTGGGCGACATGTCAGACGGGTTGGTGATCGCGCCGCTGGGGCCGGCGGCCGCCAGACGGGCTCCAGCGGCGGCCAACGTCCCGCAGAGCCTTTTGCGCGCCGCGCTCGCCGTAGAGCCGGCATTGTGGCGTGATGGCGAACGCCTTGATTTTGTTGATGATGCAGCATTGTTGTCGGGTATTTCGATGGTCCCGGCGGTAGCACCTTTCGCTCGCTTCCTGCCGTCCTTCGATCTGCGACTCGCCGCAGCGGTCTCAGCGTTGATCGGCGCGCCGCCGTTGCCACCTCTGCCCTTTCGCGGCCACGATCGTGGCGGAGCATGGGCGAAAGCTTAACCGATAGCTGCTGTTATGCTTGGCAAGGGGGGACGCTCTCCCTATGTTAGGCCGAGCTTCTTCCATCATCGTGTGTCCGTGCGCGGACGCCAACGGGACAATAGATGAATCCGAATTATCGCAACCTCGCGCTCTGGGCGATCATAGCGGTCCTGCTCATCGCGCTGTTCAACCTTTTCCAGACGCCGCAGACACGTGGCGCAACCAGCGAGATTGCCTATTCGCAGTTCCTGCAGGATGTCGCCTCCGGCCGCGTCAAGAGCGTGACCATCGCCGGCGCGCGTATCTCGGGCAACTACACGGACAATGCCAACGGCTTCCAGACCTACTCGCCGGGCGATCCGTCGCTTGTGACCCGATTGCAGGACAAGAACGTCACCATCAACGCGCGGCCTGAAACCGACGGCTCCAACTCGCTGTTCGGCTATCTGATCTCGTGGCTGCCGATGATCCTGATCCTCGGCGTGTGGATATTCTTCATGCGCCAGATGCAATCCGGTTCGGGCCGCGCCATGGGTTTTGGCAAGTCGAAGGCGAAGCTTTTGACCGAGGCGCATGGCCGCGTCACCTTCCAGGATGTGGCCGGCGTCGATGAGGCCAAGGAGGACCTTGAAGAGATCGTCGAGTTCCTGCGCGATCCGCAGAAATTCCAGCGCCTTGGCGGCAAGATCCCGCGCGGCGTGCTCCTGGTCGGTCCGCCCGGCACCGGCAAGACGCTGCTTGCCCGATCGGTCGCCGGCGAGGCCAACGTGCCGTTCTTCACCATCTCCGGTTCGGACTTCGTCGAGATGTTCGTCGGCGTTGGCGCGAGCCGCGTGCGCGACATGTTCGACCAGGCCAAGAAGAACGCGCCCTGCATCAT
>NZ_JANINM010000298.1 GCF_024509055.1 Mesorhizobium sp. | reverse complement strand
CTATTCCTTCGGCCCGGTGCTCGGCCCGATGGACGATTACTACATGGCCGAAGGCTCGCATCTGCGGCTCTTCGACAAGCTCGGCGCCCATATCATCGACCATGAAGGCGCGACCGGGGTTCATTTCGCCGTCTGGGCGCCAAACGCCAGACGCGTCTCGGTGGTCGGCGCCTTCAACGAATGGGACGGCCGCCGGCACACCATGCGCGACCGGCGCGACACCGGCATCTGGGAACTGTTCATCCCTGATATCGGCGCCGGCCGGCCCTATAAGTTCGAGATCATCGCCCCCGACGGCGTGCGGCTGCCGCTCAAGGCCGACCCGTTCGCCTTCGAGTCCGAGTTGCGTCCGGCCACCGCTTCCGTCACGGCGCCGCCCCTGGCGCATCAATGGGGCGACGAGGCGCATCGCGGCTTCTGGCGCAGCGCCGATCCGAGGCGCGAGGCGATCTCGATCTACGAGGTCCACGCCGGCTCCTGGCAGCGCCGCGACGACGGCACTTTTCTGTCCTGGGATGAACTCGCCGCGCAGCTGATCCCCTATGTGGTCGACACCGGCTTCACCCACATCGAGTTCCTGCCGATCTCCGAGCACCCTTACGATCCGTCCTGGGGCTACCAGACGACCGGCCTCTACGCGCCGACCGCCCGCTTCGGCGATCCGGACGGTTTTGCCCGCTTCGTCGACGGCGCCCACCGCGCCGGCGTCGGGGTCATCCTCGACTGGGTGCCAGCGCATTTCCCGGTCGACGAGCACGGATTGGTGCGGTTCGACGGCACGGCGCTCTACGAACATGCCGACCCGCGCCAGGGCTTCCATCCCGACTGGAACACCGCGATCTACAATTTCGGCCGCCGGGAGGTTGTGTCCTTCCTGGTCAACAACGCGCTGTTCTGGGCCGAAAAATACCATGTCGACGGCCTGCGGGTCGACGCGGTAGCGTCCATGCTCTACCTCGACTATTCGCGCAAGGCAGGCGAGTGGATCCCCAACGAGAAGGGCGGGCGCGAGAACCTTCAGGCCGTCAGCTTCCTGCAGAAGATGAACAAGGAGCTCTACGGCCACCATCCCGGCGTCATGACGATCGCCGAGGAATCGACCTCATGGCCGAAGGTGTCGCGTCCGGTGCATGAGGGCGGACTGGGCTTCGGCTTCAAATGGAACATGGGCTTCATGCACGACACGCTGGAGTACCTGTCCAAGGAGCCGATCTTCCGCAAGCACCACCACAACGACATCACCTTCGGCCTAGTCTACGCCTTCTCCGAGAATTTCGTGCTGCCGCTCTCCCATGACGAGGTCGTGCACGGCAAGGGCACGCTGCTCAACAAGATTGCCGGCGACGACTGGCAGAAGTTCGCCACGCTGCGCGCTTATTACGCCTTCATGTGGGGTTATCCGGGCAAGAAGCTCCTGTTCATGGGGCAGGAATTCGCCCAGCGCCGCGAATGGAGCGAGGCACGTCCGCTCGACTGGAACCTGCTCGAATTCGCGCCGCATCGCGGCGTCTGGCAGACGGTGCGCGACCTGAACTACCTCTACCGCTCACGCCCGGCGCTGCATGCGCGCGACTGCGAGCCGGAGGGGTTCTCCTGGCTGATCGTCGACGACCGCGACAATTCCGTCTTCGCCTGGCTGCGCAGCGCGCCTGGCGGCAACCCGATCGCCGTCATTTCGAACTTCACGCCGGTGCCGCGCGAGAACTATCGCGTGCCGCTACCGAAGGCGGGGCAATGGCGCGAGATCATCAACACTGACGCTGCCGACTATGGCGGCTCCGGCATGGGCAATGGCGGCGTGGTCGTGGCGAGCGGGGAAGGAGGCGGCACATCGGCGACGATGCTCTTGCCGCCGCTCTCGACGATCATGCTGGAATTCGTCGCGGACCACGCCAGATGATATCCCATCTGGCTAAAGTATTAATCCGGACGGTTTACTTGGGAGGGTAACAATGGCAGAGATCAAGAGAACCCAGCCGCTGGCACGCGATGCCATGGCCTATGTGCTGGCCGGCGGGCGCGGCAGCCGCCTCAGGGAGCTGACCGACCGGCGCGCCAA
>NZ_JANINM010000297.1 GCF_024509055.1 Mesorhizobium sp. | reverse complement strand
ACGCCGGCCCAATGCGTCAGCACCACCTCCAGCGAGCCGGTGCGGTCGAGCGTCTGCGCGGCGATATCCATATTGGTGAGCAGCCCGGCCGGATCGTCGATGACCAGCCTGCGGAAACCCGCGTCCTCGATGAGCGACAGCTTGGTCGCGGTCTCGGCGAAATCATAGAAGAAGCTGCCATTGGCAGGCTTACCGGGAACATGCGTGAACTCGATCGGCATTGCCATCTCCCCCATCACGTTGGGTCGCCCCGAACCCTCGAACGAATCCGAGACGCGGGCGCGCGCCAACGCCCGGCCAGTTTTTGCTCCGATGACTCAAACTCAGATTTTTGGACGCCGGGGCCTAGCCCCGCGTCAGTCAGGGAATGAACCCGAAAACCACAGCGCCGGTGAAGACGAATGCGAGCGCGAAGACGATATAGGCGAAAGTGCCGCCATAGGCGGGCCTCCAGCTCTGGTCGGCGGTCAGCCTCTGGCCTTTGCGCTGAGCGTTCTGGATATAGGACATGGTCTGGCCTCCGTCTCGGCCATTAATCTATAAAGTTAGTAGACTTTGTCGATTGCTATTTTCAAGGCATACGGAGAAATTAATGCTCCAACGCACACATTTGATAGTTTCTGATGCTCAGAATGCCTCAGGAAGCGATCTCGGGGCCAGGCGGGAGGGTCCCCGACCTTTTAGGAAACTGGCGCAGCGGAGGGCGCCTTCGACACCTTGGCGTCACCTGGCGCCAAGGATAGCATCGACCCGTAAAATGACGGAGGAGAAGAAAATGGGTGGAAGGCTGGCGGGCAAAGTCGCCATCATCTCGGGCGGCGCGACCGGCATGGGCGGGGCGGCTTCCGAGCTGTTCGCGGCGGAAGGGGCCAAGGTAGCGATCATCGACCGCAACGGCGACGCGGCCGGCAAGACCGCCGCGGCGATCCGGGCGCGCGGCCATGTCGCCGAGCATTTCGTGGCGGACGTCTCCGACGAGGCCCAGGTCGAAGCGGCAGCGAAGGCTGCGGCGGCCAAGCTTGGCCCGGTCACCGTGCTGTTCAACCATGCCGGCACCATCGTGATAAAGCCCTTCCTGGAGACGACGCTGCAGGAATGGGACTGGCTGCATGCCGTGAACGTGCGCTCGATGTTCCTGATGACGCGCGCCGTACTGCCCGGCATGATCGCCGCCGGCGGCGGCTCAATCGTCTGCACCTCCTCGATCTCGGCGGTGGCCGCGACGCCCAATGAAGTGCTTTACGACACCACCAAGGGCGCCTGCCACATGTTCGCCCGCGCCATCGCGGTGGAGTTCCGCGACCGCAACATCCGCTGCAACGCCGTCTGCCCCGGCTTCATCCGCACACCGCACGGGCTGCGCGAGGTGGCCGACCTTGGCAAGCTCGGTGTCGACGTCTCCGACGCGGCGATGGCGGCGCAGCAGGGCCGCATCGGCGAGCCGGAGGAAGTTGCGAAGGCCGCGCTGTTCCTGGCAAGCGACGAATCGAGCTTCGTCAACGGCGCGCATCTCTTCGTGGATAATGCCTTCACGGCGATCTGACGGCTTGGCGCCCTTCCTCTCCCCCGTCGATCGGGGGAGAGGTGTCGAGCGCAGCTCGACGGAGTGGGGGTCGACCCTTGGCGCGGTGCAGGAAGATTCTGCGCCTTGGTCCCTTTCAATATCCGTTGGTGACGGTTGCGAGGTGGTTCCCCCGCTCCGTCGCTGCTTCGCAGCGCCACCTCTCCCCCCTCCGGAGGGAGAGGAAAGGGCCACTATCGCTCTTCCCTGCGGAACGGCTTGAGCAGCGCCGATGGCGCCACGGCGTTGCGCGACATGAAGGCCATGGCGACGATGGTGAAGATGAAGGGCAGCATCAGGAACGCTTCGTAGGGTATGTGCCCGAGCCCGCTCGCCTGCATCCTGAGCTGCAGCGCGTCGACGAAGGCGAAGAGCAGTGCCGCTCCCGCCGAGCGCCACGGGTCCCAGCGGCCGAACACGACCAGAGCGATCGCCACCCAGCCGCGACCCGAGACGACGCCGAAGGTGAAGGCGTTGAACTGCGCCATGGTGAGGAAGGCGCC
>NZ_JANINM010000296.1 GCF_024509055.1 Mesorhizobium sp. | reverse complement strand
TCCTTGTCGAAGCGGCCGGGCAGCGGGCTGTCGAGGTCGAGCACGCCGAACGCGCCCTCCGCGTCGCGCAACAGCACGACCAGTTCGGAGCGCGAGTCGGCGTCGCAGGCGATGTGGCCGGCAAATTCGTGCACGTCCTTGACCAGCATCGACATGTCGAGCTCGATCGCCTTGCCGCAGACGCCGTTGCCGACCGCGATGCGCACGCAGGCCGGCTTGCCCTGGAAGGGACCAAGCACCAGCTCGTCTTCCGAGGCCAGGAAGTAGAAGCCGGCCCAGTTGAGGTCCGGCACCATCTGGTAGATCAGCGCGGCGGTGTTGGCGGCATTGGCGACCGAGTCGCCCTCGCCTTCCAGCAGCGCTTGCAGTTGCGTTGCCAGTTCATTGTAGAAGGCCGGCTTGTCCTTGGCGTCGATGGCGGTTGCGGCAAACATCGTGTCGTGTCTCCGTTGCATGCCGGGCGAAGGGCCGGCTAGAGTTTCGCCTTCTCTGCCACCAATGCAGCGCGCGGGAAATACAAAATCGTGAGCGACGCCCTCGCCAACCGAAAACGCGACCGCGCGCAGCCGGAGGCGCGCGACGCTCCCCTCTCCTTCGCGGTACTCGTCTTTCCCGGCTTTCCGATGATGGCGTTTTCCTCGGTGATCGAGCCGCTGCGCGGCGCCAACATCCTGGCCAAACGCGAATGCTACCGCTGGGTGATCGTCGGCGCCGATCCGGGCACGGTCGAGGCGTCCAACGGCGTCGTCATCCAGCCGGGCTTTTCGGCAGCCGACGCGCCAAAGGTCGACCGCATCGTGGTATGCTCCGGCGGCGATGCCGACCATGTCGTGGCCGACGAGGCGATGGGCTGGATCAGAAAAAGCCTGCGCGGCGGCGCGCATATCGGCGCGGTGGCGGACGCCGCATTCTTCCTCGCCCGCGCCGGCCTGCTCGATGGCCATGCCTGCACCCTGCACTGGACCAGCCAGGCCGCCTTCACCGAAGCCTTTCCGGATATCGAGCTCAGGCGCGACCTCTTCGTCATCGACCGCAAGCGCTTCACCTCGGCCGGCGGCGTCGGCAGCCTCGACATGATGCTGGAGATCATCACGCGCGATTACGGCGCCGAACTGGCGGCTGGCGTCGCTGAATGGTTCGTGCACTCTCCGCTGCGGTCCAGCGTCGACCGCAAGCTGATGCCGCTGCGCCTGCGCACCGGCGTCCAGAACGAGTTGGTTCTGTCAGCCATCGCCATCATGGAGGACGCGGTGGAGGAAAGGCTCGGCATGGCCGAACTTGCCGAACGGCTCGGCGTGTCGTCCGACAAGCTGGAGCGCAACTTCCGCGCCGAACTGGATATCTCGCCCAATGGATACTACAGGCGGCTGCGGTTGAAGCGAGCGGCTGATCTGCTGGCGCATTCGACGTTGATGGTGCGCGATGTCGCCTTGGCCTGCGGGTTTGCCTCGATGTCGAGTTTCGCCCGGGCGTTTCGAGAAGAGCACGGACATGCGCCGAAGGCGATGCGGCGGCATTAGTGGCATAGTGGTGTGGCTCCACGTTACCTTCGTCATCCTGGGCGAAGCGACGCGCAGCGGAGCGTAGACCCTGGGATCCATGCCGTGACCTACGAGCGCCACAGCGATGCAGAATTATGGGCAGAGCGGACAACGGGATTTGTTCACCGCAGCATTCTCCGGCCGGCGTAACGGCATGGATTCTAGGGTCTGCGCGCGTCGCTTCGCTCCTTGCTTCGCCCCAGAATGACGAAGTTATGATGCGGCATCCGGCACAACAATTGCGGAATGTCGCACAAGCCAAAAACCTCTTCCAGCTATGTTCGCGAGAACAGGAGGCCTCCCCATGAGCATCGTCGTTTTCGACCCTGACAGCACCGAGGATGTGGACTTCAAAGATCGCATGCGCCACCCGGTGGCGGCGGATCCCGCCGGCGGCATGTGGCTCTCCGACACCGAGCCCTCCTTCATCGACGCCGATGCGTTGCGCAAGGGGCGTCTGACCAAGCTGCGCGCCTGGATGCGCGAGGCGGGCTATGGCGGCGTCGTGCTGTTCGACCCTTACAACCAGCGCTACGC
>NZ_JANINM010000295.1:1583-2079 GCF_024509055.1 Mesorhizobium sp. | reverse complement strand
TACCGCGATCACTTCCATTGCGACGATCTTCGAACATCAGCGGACGCTGGCGCAAACCGCCGACCTGCTGGATCAGTTGCAGGGCCGCAAAGGCCGGGGCGCATCCGCCGCCGCGCTGTCCGCGGAGCATCCGGGGACGCCATTCCTCGAAGGCCCGACGGTCACGGTGGCAGGCGCTACGCTGCTGCAGCGTGTCGTAGCCGCCGTCACCAGTGTTGGCGGTACGATCCAGTCGTCGCAGGTCGACGTATTGGGAACGCAAGCCAAGGCCGGATTTGTCGGCCTATTGGTCAGTTGCGAAATGGAGCAGCCTTCGTTGCAGAAGCTGCTTTACGACTTGGAAGCCGGGATGCCGTTTCTGTTCATCGACCAGCTCGACGTCCAGGTGCCGCAGCTCACCGCCGCCAACGAGCAGGGCGTGGGCCGGATCAGGGTGGTGCTCGGGGTTTCGGGACAGTGGCAGGGCGGGAAATAGGCTCGGGCATGGCGCGCGCAG
>NZ_JANINM010000295.1:1152-1573 GCF_024509055.1 Mesorhizobium sp. | reverse complement strand
TCCGCTCTGGTCCGTCCCGCTATCGGCACTGACGGCCACGCGGGACCGTCCGGTTTTTTCAGCTTCCCGGCGCCCGCCGCCGCGGGCCGTTGCCGCCGTTCCGGTCGCCCCCGTGGCGCCTCCGCCACCACCGCCGGCTTCACCCGAGCACCCCTCGCTCGCGCTGGTAGGGGCGGTGGTTGGCGAGAACGATGCGATCGCCGTATTCCTGGACACCGCCAATCAGGGAATGGTTCGGCTGCGGAAGGGAGAGGACCACGCGGGCTGGGTTCTCAGTTCGGTGATGCCGCGCGAGGTGGTGCTGAAGAAAGGCGATCAGACCGAGTCTCTGGTGCTGCAGCGTGGGGACGGCCAGCCGGGATATTCGGGTGGAGGCGGGGTCCCGGGCGTGCCCGGTGTTCCGGGAGTCCCCGGTGTCGTG
>NZ_JANINM010000295.1:821-1142 GCF_024509055.1 Mesorhizobium sp. | reverse complement strand
AGCGCCGCCCCCGGTCGTGCCTGGCCTGGTTCCGGGCGTCGGCCCGAACATGGTGCCCGGGGTCGGCCGAGGCGTTCCGGGCGTTTCGCCGCCGCCGCCAGCCACCCGTTCCAACTCGTATGCCCCGTTCGTTCCGCGTTCGACGCCGAGGAACGGGGAGCCCGACGGGCTGTAATATCTGTGCCTGACCTGCCGCTAACCTTTCAATTCGCGCGCGTGGTGCCAGACGCGTTCGATCACCCGGTCAAGTTCATCGCCGATGCCATGGTACAGCGGCAAGCGGAGGAGCCGCGCGCTCAGATCCGTGGTGATGGGCAGGTC
>NZ_JANINM010000295.1:0-752 GCF_024509055.1 Mesorhizobium sp. | reverse complement strand
GTGTCTCCGCATCCGGCGCGATCAGATAGAAGATATGGCCGTTGTGCTCGCAATCTGCGGGACATTGCGGCAGGCCGAATCCGAATTCGGCAAGCCCTGCAAGTCCTTTTGCATATACGTTCCAGGAGGTCATTCGATCCTGTTGGATCGTTGCGAATTGCTCGAGTTGACCGAACAGGTATGCTGCCACGAGTTCACTCGGCAAATACGATGAACCGACATCGACCCACGTGTATTTGTCGGCGAAGCCATTGAGAAACTGCCGCCGGTTGGTGCCTTTTTCCCGGATGATTTCGGCACGCTCGGCGAAGCGCCGGTCGTTGACGACAAGTGCGCCGCCTTCGCCCGAGACAATGTTCTTGGTCTCATGGAAACTGAACGCCGCCATGGCGCCGAGGCTGCCCGCAAGTCGTCCGCGATAGCGTGAACCGATCGCTTGGGCTGCATCTTCCACGACGACCAGCCGATACTGATCCGCTATCGCATTGAGCACATCCATCTCGGCCGGAACGCCCGCATAGTGCACGGCGATGATCGCCCGTGTGTGATGGGAGATCGCAGCTTCCACCTCGGTTTCATCGAGATTGAGCGTATCCGGCCGGATATCGACGAAGACCGGCGTGGCTCCCCGCAGCACCACGGCATTTGCGGTGGACACGAAAGTGAACGACGGTAAAATAACCTCGTCGCCGGGCGAAAGGTCGGCCAGCAGCATGGACATTTCCAGCGCCGCAGTACAGGAGTGAGTAAGC
>NZ_JANINM010000294.1 GCF_024509055.1 Mesorhizobium sp. | reverse complement strand
TGCCGTAGATGCCGATCTCGCGCAGGATGATGACGATCGGATAGATCATCACCTGATAGGGGATGAAGGCGCCGACGATCAGGATGACGAAGAAGGTGTCGGCGCCCTTGAAGCGCCAGTTGGCCAGGGCATAGCCGTTCACGGAGGCGATCGCGATCGACAGGATCACGGACGGCACTGTGATGCGCACCGAGTTCCAGAAGCCGCGTGAAAGCCCGTCGCAATTGAGGCCGGTGCAGGCTTTCGACCATGCCTTGACCCAGGGCTCGAAAGTAATCTCCACCGGCGGCGAGAAGATGTTGCCGAGGCGGATTTCCGGCATGCCCTTCAGCGATGTCACGATCATCACGTAGAGCGGCAGCAGATAATAGAGCGCCACGACGATCAGCGTACCGTAGAGGAAGATGTTGCGGCGCGACAGCGCACGCCGCGGTTTCGGACCGCTCGGCCCCAGGGAAGCGGCGACGTCAGCCACGTTTGCGCCCCCCGAATTCGAGATAGGCCCAGGGCACGATGACGATCACCACCGAGAGCAGCATCATGGTCGAGGCGGCAAAGCCCTGGCCGAGATTCTGGGCGAAGAACATGTAGTCGTAGACGTATTTGGCCGGCACCTCGGAAGCGATGCCCGGGCCGCCGCTGGTCTGGGCAACCACGAGGTCGTAGACCTTGACGATGCCGGCGGCGATGATCACCAGTGTGGTGATGAACACAGGGCGCATCATCGGGATGATGATGAAGAGGTAGGTCTTCCAGGCGGGTATGCCGTCCACACGGGCGGCCTTCCAGATGTCCTCGTCGATGCCGCGCAGGCCGGCCAGCATCAGGCACATGATCAGCCCCGTACCCTGCCAGAGCGCGGCGATCGAAATGCCGTAGATGACGATGCTGGAATTATAGAGCGGGTCGAAGCTGAAGCTCGCCCAGCCGAGATCGCGCACGACATGCTGGACGCCGAAGTCCGGATTGAGCAGCCATTGCCAGACCAGTCCGGTGACGATGAAGGAAAGTGCGAACGGATAAAGGAAGATGGTGCGGAACGTGTCCTCGAAACGGATCTTCTGGTCGAGCAAGGCCGCCAGCAGGAAGCCGATCGCCAGCGAGAACACCAGCGAGATGACGCCGTAGATCAGCAGGTTCTCGATCGAGACCAGCCAGCGTGGCGTCGCCCACAGCCGGTAATACTGATCGAGCCCGACGAAATTCAGCCGCGGCAGCAGCTTCGAATTGGTGAAGGAGTAGAGCACGGTCCAGGCGGTGCCGCCGACGAATACCACCAGCGCGGTCAGGATCATCGGGATCGATGCGACCTTGGCGTTGAGATTGCGGAGGAGCTGGTTCGGGCGTTCGCTGCTGCTCATCTCGGGCGACCGGGCAATGAGGACGTCGAAGCTCCCGACCCCGGACAGGCTGGGGCCGGGAGCCGGCGGGGGCGCCGGAATCAGTCCGCCGAGGCGATGATGGCGGCGAAGCGCTTCTGCGCCTCTTCCACGGTCAGGTCGGGCTTGGCGAAGAACTCAGAGAACAGGTCTTCCTTCTGTTTCTGGCTGTCCTGCGAGAGCAGTTGGTCCGTCCAAGGCATGACGGAGCCCTTGGCAAGGATGGCGAGGCCCTTCTTCATGCAGTCGTTGGCGGTGTTGAGGTCGACGTCACCACGCACCGGCAGCGAGCCCTTCTTGAGGTTGAAGGCGACCTGTGTCTTTGGATCGAGCAGCGTCTCGGCCAGCACCACCTGCGCCTTGGCCTTTGCCTCGTCCTTCAGCAGCGGGAAGTAGAAAGCGTCGCCGCCGGTGGCGATGACCTCGTTCAGGCCGAGACCGGGCAAGCAGGTGTAGTCCTTGCCGGCGGTCTTGCCGGCGACCTGGAATTCGCCTTGCGCCCAGTCGCCCATGATCTGGCCGCCTGCCTTGCCGGTGATGACCAGGTTGGTCGCCTGGTTCCAGTCCTGCACATTGGTGTTCTTGGCCATCTTGCGGGCGTCGTCCGCCGCCTTGAACACCTTGGCGATCTCGGGGCCGGCGGCGAACTTGGCGTCCTTGTCCTTGTAGACCTTGAGGAAGGTGTCGGTGCCGCCGACCGCGGC
>NZ_JANINM010000293.1 GCF_024509055.1 Mesorhizobium sp. | reverse complement strand
TGCCGCCGCCAAGAAGCTGATCGCCGACAAGGTCGAGGCGATCTGCATCATGACCGTCTTTTCGCACGTCAATCCGGCGCATGAGAAGCGCATCGCCGAGATCTGCCGCGAGGAGATCGCCGCCGCAGGCGCCGACATCCTCGTCTATACCAGCCATGAAGTGCGCCCCGTCATCCGCGAGCAGTCGCGGCTGAACTCGGTGCTGATCGAGGCTTACGCCACCTCGCGCGGCCGCAAGCAGTTGAAGGGCATCGAGGACGTCTCGAAGAAATACGGCTTCAAATACGGCGTGCAGACGCTGCTTTCGTTCGGCGGTCTCACCTCGATCAACCATCCGCGCCTGCACGAGACGATGATCTCCGGGCCGATCGGCGGCATACTTGGCGCAGCCTATGTCGGCAAGCTGATCGGCAACGACTCGCTGATCTGCTCGGACATGGGCGGAACGTCCTTCGACATGGGCGTCATCACGCGCGGCCAGACGCGGATCGAGAACGAGCCGCTGATGGACCGCTTCAAGCTCAACGTGCCGACGCTGCATCTCGACACGATCGGCGCCGGCGCCGGCATGATCCTGAAGGTCGACCCGCTGACCAGGAAGGTCTCGCTCGGACCGGAAAGCGCCGGCTCCGATCCCGGCCCGATCTGTTTCGCCAAGGGCGGCACGGAACCGACGATCGCCGATTGCGACGCCATCCTCGGTCGCCTCAATCCGCACTATTTCCTCGGTGGCAAGGTCGTGCTTCAGGTCGAGAAGGCAAGGAAGGCCTTCGAAGAGAAATGCGCCCGCGTGCTCGGCGTTGGCGTCGAGGAAGCCGCCGAAGGCATGATCGAGATGCTCGAGGCCGACGCCAACAACGCGCTGCGCCGCGTCATTTCCGGGCAAGGAATCCACCCGTCGGAGTTCACGCTTCTGTCCTATGGCGGCTCGGGGCCGCTGCATCTCGCCGGCTGCTCCAGGGGCATCGGCTTCAAGGACATCATCACCTTCCAGTTCGCCGCCGCCTTCTCGGCCTTCGGCTGCACCACTGCCGATTTCATGCGCCGTCACTCGGTGTCGACGCAGATCGACATCGGCGCGCGGGCCAGCGATGACGAGCTGGTCGCGTTCGGCGGGAAGGTCACCAGTGTTTGGGATGATCTCACCAAGGCCGCGGTCGATGAAATGATCGCCGACGGCCATGCTCGCGACAAGATCAAGACCGTGCCGTTCCTGATGATGCGCTACACCGGCCAGCTCGAGGACGTCGAGGTGATGGCGCCGCTGTCGGCAATCGATTCCGCCGACGACATGCGCAAGGTCATCGCCGAGTTCGAGGCCGTCTACGCCAAGGTCAACCACCGCGTTTCGCGCTATGGCGAGGCCGGCTTCTCGATCACCGAACTCGGGCTCATCGCCACCGCGGACAAGGTCAAGCCGATGCTGGTCAAGCGGCCGCTGGGCAAATCCGATCCGGCGTCGGCCCACAAGGGTGTGCGCGAGGCCTATATCGGCGGCCGCTGGCACAAGGCCAACCTCTACGAGATGGACCTTCTCCAACCCGGCCATGAGGTTGTCGGCCCCGCCATCATCGAACATCCCGCCACGACCCTCGTCGTCCATCCGCAGGACCGCGTCTTCATCGACGAATGGACGCTGCTCCACTACTCCCACGCTTGAGAAGGGCGAACGCCATGCTGGACAAACCCGCCTCCGCGCTCCGCATCCGCGAGCGGCTGATCGAATCCGAAAGGCTCATGGAAGAGACCGGCTGCTATGACGGCATCACCGAGCTCGAACTGCGCAACCAGGATCCGCTGAAGTTCGAAACACTGCACACCAAGCTGCGCGCCTACTGCGTGTCGGCCCGCGAAATGGCCCGCCGCATCTCGGCTTCGCCCGGCGTGCGCGAGGTCGGCGAGATGGTCGTCGCCATCTACACGCCGGAGGGCGACGCCATCGCGCTCTCCAACGGCATCATGGTGCATGTGCACACGATGAGCCGCTTCATCAAATGGATGATCCGCAACGGTTACGAGGAAAACCCTCGGATCCGCGACGGCGACATCTTCGCCAACAACGACGCCTTCATCGGCACCGTGC
>NZ_JANINM010000292.1 GCF_024509055.1 Mesorhizobium sp. | reverse complement strand
TCGTGCAGCGGCGGGTCGAGCAGGCGGATCGTCACCGGCAGGCCGGCCATGATCTCGAACAGTTCGAGGAAGTCGGAACGCTGCATCGGCAGGAGCTTGTCGAGGGCGGCGCGCCGGTCCTTCTCGGTGTCGGCAAGGATCATCTCGCGCATGGCGACGATGCGGGCGCCGTCGAAGAACATGTGCTCGGTGCGGCACAAGCCGATGCCCTCGGCACCGAACGAGCGCGCCATGCGCGCGTCGAGCGGCGTCTCGGCATTGGTGCGCACCTTCATACGGCGCGCGGCGTCGGCCCATTCCATGATGGCGGCGAAATCGCCCGAGAGTTCAGGCTGCAGCATGGCGACGGCGCCCTTGAGCACCTGGCCGTTGCCGCCATCGATGGTGATGACGTCGCCCTTGCGGAAGGTCTGTCCCATCGAGACCAGCGTGCCGGCCTTGTAGTCGACGCGCAGCGAGCCGGCGCCGGACACGCAGGGCTTGCCCATGCCGCGCGCCACCACCGCGGCATGGCTGGTCATGCCGCCGCGCGTGGTCAGGATGCCTTCGGCGGCATGCATGCCGTGGATATCCTCGGGGCTGGTCTCGATGCGAACCAGGATCACCTTGCGGCCTTGCGCCCTGGCGTCCTCGGCATCGCCGGAGGAAAACACGATCTCGCCGGTGGCGGCGCCGGGAGAGGCAGGCAGGCCCATGCCGATGACATCGCGCGCGGCCTTGGGGTCGATGGTCGGATGCAGGAGCTGGTCGAGCGAAGCGGGGTCGATGCGGGCGACAGCTTCCTCCTTGGTGATAAGGCCGTCCTTGGCCATCTCGACCGCGATCTTGAGCGCCGCCTTGGCGGTGCGCTTGCCGGAGCGGGTCTGCAGCATCCACAGCTTGCCGCGCTCGATGGTGAATTCGAGGTCCTGCATGTCACGGTAGTGCTGTTCCAGCCGGTCGGAGATGTCGACGAAGGACTGGAAGGCATCGGGCATCAGCTTCTGCAGCGACGGCTTGTCGGAGCCGGCGGCGATGCGCGCCACCTCGGTGATGTTCTGCGGCGTGCGGATGCCGGCCACCACGTCCTCGCCCTGGGCGTTGACCAGGAATTCGCCGTAGAGCTGCCTTTCGCCAGTCGAAGGATTGCGGGTGAAGGCGACGCCTGTGGCGGACGTATCGCCCATATTGCCGAACACCATGGCCTGGACGTTGACCGCCGTGCCCCAGCTTTCCGGGATGTCGTGCAGGCGGCGGTAGGTGATGGCGCGGTTGTTCATCCAGCTCGAGAAAACGGCGCCGATCGCGCCCCAGAGCTGCTCGCGCGGATCCTGAGGGAACGGCTTGCCGAGCTCCTCCTCCACCTTGGCCTTGTAGAGCCCGATCACGCCCTGCCATTCGGCCGCCGTCAGTTCGGTGTCGAGCTCGTGGCCGAGGTTTGCCTTCTCATCCTCCAGGATTTCCTCGAACACCTCGTGATCTAGGCCCATGACGACGTCGGAATACATCTGGATAAAGCGGCGGTAGCTGTCATAGGCAAAGCGGGCATCGCCGGAATCGCTGGCCAGCGCCTCGACCGTCTCGTCGTTGAGGCCGAGATTGAGCACCGTATCCATCATACCGGGCATCGAGGCGCGGGCTCCGGAACGCACTGAAACCAGGAGCAGCTTCGAGGGGTCGCCGAAGCGGCGGCCGGTGATGTTGCCGATATGATCGAGCGCGCCCAGCACGTCGGCCTCGAGCGCGGCCGGATAGCTGCGGCCGTTGGCATAGAAGGCGTTGCAGACTTCGGTGGTGATGGTGAAGCCCGGCGGTACCGGCAGCCCGAGGCTGCACATCTCGGCCAGATTGGCGCCCTTGCCGCCGAGAAGGTTGCGATCTCCGGCACGCCCTTCGGCCGCGCCGTCGCCGAAGGTGTAAACCCACTTGGTCATGCTCGCCCTCCAAGTCCTTGGAAGATAGATAATACCCGGACCAAAGCCCGGTTCCCCGCCCTTCCAGTTCGAGCGATATGATGCTGCAGTGCGAAAGGCAAGGTGTGGGCGAAGCAAGCGCCGCCGCTAAAATCGATTAAGCAAAAGCTGCGTCAAAAAGACTTGCCGCCCCAAACGCCACCATATAGAACATAACAGGAACATAGTGGAGTAGCGTGATGAAACTCAATGGAAAACTCGACTATCTGGAGCTACCGGCCACCGGTGGGACCCTGGACAGCGTCAAGTCCTTCTACAGCGCGGCCTTTGCCTGGTCCTTCACGGATTACGGCCCAACCTACTCCGCTTTTGCCGAAGGACTCGACGGCGGCTTCCAGGCCGATGCAGGCGAAGCGGGCGCCAGGCCGCTGCCCGTGCTCTATTCCGAAAACTTGGAAGACACACTGGAAGCGGTCGAGAATGCCGGCGGCACCATCGTCAGGCCGATCTTTTCCTTCCCAGGCGGCAGGCGGTTCCATTTCACCGATCCGGCCGGCAACGAGCTCGGCGTGTGGGGCGAATAGCAAATCGGCCGACAAGAGTGTCACGGTTAAGCGACATTCTGACCCGTGGATCATTCCCTTTCGGCCGCCAACATGGCATTGAGCTTTGCGGCGGCTCGTCCTATAAGGCCGCGCGCAGCGGGCACGGCCCGCCTGCTGGGGCGTCGCCAAGCGGTAAGGCATCGGTTTTTGGTACCGACATTCCCAGGTTCGAATCCTGGCGCCCCAGCCACAGCGGCTGGCCTTTTGCCAATCTGGCTTGTTCCATGGATGTCCTCGCAGCTCGCTTCCGCAAGCGAATCGAACTGCTGTCTGCTTCCGAATACGGCGATTTCGCTTGGCCGCGTAATGGCCTAAACCGGTTCCGACATCGGGAATCCCGCACGGACATCTGGAGGTTCGTTGGAGACGGCGCAGCTTTCCTATTTCCTCCTTGCCTGCCAGTTCAAGAATCAGGCGGAAGCCGCCGCCTATGCGAATGTCGCCGCGGCGACCGTCAGCGAAAACATCGACGCGCTTGAGCGGGAACTGGGGATGACGCTGTTTCAGCGAGGGCCCCGAGGACACTACCCGACCGAGGCGGCGCGCTGGCTCTACCAATCGGTCGAGCCGCTCCTACAGGCCGTGGAAGCGGCAGAGACCATCCTTCGAGCTGATCAATCCGCTCCCATCAAGCGGCTGGAGATCATCTCGCCGCTGCAATTCATGGCTGGTCGCCTGTCACGCGCGGCGAGCATGGCCGCACGAACCATCCGGGAGTTGTCTCCCGACATCATCGCGACCACGCATTTCGCGCTCGGCCGTGCGCCCTATGTGCATGTGCTCGAGCGGAGCGCGGCCGACCACAAACCGGAGGGGGCAAGCCCCTCCGCCCGCATCGTGCTGGACTACGCCCAAGAGGATGAAGGGGACGACAGCCTGCCGCTGCTGCGGGACGAATGGGTGGCTGTCAGCGGCGGCAATCGTCACCGGGACGGCGATGGAACAGTCGGCTTCGAACTGCTGCGGAAAGCACCGTTGTTCCTGCCACCGCTCGGCGAGGCGCAGCTTCGGCAGGCGCGCGCCTATTGCGACACGCACGACCTTCCCGAGCCCGTAGTCATAGAGGAGGATGTGGGCACGTTCGCGCGGCTTTTGCGCGAACCTACCCCGTTCAACCTGCTCGCGCCACGGAGCCTGGTGATGGCGAGCGTCGAACGGCTCAATCTGTCGCTTGCAAGACTGCCGGTGGAATTGGTCAGTCCGGTCGTGGCGCGGTTATCCTCCCGCGAGCCTGCCGCGCTAGCCTATGTCGAGGCGCTCAGAAACGCGCTGGCAGCCCCCGGTTCGGTGATGCGCTACGAACCTCGGATCACGCTGAAACAGATCCGCTATTTCCTCGCAATGTCGGACCATCTCAGCATAAGCGGCGCCGCCAGGCACCTGCGCGTCGCGCAGCCCGCCCTTTCCAACCAGTTGCGGAAATTGGAGCGGACAATAAAGGGCGACCTGTTTCTTCGCCGCCGAACCGGACTCGAGGCGAATGCAAGCACCGCGAAGCTTGCGGCTCTGCTGAGGCCGGCAACGCAGGCCTGCGACCGGATCGCCGAGGGCGCGGCCCACTATGCCAGCGCAAGACGCGAGCGGCTGGCGATCGGCGTGCTGCCGATGATCCACCATGAAGGACCCCTCGCCCGCGCCCTCGCCAGGGCCTTGGACGACTTGTCGAACCTGCATCCGACAGTGCGACTGAAAATCCTCGAAGGCCCCACAGAAACGCTGCGCCGCTGGGTCGACGCGGGCGAGATCGGCTTTGCTCTCGTCGAAGCCCAGGTGTCGCGTTCCTGGCAGATCGACCTTGCCATCGAGGATCTATTCGGGGTGGTGTCCAACCCGGCGAAGGCGGTTCTGCCGCCGGGGCAGGTGTCGCTGCGAAACGCCCTGAACATCCCGCTTGCCCTGCCCGGCAGCGCCTACGGCCTGCGCCAGATCCTCGACAAGGCGGCCGCCGAAATCGATGGGCATTTCGCGCCGCAGATGGAGGTCAATTCGCTTTCGACCCTGCTTGCGCTTGTGAGGCGCATGCGCCTGGCGACGATCCTGCCCCTGTCTTCGGTTCAGTCTCTCGTCGAAGCGGGCGCACTGCAGTTCAACCCGGTCGTGGAGCCGATCGTGCGGCGGCGGCTGTCGATCCTGTTCTCGCCGGAGCGGGTTCTGACCGATGTGGAGCGCTCGCTGATCAAGGCGCTGAAACGCGAATTGTCCGCGACGGGCATGAGCAAGGAAGCGGCAGCCCAACGAGCGATCTACTCAGCCGAATGAAAACACCTCGCTGCCGGCGAAGCTGCGCACCACGTGCTATTCCGGGACATGCTCCCCAGGTTCTTTCCAGCGCTTGAACCTGCCGGTGTCGATATCGAAAAGGTCGAGGGCGCGGCCGACGGTGTGATCGACAATGTCCTCGATCGTCCTGGGCCTTGCGTAGAAAGCCGGCACAGGCGGCATCACGATCGCCCCCATTTCCGTGACCGCTACCATGTTTCGCAAATGGCCGAGATGCAGCGGTGTTTCGCGCAGCATCAGGACCAGCCTGCGCCTCTCCTTCAGCACGACGTCGGCGGCGCGCGACACCAGCGTGCCGCAGGCGCCGGAGGCAATCTCGCCCAATGTCTTGGTGGTGCATGGAGCAATGATCATGCCGCGCGTGCGAAACGAGCCGCTGGAGATCGGCGAGGCCACGTCATCATTGTCGTGGACGTGGTCGGCAAGGGCGCGCACGTTCTTGAGCTTGAGGTCGGTCTCGTGGGCAAGCGCGACGACAGCGGCCCTGGAAACCACCAGATGGGTCTCGAAGCCCAGTTCGCGCAACGTCTCGAGCAGCCGTACGCCGTAGATGTGGCCGGAGGCACCGGTGATGGCGACGATGAAGCGTTCTTTCGACAAGCAGGACTCCGGATCGTTTGCGCCGATCAGTAAAGCCGCAGGTTCGCCTTGACGCGATCAAGGACATCGCGTGGCGGACTTGCCAACTCGGAACGCCCGCCGGGCTCGCCATCGCCGGGCCGCGTCGTGGCTATCATGCCGATCTTGGTGACGACGAGATCCTCGTGCAGCGGGTCGCAGCGATCCGCCCGCACGCCGGGCAGCACGAGCAGATCCTCATGCCCACGGAACCGGGCCGCGAGGGACCATTCGACCTGCCGCGGGTCCTCGACATCTATGTCATCCTCAACGACGATCACGTGCTTCAGCAGATTGACCAGGCCCATCGCCAGCATCACCGCGCGCTTGCCCTCGCCCAGACGCGGCCGGTGCATGGAGATGATCGCGTGCAGCCGCCCCATGCCCCCGTCGGTGATGAAAACACGCCGTACGGCCGGGATCGATCGCTGCAGGTCGCGCGTGAGCGTCGCGCCGATGGCGACTGCGCCCAGCAGGCAATGCTCGGGAGCATAGCCGGGCAAAATGGCCTGGTAGATCGCGTCCTCGCGGTGCGTGACGCAGCCGATCTCCACGCCGATCCCCGGACCGTAATAGACGTAGAAGCCGGGGAACTCGGAGACGGCCCCCTCCTCGATCAGTTCGGTCGGGCGCAGACGCCCTTCCAGGACGATCTCCGCATGCGCCGGAACCTCGAGATCGACCGTCTTGCATTTCACCAGTTCCACAGGCTCGCCGAGCAATCCGCCGACAATGTCGAACTCGTCGTCGCCGAGGCCGACATACATCTGCGAGCCGAGCAGCACGGCCGCGTGATTGCCGATAGCGACCGCGATTTCCAGGTCCTGCCCCCTCTGCATCGCCTTCTCGGCGATCCGGGCGAGATGATGGTTCTTGGCTATGCCGGCCATCAGCCTAGAGCCGCCTTCGAGCCGCAGCCGGGCGATCGAGACATTGCGCCGCCCGGTTTCCGGATCCTTGGCGACGATGACGCCGGCGGTGATGTAGGGCGCTGCCTCGCGCTCGAACCAGTGCGGCACCGGCAGCAGCGCGCCGATGTCCAGCGGCTCGCGATGGACGACCTGCTGCACCGGCGCATCATCCACGATCCGCGGCGCGAGCGGCTGTTCGAGCGCCTTCACGCAGAGCGCGTCCAGTTCGTTCCGCTCAATGCCCAGCGCCGTGGCGAAGCGTGTCCGGTGATTGAAGAGGTTGCCGACTACCGGCATCTCGTGGCCGTTGACGCGGGCGAACAGTTGCGCCGGGCCCGATTGCCGCAGAGTCAGGACCGAAGCGATCTCGAATCTTGCGTCGATATCGCGCTCGACACGGTGCAAATCGCCGCTGGCTTCCAACTTCGAAAGGAACCAGCGCATGCTTTGGTCGGTCACTGTCGCGCTCCTTGGGTCGAGGTCCGGTTCGCCGGGGCAGGTCTTGTATCGAGACGTATGATCGTTTCCAGCAGCGTGGCGGCTCCCGCCGCCAGCGCCTCGGGCGCCACCCATTCCTCCGGCGTGTGGCTTCGCCCTTCGCGGCAGGGTACAAAGACCATGCCGCTCGGCGCGATCATTGAGATGAAGGCCGCGTCATGTCCGGCCCCCGAGGCCATGTCCAGGACGGAATAGCCCAGGCTTTGAGCGCTCTGGCCAAGGAGTTCCCGCAATTGCGGATCGCAATGGGCGGGCCTGGTTCGCGACACGATCTTCCAGCCGCTCCGCCCGACACTGGCGGCTTGCGCAATCGCCAGCGTCTGTGCGTCGAGGCTTTCGAGAAATCCCTCCAGGACGTCGTCGTCCTCTGCGCGAATGTCGATGATCAAACGCGCATTGGCGGGGATGACGTTCGCCGCGTTGGGCGAGACTGTCACCACGCCGGTCGTCGCGACGAAATGCCCTCGGCCCATTGCGGCGCGGCGTTCCGCTTCGGCGGCCACGAAAGAGATGGTGGTCGCGGCCGCCACTCCAGCGTCCCGGCGCAAATGCATCGGCGTGGTGCCAGCATGATCGGCGCGGCCTTCGAACTGGATTTCAACCCGCGTCACGCTGGCGATCGCGGAAACGATGCCGAGATCGACATGCGTGTCCTCGAGGACCCGGCCCTGTTCGATATGCAGCTCGAGGAAGGAAGCAATGTCGCCGCGGCGGGCCTGCGCAATGTTGGCGACATCGCCGCCCACCCTGTCGATCGCGGAGCCGAGCGCCTCACCGGCGGCGTTCTTGTAAGCGAGCATGTCGTCAAGGAGGCGGCCGGCCATTGCCCGGCTTCCCACGCAGGACAGGCCGAACTCGCTCGGCTCCTCCGCCAGGAAGTCTACCACTTCCACCGGGTGGTTCATGAGGTGCCCGGCATCGCGAAACGCACGGACCACCTCAATCGCCGCGGCCACGCCGGCTATTCCGTCAAACCTGCCGCCCGAGGGAACGCTGTCGCTGTGCGAGCCGATCATGATCGTGCCCAGTGCAGGATCGGCAGCCGGCAGGCGACCGATGAGATTGCCGCCGGCGTCGAGCCGCACCGCCATCCCGGCATCGGCAAAACGCTGCGAAAGCCATTCGCGCCCCTTGAGGAACATCGGCGAGAACGAACGGCGCGTATAGGGGATATCCGGCTCGGTAAGCTCGCCGAGTGCCATGATGTCGCCCCACAGCCGTTCGCTGTCGATGCGAGGATTTCGAGGCGCGCTCATGCGGCCAGCCCCGGCGTGACGAACCGGCCTGCCCCCGGCTGGGCCAGCACCTTGGCGCCATCGAAGATCAGCTCGCCACGCTGGAACGTCGCGACAGGCCGGAACGGCAATTCCATGCCGGCATAAGGGCTCCACGTGACCACGTTGTTGCCGCTGGCGGCCGGATGGTAACGGCGCGGATCGTGCGCCATGACGACGATATCGGCATCGCGACCGATATCCAGCGCCCCCTTGCGATGCCCTATCCGGAACAGCCGCGCCGGATTGGCCGCCAGAAGCCTGGACGCCCATGAGAAGCTCATCCGGCGCTCAAACAGCCCCTTGAGCAGTAGCGAGTAGAGAACTTCCAGGCCAGGCACGCCCGAGGAATTGTTCAACATCACAGGGTCGTCCTTCCTCGCCGCCGACCAGCTCACATGGTCGGTCGAAACGACGGTGACGTTGCCGCTGGCCAGATGCCGCCATAGGGCCTCCACCTCGTCGCGCGAACGTATGGGCGGATTGATCTTCGCCCGGCCGCCGAGACGAGCGACATCGTGCTCCTCATCGAGGATGAGATAGTGGATGCAAGCCTCGATCGTGGTGTCGAAACCCTGCATGCGGTAGGCGCGGCACAAATCGTAGCCGCGGCCGATGGAGCAATGCACGATATGGGTCGAGCAGCCTGTCGCCGCGCCGATCTCATAGACCGTCGCGGTCGCCACCGCTTCGGCGACGGCCGGCCTCGACATGCCGTGCGCGCGATAGTCAGTTATGCCCGAGCCCATGACCCGCGCGATTGCGGCCCGCACCATCTCGTCGTCTTCATTGTGGATGCCGGCGATCAGGCCGTGGCGCGAGATCTCGGCAAAGCAAGCGTGCAGCATATCCGAAGAAATGCGGGGAAATCGCTCAGGATGAGTGCCGAAGGTCGAGAATTTGAAGCCGGCGGCGCCGGCCGCAACCATCTCGGCGATATGGGCCGGCCCTTGCTCTGGATGCACGGTGCCGTACAGCGCGAAATCGACACGGGCCTGTTCGCCTGCTTCGCGCGCCTTGTGCGAAAGGCGCTCCGCGTCGCAGATCAGCATCCCGTCGTCATAGGGCATGTCGACAATCGTGGTCACCCCTCCGGCCGCGGCCGAGCGCGTGGACCAGACAAAGTCCTCCTGCCCGGCCTGGGAGCGGGAATGAACCTGGGCGTCTATCGCCCCCGGCAGGATGAAGGCATCTCCAAAATCCTCCCGGCGCGCAGCCGCCGGCGGCGCGCCCTCGCCGACGCGCTCGACCAGCCCGCCGCGAATGGCGACGTAGCCATTTTCGCGGACGCGGTCGGTGCCAACCACCCGTCCCGTCAAAACCAGATCGAAATCGGACATGGGCTCTCCCCTTGCATCGTCGACTGCCCACCGGCGGAGCTTACTATAGCGGCGACCGAAGCGCTTACCCAACGAAGGAGCAGTATAAGCCAACAAACCTCCACTTCATGATCATGTTCGGCGAAAGCCGCCATAACGAATGGCGAAGAATGCCCTGATCCCTTGACGCTTTCAGCATGCACGGCACAACTGCGGACCAAGGCAGCAATCGTGCATGTCGTTGAGGGAATGATCATGACAGTCACTTTGACCAAGAGGGCGGATATCAACCTTCAGTCGGTCCTGCGGGTGGCGTGGCAAGGCGAGCAGGTGCGCCTCAGCGAGGACGCACTACGCGAGATCGCGCGTTGCCGGGAAGCGTTCCTACGCCTGATCGACACTGACCCGAACCTCATGATCTACGGGGTCACGACTGCGATGGGCGAACTGGCGAGCGAGCGACTCTCGGTGGAAGAGCGCGAGCGTCACGCACGGATCAAGGCCTTTGCCGCAGCGACATCCTTTGGCGATCCCTATCCCGACCGGGTCGTCAGGGCGATGATCTTGGCCCGGCTTGCCAATTTCATCGAGGGCAACGCCGCGACCACCCCGCGCGTCGCGCTTGCCGTCGCCGGCATGCTCGACGGCCGAGCCTTGCCGACCGTGGCCTCGTCCGGGCAAGGCGGCGCCGGCGAAATCCTGGCGCTTTACCCGCTGTTCGCGGAATTGACCGCGAGCCTCGACCTCGAGGTCAAGGAAAGGGGTTCGCTTATCAATGGATCGCCTTGCGCCGCAGCGCTTCTGGCCGACGCGGCGCTCGCCGCTCGTCGCCGCCTTGGTCTCGTCGAGCAGGTCCTGGCGCTTTCGATCGAGGCGTTTCGCGCGCCCATGGAGCACTATGACGCGGCGCTGGACCAGCTCTGGGGCGACGAGCACGAAGCCGCGGCCCTTCAGGCGTTGCGGCGCCTGCTCAAAGGCGCGGGCACCGAGCGGCGAAACTATCAGGCCCCGGTGAGCTACCGCATCGTGCCGCGCGTGCTTGGCCACGCCCACCGCGCCGTCGCCGCCGCCGAGCGCGCCGCAAACATTTCGCTCGGCTCGGCATCCGACAACCCTGTCTACATCCCGCCCGACAACGATCATCCCTATGGGCGCTGCATCAGCACGGGCGGCTACCACAATGCTATGGCAGCCCCTGCCCTCGACGACCTGTCCGCCATCTGGGCCGACCTCTGCCTTTTGTGCGACCGGCACGGATCGAAGCTGCTGAACGGCGCCGTATCCCATCTTCCCAACATGCTCATGGTCGGACGCGACCCCAGCGACAGCGACGGACACGGCAGCCTTGGCTACATACCCATGGCGACCACCGGCTATCTCGAGCAGGCGAAGGCGGCCGCGCAGCGCACTTTCATCCCGGGAACGGAATCGGCGGGCGCCGGGCAGGACGATGTCGCGGCGACCGCATTCCCGGCCTGGGCCAAGGAGGAACGAGCCGGGCGATATCTGGATGCCTGCCTGGCCACCCTTGCCGTCGTCGCATCACAGGCGCTCCACGTGACAGACCGCCAGGCGCCGGGCGAACTTGCCGGCTTCGTCCGAGAGGTTCGGGACGTCGTGCCCCCGGTGGGCAACGATCGCGTCCTGGGGCCGGAACTGCTGCGGCTGACACAAGCGTTCACGCGGAAGGTCTTCACCCCATAAGCAGTAGTTGCCGGCCGCGGCGAATCTGCTCGCCACGGCCGGCGCGACCGCCGGATAGCTCCATCGACGGCTGCCGATAAATGGCCTCGTCAGACCGCCGGCCGAATGTTCTGGTTCACGCGGAAAAGGTTGGTCGGGTCGTATTGCTTCTTCAGTGCCGCCAGGCGCTTGTAGTTATCGCCGTACGTGGCCTTCAGCCTTGCACCGTCCTCGTCATCCATCATGAAGTTGGGATAGGCGCCACCGAGATCGAACGGGTGCACCGCCTCCCAATAGGCCTTGGTCCAGCGCGTGACGGGGCCTGCTTTCTGGGGGTTCGGATCGATCCCCGCAATGACCATCGACCAGGTCGCGTCGCGGCAATTCCAGGCCGTCTCCTCCTTGCCAACGCGATGGACCGCGCCATCGATCGGATAGAGGTGCATGAGCGACAATTCGCTCGGCGCCTTCGCTGCCTGTTCCAGGTGAGCGTCGATCGCCGCGTCGGACAACGTCTTGACGAAGTCGCCGCGCCAGTACCACTGCATGCCTTTCGGATAGAGCCCATCGAACATGCTCTGCACGGCAGGATAGGGCATCGTGCCCATCCAGTTGAGCCAGGGCGCCGGGAGCGAATCCATCAGCGGGGCCAGCGCCTGCCTGCCCTGTTCCTCGGGGCCGGCATAGCAGCACATCAGCAGGCACATGCGCTTTCCCCACAGCTCTTCGGGGAACGGCGCGCTCGAGAGGATCGTCTTGAGTCCCAGGAAAATACCGAGTTCTTCGGGCGCGACCGGCAGGAACTCGCGATAACGCTGCATGATCGTGCGGGCGTGGCTTTGGTCCCATGCAATCGGCCCCGCAAAGACCATGCCGACGGGGTGCAACTGGAACACAAAACTGGTCACGATGCCGAAATTGCCACCCCCGCCGCGCAACGCCCAGAACAGGCTGGTGTTCTGCTCCCGGCTGGCGGTGACGAAGCTTCCATCAGCGAGCACGACATCGGCCTCGATGAGATTATCGATGGTCAGGCCGTATTTGCGTGTCAGGTAGCCATGGCCGCCGCTCAGCGTCAGTCCGGCGACGCCGGTGGTCGAGATGATGCCGGCTGGCACGGCCAGGCCGAAAGCATGGGTTGCGTGGTCGACGTCGCCCTGCGTGCAGCCGGCCCCTACCCGCGCCGTACGGGCATTCGGGTCGACGCGCACGCCGTTCATTGCCGACAAGTCGATCACCAGGCCGTCGTCGCAACTCCCTAATCCCGGGCCGTTGTGGCCGCCCCCGCGCACGGCGACCAGCAGGTTGTGGTCGCGGCCGAAGTTCACCGCCGTGATCACGTCGGCGACGTCGGCGCAACGGGCGATGAGCAGCGGGCGCTTATCGATCATTCCATTGAAGAGTTTGCGCGCGTCGTCGTAGTCGGCATCGCCGCGCGCAATCAGCGCTCCCCGCAGGTTCGCTCGCAATTCAGCATCGAACTGGTCTTTCATAGTGACCTCCTGATCATGAACGACTGGATTCAGCTGTCTGGCTCGCTCCGGTCCCGCTCTTCGCGCGGAACCGTGCCGTGCACCTTCTTGGCGCCATGCAACCAGCCTGACGCTACACATCCTGCCCGACGGCAAAACCCGCCGCGTCACCCGATCGATGGATATCCAGGCCGGACGCTCCAGCCCGTCCATGCGATCCACGGCAGCCTGGACTGGATCAAGCCGAGCGCTCAGCCCGTGCAAACACCTTGGAAGGAGCGTAATGTGGCCTCTGGAGCGACCAGCATGCGCGAAGCAGACGAGCTCTCGCAGGTCATAGGTGACGTATACGACGCGTCCCTCGATCCGGCCCTTTGGCCGAGCGCCATCGAAAGCGTGTGCGGCTATATCGGCGCCGCTTCGGCAAGCTTGCATTCGCAAGACTCGATCAGCAGGGCCACGGATGCGCTGTTCTGGTGGGGCGACCCAGTGAGCGCCCCGCACTATTTCAAGACCTATCTGGAAACCTACGGCAAGCTCAATCCGATCTTTCCCGGCGTCATTTTCTTCGAGGTCGAGCAGCCGGTCGCCGTGCCCGATGTGATTTCGTGCGAAGAGTTTGTCCGGACACGTTTCTTCCGCGAATGGCTCGCGCCGCAGAGCCTGACCGACGGACTGTTCTCAAATCTGGAAAAGGGAGCTACGAGCTGCGCCTTGTTTACCGCCATGCGCCACAAGGCGCTTGGGGCGGTGGACGATCGAATGCGTCATCGCTTCGAGCTCATCACGCCACACATCCGGCGTGCCATGCTCATCGGCAAGGTGATCGATCTCCATCGCGTCGAGGCGGCGACGCTCGCCGACAGTGTCGACCAGTTGGCTTCCAGCGTTCTCGTCGTCGATGCGGCCGGCCGTATCATTCACGCCAACGCCAGCGCCCATCGTCTGATTGCTGAAGCCGACGTGTTGCGCGCCGCGAACGGGCGTATAGCCGCGTTCGACCAACAGGGCAGCCGGCAGTTGCTCGATGTGTCCGCGGCGGCGGAGGCTGGCGATGTGGCCGTCGGAAGAAACGGCGTCGCCCTGCCGCTGCTGGGGCGCAGCGGCGAGCGCTATGTAGCCCACATACTGCCGTTGACTTCCGGGGCGCGTCGAAAGGCCGGCGTATCATATTCGGCGGCGGCGGCGGTGTTCATCCGCAAGGCCGCCCTGGATTTGCCCTCGCCGCCCGAGACGCTGGCCAGGCAGTTCAACCTGACGCCAGCGGAACTTCGGGTCCTTTTTGCCGTGATCGAGATCGGCGGCGTGCCCGAAGTGGCCCCGGTGCTCGGTATTTCGGAACAGACCGTCAAAACCCACCTGCACCGGATTTTCGCGAAGACTGGGACAAAACGGCAAGCGGACCTGGTGAGGCTGGTAGCAAGCTATTCGGGCAGGCCCTGATCCGACCCGGTCGGTATCGAAAGGGAAGTGCGCATCCTCCAGAACAGGTCACAAACCCACTCCCTGCCAACCGGGATTGCAGAAAAATGAACCTTTCGGAGCGATCGATAGACCCTCCGTCGATCGCTTGGGATTCACGTATTTTTGCAGTGCCGCGACAAAGGTTCGGCTTGAATAGCGCCCAGCCTGCCTTGTACCCGCCATCATCGCTTCCTAGCTCAAGGCTCCGTCCGCGAATTCGCGGCAAGCGCTTTCTACAGGAGCAAAGCTCATGACACCGGAAGAGCGTCAGGTCATCACCGCCATCTTCGAGCGGCTCAGGACCGCTGAAAATCATCCCCGTGACCCCGAAGCCGAGAGGCTGATCGGCGAGCTTATCGCCCGGCAGCCCTACGCGCCCTATGCCATGGCGCAGTCGATCTATGTCGGCGAGCAGGCACTCGCCCGGCTGAACAGCCGGGTCAGCGACCTGGAGGCGCAACTCGAGGAGGCCCGATCGAAGCCGCAATCGGGCGGCTTCCTGTCCGGCCTGTTCGGCAGCGACCGGCCGGAGCCTCGCCCGGCAAGCCCAGGTTCCAACCCGCAATACCAGCAGGGCCAGCCGGGATATGCGCCCGGCGCCTCGGCCTATCCCGCAGCACCGCAAGGTGGGCCGTGGGGCGGCCAGCCTCAGCCCGGTCCGTGGAGCGCCCCGGCCCAGGGCGGCGGCTTCCTGCAAAATGCCCTCACCACTGCCGCCGGCGTCGCGGGCGGCATGGTGGTGGCAAATGCCTTGAGCAGCGCCTTTTCGGGTCATGGCTGGGGCACGTCGGGCCTGGGCGCGCTTGGAAGCGGGTTCGGCTCGTCGGCCAACGATGTCGTCGACCAGGCCTTTGCCGCAGGCGAGCGCACAGGTCGGGACGAAACATTGGCGCAACAGGACCAGCGCGACGATCAAATAGCCGATGCTTCCGATGCTTCATTCGATGACGATAACTCGTTCGACGATGACAATTCGTCCGGCGGTTCGGATTACTCAACCGACGTGTGAGCTGGAGCGCGCAGTGGGCTTCCTTAGCGTTGCCGACGTCGGAATGCCTTGGCCGAAAGCACCTCGGCCGAGGCACCGCCGTTGCCGTAATTCTTGTTCAACTTGATCATTCAAATTTTATGCTTATTGGCTGCGTGTTTTACTAAATCTATTGCTTGAACCTTTCTCCGATAGCAATCCGACTGTGACACTGTAGGTTCATGCGATGGAGCCGACGAGTGGAAGCGGCAGGCAGCCTCGCTTGCTGGATTTTCCATTTGGCGGTGCCCCATGCTGCGTTCCTTCGGTATCCTGATCTCGTCCTTCGTCATCGGCTTTGTTTCGTTCACATATGCCGGCCCCCTGAACCGAACCGGGGTCGATCAGTCCGCGCCGGCGACACTGATCCGAGCGGCAACGCCATCCCAGCCTTTGATAGATTCGAACTTCGCCGCCGTCGGCGGGTCCACCAGCGTGCCCTATGGCTGGGTCGATTTTTGCGGCCGCCGCCCTGAAGAATGCAAGGTTCCCGACCTACGGGCGGTGAACGTCAAGTTGACGGCCCAGACGCTGATCATCCTCGAGCGGGTCAACCGCAAGGCGAACGACACCATCGTGCCGATCAGCAACTTCGATCACTGGGGCACCATGATGGACCATTGGGACTACCCGGTGGACGGCAAGGGCGACTGCAAGATCTACGCGCTCTACAAGCGCAAGCTTCTCATGGAAGCAGGTTTTCCGCGCCAGGCGCTGCTGATGACCATCGTGCGCGACCTCAACGATGAGGGTCACACGATCCTGACCGTGAAGACCGATAAGGGCGACCTGATCCTGGACAACCTGACCGACGAAATCAGGCCGTGGAGCGCAACGGGCTACTATTTCCTCAAGCGCCAGTCGCAGCAGAACCCGAACATCTGGCTGTCGATAAACCAGCGCGGCGGCGTTCCGAAAACCTCCGGGGACATCGCAGCGCTCGTGGAATGAAGCAGCCTTCGTTGGTCCATGGTCATTTCGCGAGAGTGCTGATCCAGGCCACCTGGAGACGGCGAGCAATTATCGGCGTAGGCGAGCCATCCACTCGCCAACGAGGATGGTCGGACACGAGCCCGATTACAACGCCGCTGCGACTTTCAGTCCTTCGTACACCGCCTCCTCGGCCGTGCGCGGGGCCAGGCTGTCCCCTATGACGTGAACCTCGGGCACCTGGTCCATCAGCATGGCGCTCAGTTCATCCTCGGGCTGGTGTCCCATGCAAAGCACGAGCGTGTCGATGTTTTCGAACAGGATCGGCTGCTCGCTGACCGAATGCTGCATGTAGACCGTGCCGCCGTCACAGCCAAAGACGCGTGCGTACGTCGTGATTCCGACCCCAGCCTTGTGGAGTTCTGCCGCGATGTTGTCGCGGACATAAAGCGGAAGCAGTTCGCCGGGATGCGTCCCGTTCACCGCGAGTTCGACATCGCAGCCGTCATTGACGAGCATTTCTGCTATGCCGGGCCCGATCCAGTCGCAGCGCCAGTCGGCAACGACCACGCGGCTGCCGGTCTTCACCTGCTTCTTCAGCACCTGCCAGGCATCAACGATTTGGACACTGCCGTCGTCCGGCATTTCCGGACGATAGGGCCTGGCGCCGGTCGCGAGAACCACGGCATCCGGTTTCTCGGCGTCGACGAGCGCATGGTCGACACGTACGCCCTTGACCACGCGGACCTGGGCCAATTCCAGTTCGCGCGACAGGTTCGTGATGATACCGCCGAATTCGCTACGGCGCGGCAGTTGCTGTGCCAGTTGCGCCTGGCCGCCGAGTTGGGTGGACGCTTCGTAGAGCGTGACCTGATGGCCTCTGACGGCAGCCGTCGCGGCGGCCTTCATGCCCGCCGGCCCGCCGCCGACCACCATGACTTTCTTTGGGTGTGCGGCGGGCGTCAAAGTTCCGAACTTCAGCTCACGCCCCGTCTCCGGATGCTGGATGCACGAGATCGGGACACCGCGATGGAAATGCCCGATGCAGGCCTGGTTGCAGGCAATGCAGGCGCGGATGTCGTCGGTGCGCCCCTCCTCTGCCTTGGCCGGCATCTCGGGATCGCAGATCAAAGCCCGCGTCATGCCGCAGACATCGGCGGCCCCCTCCGCCAGCACCGCCTCGGCTTCATGCGGCTGGTTGATGCGCCCGGCGACGAAGACCGGAATACTCAGCGCGCGGCGGAACCGGGACGCATCGGTCGCCAGATATGCGTTTCGATAGGCCATTGGCGGCACGATGTGCACCGCACCGCCGAGCGATGCCGATGTGCCGGCCGTGATGTTCACGTAATCGAGGAGAGGCTCGAGCAGACGGCAACTCTCGAGCGCCTCATCCGACGTCAAGCCATGCTCGTCGCGCTCGCTGCCGCTGATGCGCATGCCAATGACGAAATCGTCCGACGTTGCCGCCCGCATCGCCCTCAGTGCCTCGGATGCGAAACGCAGCCGATTTTCGAGCGACCCGCCATAGTTGTCGGTCCGGCTATTGACGCGAGGATTGAAGAACTGAGCCGGCAGATAGCCGTGGCTTGCCACAAACTCGACACCGTCCATCCCGGCCTCGTAAATGCGGCGTGCCGCGTTGCCGTAACCGGCAACGATCTCGTCGATCATCCGCTTGTCGAGCTGGCGCGGCATGACGCGAAAGCGTTCATTCGGCGACACGGACGGAGCATAGGCGACCGTCAGCAACCCATCGCCGCCTTCCATGATTTCCCGGCCTGGATGGAAGAGCTGCGAGAAGACCATGCAGCCATGCGCATGACAGGTATCGGCCAGTTTGCGATAGCCTTCGATGCAATTGTCATCCGTGGCCATCAGCATGTGCGAGGTGTAGCGCGCCGTCTCGTGGACGCCCGCAACCTGGGTGACGATGAGGCCGACCCCGCCACGCGCACGCGCCTCGTGATAGGCAATCAGCGCATCGTTGACCAATCCGTCCGTCGGCAGGATCGTATCATGTCCGGTGGACATGATACGATTCTTCAGCCGCACGCCGCGGATCTGCAATGGCTGGAACAGGTTTGGAAATGCGGTGGTGGTCATGAAGATCGGCAGCCGCTTATCGGTTACGGTTCAAATGCCCTCAGGCTTCCCGCGCGTCTTCCAGTCGACGGGATCGAGTGCGTAGAAGACGGTCGCACCTTCGCCCTCATAGGCCAGCGCGGTTCCCTTGGGCACCCAGAGGACATCGCCCGGCACGGTGTCGAAGACCTCCTCGCCGACACGCAGCCGGAACTTGCCTTCGAGCGTGACGATCAGTTCGTCATAGAGAACCGTCCAGGCGATGGAGCAATCGTCGAAGCGGGCAATGCCGGCGCCCATGGTCCTGCTCAGTTCCGGGCCGACCAGACGGGCAATGGCCGCACGCTTCGGGTCGTCGCCGTAGGCTTCGAACGCTCGATCGGTCTTCTTGAAATGCACAACTGACATTTGGCCTCCTCTCCCGCTCAAAGCCAACGAAGTGGCCCCTCACTATTTTGTCTTTAGTAAAAAATCCAGCGATTTTTTTACTATTCAGGAAATTCAGAGGTATTTTTTTAGATACCGCATGAGAGCCTTGGCGCGGAGACGAGTGAATCTTCCGGCTCGTCTCTTGCGGCGAAATGCCCTATCGGCAACAAGGAGAGGACCAACGTCACAAGACCGGTCATCAAGCCAGGGCGATAGAAGTGACCATTTCGGCCAAGGACCATCCGGAACCAGGATCGGAAACCAGCCCCGCCGGCGAGGATCTCGTTCTCGGCGAGCGGATTCGCGACCTGCGCAAGCGACGGAAGTTGACGCTTGCCCAGCTGGCGGACGCTTGCCAGCTCTCCATCGGCTACATAAGCCAGATCGAGCGCAACCTCGCCTATCCCTCCATTCCGGCCCTGGTGAACATCGCCAAGAGCCTTGGAGTGACTGTCCAATGGTTCTTCGCCGGCGCGTCACCTGTGCCGCAGGACGAGCACGGCTATGTCGTGCGGCGCGGCAACCGCCTGAAAATCCAATACGACCACGGCATCATCGACGAACTCGTGACCCCGAGGATGAGCCTGCAAGTAGAGATGATCTACACCCGCCTGCCGCCGGGCACGGAGAGCGCCGAAAGTTACACGCATGACGGCGACGGCGTTGGCTTCGTCGTGTCAGGCGAGCTCGAGATGTGGCTCGGTGAGCGCCATTTCCATCTCTACGAAGGCGACAGTTGCTCCTATTCCTCCGGCGAGCCACACCGCTACCGCAATCCTGGCTCGCGCGAAGCGATTGTCATTTGGGCCATCAGTCCGCCGAGCTTCTGATCCCCGCCTCGGCGCGGCCACCCGGCGTGATTTCCTTGATCCTGTCGACACGGGCGCTCAGCTCCGCTGGGTAGCGATCTGCCTCGGTATTAGGAAACGCGCGGCAAGCGCGCAAAGCAGCACGGTGAACAACAGGATCAGCGCGACCAGGGCGTTGATGTCGGGCGAGAAGCCCAACCGCATCATCGCCCATAGCCTGACGGGCAGCGTCGTCTGGGTGCCGGTGACCAGGATGGTGATCATGGTCTCGTCGAACGACAGGGCGAAGGCCAGGATGGCGCCGCCGACCATCGCGCTCGACAGATTGGGCAGGATGACGCGCCAGAAGGTCTGCCATTTCGTGGCGCCTAGGTCGTAGGAAGCCTCCACCAGCGTGCGGCTCATCGACTGCAGACGCGTCAGCACCGTGCGGTAGACGATGGCGAGCACGAAGACCGTATGGCCGATGACGACCGTCAGCAGCGAGCGCTCGAGGCCGATCTCGCGGAAGAAGATCAGAAGCGCGAGACCGCTGATGACGGGCGGCATCAGGAACGGCAGAAAGACGATGAACTGCAACAGCGACCTGCCAGCGCGGCGGCCGTGATAGTAGAGCGCGAGCAGCGTGCCGCTGACGACGGAGAGCACGACCGTGCAAATGCCGACGATAAGCGTTGTGCGCAGAGCCATGAGTATCTCGTGGTTTCCGGCCAGCGCGACATAGGTCGAAACGGTCGGCGACGACCAGTCGACCTCGCCGCGCGCTACCGGAAAGAAGGACGACACGATCGGCACGAAGAGCGGGCTGTAGAGCAACACCGCGACCAGCGTGGTGACCGCGGCAAGCAGCATCGTGGACAGGCGCGGCAGGGCGATCAAAGCGAAGCTCCCCGATTGCGGCCGGCCCGCTCGCCAAGGAGGATCGCGACGATCACCACGACCGCCAGCGCCACCGAAAGCGCGGCGCCGAACGGCCAGTTGAAGGCGGTGCCGAACTGGCTGTAGAGGATGCGGCCGAAGGTGAAGCCGCTGACGCCGCCGACCATCTGCGGCGTCAGGAAATCGCCGATCGCCAGGACGAAGACGAAGCTCGCCGCCGAGGCGACGCCCGGCAAGGACAGCGGGAGGGTAATGCGCAGGAAGGTCTGCAGGCTGGTCGCGCCGAGATCGTCGGATGCGCGCAGCAGCACCTGCGGAATGCGCTCCAGCGCCAGGAAGATCGGCAGGATCGCGAACGGGATGAGCAGCAGAGTCAGAGTGAGCAGGATGGCGTTCATGTTGAAGACGAAGAGCGTCGACGGCTCCGCGATGATGCCTAGCCCGACCAGCGCCTTGTTGAGAAAGCCGTTGAGGCCGAGGATGCTGCGGATAGCGTAGATCTTGATGACGTAGCTCATCAGCAGCGGCACCATGAGCAGCATCAGCAGCGCATAGCGCCACCGCCCGCGCAGCGTGGTCAGGAAATAGGCGGCCGGATAGGCAAGCAGGATCGAGATCGCTGCTACCGTCAGGCACAGACCGATCGTGTTCCAGAACACCGGCAGGAAGATCGGGTCGGTGAAGAAGCGGACATAGTTGGCGACCGTCGGCGTGTGAACGATCTGGCCCTGGTCGACGCTGTAGAAACTGTAAACGAGGAAGATCGCCAGCGGGGCCAGGACGAAGATCACCGGCAACGCGAAAGCGAGCACGGTGACCAGCGGCGACCACCGGATGGCGGCGGGCCGTGCCAGGACAACCTCGCTCATGCCAGCACCAGATGGCCTTCGTGCGGCGCGAAGGAAAGCGCTACCGTTTCGCCGGCCCGCAAACTGCTGCCGTCGATCCTGCTGGGGAAGCGCAGCCTGAGGCGCTGGGCGGCATCGCCGCCGGCGGCAATGGTGGCGACCGTCGACGAGCCGGCAAAGGCGAGCTCGGCGATCGTGCCGGAGAGACGGTTCGTGGCATCGTCGGCATCGGCAAGGCGCAGCGCTTCGGGACGGAACGCCGCGAAGGCCCAGGCGCCGGTGGCCGCGGCCCTGAGACGAGGCTGGCCGCCGATCGAGCAGACGAGCCGCCCGAGCGCAGTCTCGATCGCGCGAAGCTCGCCCAGCGTCTCGCCGAGCGTCCCCGCGATCAGGTTGTTCTCGCCGAAGAAACGCGCCACGAACTCGCAATTGGGCTTGTAGTAAAGCTCGTGCGGTGTGCCGAGTTGCCGGATATGGCCGCCCTCCATCACACAGATCCGGTCGGCCATGCCGATGGCCTCCTCCTGGTCGTGGGTGACGAACAGGAAGGTGGTCTTGACCTCGCGCTGGATCGACTTGAGGAACTCCTGCATCTGACGGCGCAGCTCAAGGTCGAGCGCGGCGAGCGGCTCGTCGAGCAGGACGAGGCGCGGCTGGCAGATCAGCGCGCGGGCGAGCGCCACGCGCTGTCGCTGGCCGCCGGAAAGCTGGGCCGGAAAGCGCTCGGCGAAACGCCCGAGCTGCACCAAATCCAGGGCCTTCGCGACGCGTTCCGCAATCTCCTTGCGCGGCACGTGGCGAACCGAGAGGCCATAGCCGACATTGCCGGCAACGGTCAGGTGCGGGAACAGCGCATAGTCCTGGAAGACGGTGTTGAACGGCCGCCGGTTGATCGGCATGTGGCTGATGTCGTTGCCGTCCAGCCGGATTTCGCCCGAGGTCAAAGGCTCCAGGCCGCCGATGAGCCTGAGCACCGTGGTCTTGCCCGAACCCGACGGCCCGAGCACGGTGAGGAACTCGCCATCGCGGATCGCCAGGTCGATATCGTGCAGCACGGGAACCGTGCCGTAGGATTTCGAGACGGAGTGCAGCGTGAGCAGGTCGCTGTTCTGGTTCATGGCGGACTTTCAGAAATACGGTGTTGGCGGTCCGATGCCCGGACCGCCAGGTTCTTCAAAGCTTGGCGAAAAGGAAATCAGGGCGTCGCCTTGATCTCGTTCCACAGGTCGGAGCGCTTGGTCGGGTCTTCGACATTGTTGAGCCAGACCAGCTTGTCGTTGCTGCCGGCGCTGTTCGACTCGACCACCGTGTTGCCGAAGCCGGTGCGCTCGGACAGCGCGCCGCTGACCTTCTTCGACAGCATGAAGTTGATCCACTTCTCCGCGGCGTCGTTGTCGCGAACGCCCTTGGAGATGACCCAGTTGTCGAGCCAGGCAAGCGCGCCCTCGCTCGGGTTGATGTAGGCGACGTGGGCGCCGATCTTCTGCAGGGCCTTGACCTGCTGCTGGCCGTAATTGGCCCAGATCAGGGCGACGTCATTGTTCTGGTAGATCTGCTGGGCCTCGTCAGCGGTGGTGTAGAAGCTCAGCACATTGCGCTTGAGATCGACCAGCTTGGCCTTGACCGCGGCCATCTGCTCGGCGGTCAGGTTGAACGGGTCCTTGTAGCCCAGCGTCAGCGCGGTGAAGGAGAAATTGTGCTCGCCATTGTCATAGGCCAGCACCTTGCCCTTGTACGCCGGATCCCAAAGCACCGACATGGAGGTCGGCGCCGGCTTCACCTTGTCGGTGTCATAGATCAGGCCGATGGAGTCGAAGCAGAACGGAATGCCGTAGACCTTGCCGTCCTTGGTCACGCCGCTGACCTGCGTGAGGTCGCGGAAGCGCGGCAGCACTTCCTTCTGGTTCGGCAGCTTGGCGAGGTCGATCGGGCTGACCAGCTCGGCCTTGATGTAGCGCTGCAGCTGCGCGGTGTTGACGGCGAAGACGTCGAAGTCCTGGCCTTCGCTGCCCTTGATCTTTGCCCAGATCTCGTCGTCGCTGCCGATGAAGACGACATCGACGCCGATGCCGCTCTCGGCGGTGAACTCCTTGACCCAGTCGGCGTCGGCATAGCCGTCCCAGGCCAGCACGCGCAGGTTTGCCGCGAGCGCCGACGACGCCATCAGGCCGATGCCGAGGCCGACACCCGCTATGCCGAGAAGCAGTTTTTTCAGTAGCATCACCATTTCTCCCATTGTTGTTGTGGTGGATTGCAGCTTGCGGACCGCGGCCGTCACAGCGCCGTGACGGCGACCAGTCCCTCGTCCGGCACCGCCTGCATCCGGTTGCGCAATGGCTTGCCGAATTCCGGTGCCTGGATTTCGTATTCGTCGCCCGGCATCGTCTTGATGCCCGAGGCGTAGCTCATCACCGCCGCGCCGAAGAAATAGGCGTGTAGGTCGCCTGGACGGCGATGCATCGGGTAGCGGAAGTGGTAGTGCTCGAGATTGCCGATCGAGTGCGACATGTGCGCCTCGCCCGACAGGAATTCCTGTTCCCAGATGACCGCGCCATCGCGGCGGATGCGGGAAGAACCGCGCACTTCCTGCGGCAGTTCGCCGACGAGCAGCTCCGGACCGATCGAGCAGGAGCGCAGCTTGGAGTGGGCGAGGTAGAGATAATTCTCGGCCTCGGTCACGTGGTCGGAATATTCGTTCCCCAGTGCGTAGCCGATGCGATAGGGGCGGCCGTCCGGCCCGTTGAGATAGAGCCCGACGATCTCGGCCTCCTCGGCGCCCGCCTTTGCGAAGGCCGGCATCGGTAGCGCAGCACCCGGCGGCACGACGCAGGTGCCGACACCCTTGAAGAACCATTCAGGCTGGACGCCAAGCTTTCCAGGCGCCGGCTTGCCGCCTTCCAGCCCCATTCGGAAGATCTTGAGCGAATCGGATTCCGTGGCGTCCTTGCCGTGGGTCAGCACATGCATCTTGTCGCGGGCGGCGGCACTTCCCGTATGGGTCAGACCGGTGCCGGTGACGAGGAAGCGCGCCGGTTCCGGGTGATCGACTGGAGCAAGCACTCTTCGCTCGCGCAGCAGCTGGTCGTAGTCGACCTGCTCGGCGCCGGTCCACTCCTCGACCAGCGACGCGATCGACTTGCCACTGGCAATCGCCGCATTGGCGAGGTCGAGCACGGTATCCGTGCCGGTCAGGACGTGGAGATGATTGCCATCGGCACTGACGCGACCCACGCGGCGGCTGCCATCGGGTAGTTGGAACTGAACGAGACGCATGATGTTACCTTTCCTGCGGTCCGACGCGGTCACACCCAACCGGCGTCGACGATGAATTGCTGGCTCGAGCACATGCGGCTGTCGTCGGCGGCGAGGAACAGCGCCATGCGGGCGATGTCCGAGGGTTGCAGCCGGTCGGGCAGGCACTGCCTTTCCTCGATCTGGCGTTCCCCGGCGGGCGTCAGCCACAGGCGCATCTGGCGCTCAGTCATCACCCAGCCGGGCACCATGCAGTTGACGCGGATGCGCTCGGGGCCGAGCTCTCGGGCAAGCGCCCGCGTCATGCCGTAGACAGCCGCCTTCGCGGTCACGTAGGCCGGGCAATCCGGATCGCCGACCATCCAGGTGATGGAACCGAAATTGATGATTGAGCCGCCGCCAAGCGCCTTCATTTGCGGGCGCACGGCCTGCGCGGCGAAGAACTGGTGGCGCAGATTGACCGCCATGCGGTCGTCCCAATAGGCGACGCTGACATCGGCGGTCTGGTGACGGTCGTCATTGCCGGCGTTGTTGCACAGCGCCTGGACGGGGCCGTTATGCGTCTTCGCCTGCTCGATGGCCACCTGCAGATCCTCGACATTGCGCAAATCGCAAGGGATGAAGAGCGGCTCGGCATGGCCTTGCGCGGCGATTTCGGCGACCAGCTTTTGCGAAGGCTCGACTGCCAGGTCGACAAAGGCGACACGGCTGCCCTGCGAGCAGAAATGGCGCACCAGGCTTTCACCGATGCCGCTGCCGCCGCCGGTGATGAAGACGCTGCGGCCCTTGAGGCTGGGGTAGATGGCGTAGCTGCTGTTCTCGTTGGTCATCGCGGCACCTAATGCGAATGGCGGGGGATGCCGGCGTCACGGCGGCCGACGAGGAAATCGAAATCGCAACCCCGGTCGGCCTGCAACACACGTTCGACATAAAGGCTCTGGTAGCCACCCAGCGGCGGTACCGGCGGCTTCCAGTCGTTGCGGCGGGCGGCAAGCTCCTCCTCGGAAACCAGCAATTCGAGACGCCGGCCCGCCACGTCGAGCTCGATGAAATCGCCGTCGCGCACCAGGGCAAGCGCGCCGCCCGCCGCCGCCTCGGGAGCGACATGGAGGACCACGGTGCCGTAGGCGGTGCCGCTCATGCGCGCATCGGAGATGCGCACCATGTCGGAGACGCCCTGTTTCAGCAGCTTCGCCGGCAACGGCATGTTGCCAACCTCGGCCATGCCGGGATAGCCGCGCGGCCCGCAATTCTTGAGCACCATGACGGAGGAGGCGTCGATATCGAGGTCCGGATCGTCGATGCGGGCGTAATAGTGCTCGATGTTCTCGAAGACGACCGCCCTGCCCCGGTGCTGCATGAGCTCCGGCGTCGCGGCTGACGGCTTGATGACGGCGCCATTGGGCGCGAGGTTGCCGCGCAGCACCGATATGCCCCCTTCCCTGGTCAGCGGCCGGTCGAGCGGCCGGATGACCTCGCTGTTGTAGTTCGGCGCGCCGTCGACCAGCTCGCCGATGGTCTTTCCGCTGACGGTCATGGCGTCGCGATGAAGAAGCCCCACTTCATCAAGCGACGCCATGACCGCGGCGAGCCCCCCGGCATAGTAGAAATCCTCCATCAGGAACCGTCCTGACGGCATCAGGTCGACGATGGTCGGCACGTCCCGGCCGAGACGATCCCAGTCGTCGAGGCTGAGGTCGACACCGACGCGGTGCGCGATGGCGATCAGGTGAAGCACCGCGTTGGTCGAGCCGCCAATGGCGCCGTTGACGCGGATGGCGTTCTCGAAGGCCTGCTTGGTGAGGATCTGCGAGATCGTCACGTCCTTGTGGACCATGTCGACGATCTGCCGCCCGGCCAGCTGCGCGAGCACGCCACGGCGGGAGTCGACCGCCGGTATGGCCGCATTGTCGGGCATGCCGATGCCCAGCGCCTCGACCATGCTGGCCATGGTGGAAGCGGTGCCCATCGTCATGCAGCTGCCGGCCGAACGGCTCTGCCCCTGCTCGGCAGCGAGGAAATCCTCGACCTTCATGCGGCCGGCCTTCACCTCCTCGGCAAACTTCCAGACATGGGTGCCGGAGCCGATGTCCTGGCCGCGGAACTTGCCGTTGAGCATCGGCCCGCCTGATACGGCGATGGTCGGGAGATTGCATGAGGCCGCGCCCATCAGCAGGGCCGGCGTGGTCTTGTCGCAGCCGACCAGCAGCACGACGCCGTCGATCGGATTGCCGCGAATGGATTCCTCGACGTCCATGCTGGCCAGGTTGCGGAACAGCATGGCGGTGGGACGCATGTTGCTCTCGCCGAGCGACATCACCGGAAACTCAACCGGCAGGCCGCCGGCTTCGTAGACGCCGCGCTTGACGTGATCGGCCAATGCCCGCAGATGCGCGTTGCACGGGGTCAGTTCCGACCAGGTGTTGCAGATGCCGATCACCGGGCGGCCGTCGAACGCATCGGCGGGGATGCCCTGGTTCTTCATCCAGCTGCGATGCATGAAGGCGTTCTTGCCTTCGCCGCCGAACCATGCCGCCGAGCGCAGCTTGCGCTTTTCGTCACTCACGATGCATGTTCCTTGCGGCGCTTGTTGCGGTTCTCGACGCTGCGGCGAACGTCGTCCTCGGCATTGTCGATGAGGACGAGCAGCGCCTGTTGGGCGGCGGGACCGTCGCCGGCGGCGATCTTCTCGGCCACCTGCCGATGCAGCGGCAGCGAATGACGCTGCCCTTCGGGATTGTCATTGGAGAGACGGAAGCTCATCACCAGAGCGGTTTCCACCAGCGCCGCCAGCGAGCCGATCAGCTCATTGCCCGTCATGCGCAGGATGGTCTGATGGAAGACGAGGTCGGGCTTGGCGAAGCGGTCGCCGTCGTCTCCGACAGCCTCCATCTCGTCGAGAGCCGCGTTCAGCTCGGCGAGTTGCGCCGGCGTGGCGCGCCTGGCGGCAAGCGCCGCGGACATCGGCTCGATCGCCCGGCGCAGCTCGAAAAGCTCCTTGACGTCGGCGGCGTTGACGCCGCCGGCATATCGCCAGGAGAGCACGTCCGGATCGAGGAAATTCCAGTCGGAGCGCGGACGCACACGCGTACCGGTCTTCGGCCGCGACTCGACCAGCCCCTTGCCCGCCAGCACCTTGATCGCCTCGCGCAGCACGGTGCGGCTGACGCCCAGCATCTCGCTGGAATCGTCGGCATTGGGCAGCGCCTCGCCGGGCAGGAAATGCCCCTGCAGGATGCGCAGGCCGATCTGCTCGACAACCGTCGCATGGAGGGCCGTCGAACCGCTGGCGACCGCGGCCAGTGGCGGCGAGTTGCGCGCCCTTCTGAGGGGTTTCATATTCTTCATACTATTCATATGATATGTCTTTAGCCATGCAACGACCAGAGTCAAGGGATTTGGGGGTGAGATGGACAGGAATTTTGAAACCGGGAGCGCGGAAGGACTGGTCTCGATCGCCGACAGGTTGGCGGCGGTCGAGATAGCCCCGGCCGCCGGTGGCGCCGTGGCCTCATACCGCTGGCGGCGGAACGGACAGGTTCTCGATTGGCTCCGACCGGCGGATGCAGGTGCGCTCGCCCGCCGCGACGTGGGCGCCATGGGCTGCTTTCCGCTGGTCCCCTACTCCAACCGCATAAGAGGCGGTCGCTTCGCCTTCGCTGGCCAGACCGTCCAGCTGCCGACAGGCGCCGACGATCCGCATTACGAACATGGCCATGGCTGGCGAAAGCCGTGGACCGTGGAGGAGCACGGTGCCGACACAGCCATCCTGCGTTACCGCCACGCCGCCGATGCCTGGCCGTGGAGCTACATAGCCGAGCAGGCGATCGGGTTGGCTCAGGGCTGCCTGACCATCCGGATTTCGCTAAGCAACCTCTCCGACGCGCCGATGCCGGCCGGGTTCGGGCTCCATCCCTATTTCCCGGCGACGCCATGGACCCATGTGCGGGCTGATGTCACCGGAATGTGGGAAACCGACGCGGAGGTGCTGCCCACGCGCCATCTGCCGCCGCCGGCAGGCGCCAACCCGGCCACCGGCTTCGACGTCGCCGAGACCGCGTTCGACACCGTCTTCACCGGGTGGTCGCGCCGGGCCCGGATAACCTGGCCCGACGAAGGGAGGCTGCTGGACATCGAGGCCGAAGCGCCGCTCGACTTCCTGGTGCTCTACACGCCGCCCGGCGAGCCATTCTTCTGCGCCGAGCCGGTGAGCAATATCACCGATGCCTTCAACCAACCGGGCGACAGCGGCGACAATACGGGTTGCATGGTGCTGGGTCCGGGCGAGACGCGGTCCGCGACTGTTCGCTTCATGCCTTCGGAAATGAACTTGACGCGATAGAGTTTGGAGAAGCTCAGCTCGCCTCGCGCATCGCCTCGGCGGCCTGCAGGTCGACGGAGACCAGTTGGCTGACGCCCTGCTCGGCCATGGTGACGCCGAACAGTCGGTCCATGCGCGCCATTGTGATCGGGTTGTGGGTGATGATGACGAAGCGCGTCTCGGTGGTCTTCGACATCTCGTCCATCAAATTGCAAAAGCGCTCGACATTGTGGTCGTCGAGCGGCGCGTCGACCTCGTCCAGCACGCAGATCGGCGCCGGATTGGTGAGGAAGACGGCAAAGATCAGCGACATCGCCGTCAGCGCCTGCTCGCCGCCGGAAAGCAGCGTCATGGTCTGAGGCTTCTTGCCGGGCGGGCGCGCGAGGATTTCGAGCCCAGCCTCCAGCGGGTCTTCCGACTCGATCAGCTGCAATTCGGCGGTGCCACCGCCGAACAGATGCGAGAACAGCCGCTGGAAATGACCGTTGACGACCTCAAAGGCCGATAGCAGCCGCTCACGGCCTTCGCGGTTGAGGCTCTGGATCGCCTGGCGAAGCTTGCGGATCGCCTCGATGATGTCCTCACGCTCGGAAACGATGGTCTCCAGACGGTCGGAAAGTTCCTTCTGCTCCTCCTCGGCGCGCAGATTGACGGCGCCGAGCCGCTCGCGCTCGATCTTCAGCCGGTCGAGCTGGCGCTCGATATCGGCCATATCGGGCATCGGGTCGTCGGCCTCGAGGCCGGTATGCTTGATGATGAGGTGCGGCGGCGTGTTGAGCGCTTCCTGGATGCGCGCCTCGACCTCGGCGCGGCGCTCGTCGGCGGCCGTAAGCCGCTCCTCGGCGCGGACACGGGTTTCACGCGATTCAGCCAGCGACTGGATCGCCAGGGTAGCAGCCTTGTCCAACTCGGCCTGGCGGTTTTCCGCTTCCTGCAGGCGGTCGCTCGCCGTCTGGCGCAGCGCCTCGGCCTCGGACAGCTGCGACAGCAGCGCCCGGCGCTTGGCGTCGATCTCGTCCGGCGCGTCGGCCAGCCTCTCACGCTCGGCTTCAGCCTCGGCCTTGCGCTCGGCAAGCGCCGCGATCTGCGTCGAGGCGTTCTCGGCGCGTTCCAGCCAATTCCTGCGCTCGGTACCGATGGCGTCGAGCCGGCGTATGCGTGCCTCGGCCTCGCGCCGCAGGCCTTCGTGCACGGCGCGCGCATCGGCAAGCGTGGCCCGGTCGCGCGAGACATTGGCGGAGGCCTGCTCCAGCTGCAGCTGAAGGTCGCCGAGATCGGGGGCGTCCTTCAGCATCTCCTCGGCTTCGAGGAAGGCGGCTTGGGTTTCCTCGTGGCTGTCGACGACGCGGGCGCGCGCCTCATCAAGCGCGGCGCGCCGGCTCGCCAGCTCGCCGCCAGCCTTCTCGGCCGCGGCCAACGCATTACGGGCGGCGTCCAGCGCGTGCTGCGCGTCGCGGCCAGCCTGGCGGGCATTGCGCTCGGCCTCACTCGCCTGGCGCATCGCCTGCTCGGCCCGCGCCAGCGCTTCCTCGGCCTCGCGCACCACGCGCGTCGCCTGCACGGCCTCGGCGTCGAGCTCGGCCAGGCGGTTCTTCTGCGCCAGCCGCTGCGCGGCGGCCGTCGGAGCGTCGGCGCTTGCCGTCAGGCCGTCCCAGCGCCAGAGCGCGCCGTCGCGGCTGACCAGCCGCTGGCCAGGCGCCAACAACGCCTGAAGGCGGCGACCGTCGGCGGCTTCGACGATGCCGATCTGCGCCAGCCGACGGGCAAGCTGCCCCGGGGCGCGGACCACGCTGGCAAGGCTCCTGACGCCTTCGGGCAGCGCGGCATCGCCCGGCTGAACCGCGCTCTCGCCCCAATGCACCGGGGCGCTGCGGTCGAGCGGAACGTCGAGGTCTTCGCCAAGGGCTGCACCCAGGGCGGTCTCATAGCCGCGCTCGACGCTGATCTGCTCGAGCACCGAGGGGAAAAGATCGCCGCCGCTGGTGGCATTGAGGACCTTGGCCAGGGTGCGCGCTTCCGTCTCGATGCGTGCGAGCTCCGCCCTGGCGTCCTGCAGCGGCGGACGCGCGGCACTCTCGGCGGCGCGCGCTTCAGCGACGGCCTGTTCCGCCGCAATGGCGCCGGCCTCGCTCTCTTCCAGGCGGGCCACGGCGTCCTCGACGAGAAGCCGCTTCTCGGCCGGATCGGGCAGGCCGGAAATTCGCCCCACGATATCGGAAAGCTCGCGGTCGACCTCGGCGAGCTGACGGGCGAAACGATCGCGGCGCTCGGCGGTCTCGCGCAGCGTACGCTCGACCTGATGTCGCGAAGCGGCCGCCTCGGCGCGTTCGGCGGTCAGGGCGGCAAGCCTTGCCTCGCTTTGCGACAGTGTCGCGCCGGCCTGCTCGAAGGCTGCGCGCGTGGTCGCTTCACGCTCGGCGGCGCCGGCGTTTTCGGAGTTGAGTTCGGCTTCTTCCGTGCGGAGGCGTTCGAGGATGTCAGCATTGTCGCGCACCATCCGCTCCTCGCGGGCGACGTCGGCATCGAGCTGCTGCAGGCGGCGTTCGAGTTCCGCCTGGCGCGAGCGGATGCGGCCCGCCTCCTCCTCGATCTGGGTCTTGGCGATCGACAGGCGCTGGAATGCAGCGGCCGCGGCGGCTTCGGCGTCGCGCAAATCCGGCAGCCGGTGGGCGGCGATGCCCTGCTCCCTGGCGGCAGCCATCTGGGCCGCCGCGCGGTCGCCGACCAGCGTGGTTGCCACGGCGAGCGCCGAGCGCGCCTCGCCCTCCTGCGTCTTGGCCAGCGTCCAGCGCAGGTGCAGCAGCGTCGCCTCGGCCTTGCGAATATCGGCCGACAGGTTCTTGAAGCGCGAGGCCTGGCGCGCCTGGCGCTTCAGGCTTTCGATCTGGCCCTCCAGCTCGCCGACGACGTCGTCCAGCCGTTCGAGGTTCTGCTCGGCCGCCTTCAGCCTGAGCTCGGCCTCATGGCGGCGCGTGTGCAGGCCGGAAATGCCAGCCGCCTCTTCGAGCAGCGCGCGGCGAGCCTGGGGCTTTGCCTGGATAAGCTCGCCGATGCGGCCCTGCCCGACCATGGAAGGCGAGCGCGCGCCGGTCGACTGGTCGGCGAACAGAAGCTGCACGTCCTTGGCACGCGCTTCCTTGCCGTTGATGCGGTAGAGCGAGCCGGCCTCGCGCTCGATGCGGCGCGACACCTGCAGCTCATCGGCGTCGTTGAAGGCAGAGGGAGCGGTGCGGTCCGTATTGTCGAGGAAAAGCGTGACTTCGGCGGTGTTGCGGGCCGGACGCGCGCCTGAGCCGGAAAAGATCACGTCGTCCATGCCGGACGCGCGCATGTTCTTGTAGGAGCTTTCGCCCATCACCCAGCGTAGCGCTTCGACAAGGTTCGACTTGCCGCAGCCGTTCGGCCCGACAATGCCGGTCAACCCGCGTTCGATGACGAACTCGCCGGGCTCGACGAAGGACTTGAAACCGAGGAGGCGAAGGCGCGAAAATTTCATTCGCGCCGCCCCACACTACAGGCCGGCGCGCCGAAGCCCAGCCGCTTCGGCGCGGCCTGGATGTCAGAGCAGAGGGTCGATGATGGCCGACATTTCCTCAATCGACATCGCCCCTTTGTAGGTCTTACCGTTGATGAAGAATGTCGGCGTCGAGTCGACCTTGAACTCGTCCGCTCCGCGTTTCTGGACTGCTCTCACATCGTCCAGAAGCTTCTGGTCCGTCAAGCAGGCCTCGAAGGACTCCTGTGTAAAACCGGCGAGCTTGGAGATCTGCAGCAGTGCTTCCTTCGTGTTGTTGACGCCAACCCAGCTGGGTTGCTGCTTGAACAGCACGTCGACCATCGCGAAGTAGTTGTCCTTGGCGCAGCGCGCCAACATGAAGCCGGCCTCGGCGCTCGGGTCGAAGGGGAATTCGCGCAGGATGTAACGGACCTTGCCGGTGTCGATGTACTTGGTCTTCAACTCAGGGAAGGTGGTCATATCGAAATGCGCGCAATGCGGGCAGGTCATCGAGGCGTATTCGACGATGGTGACCTTGGCGTCGTCCTTGCCGAGCTGCTTTTCAGGCAACGCGCCGGGCTTGAGCAGTTCCGCCATGTCCACGGTGCCCTGCGCCTCCGGCACTTGCACGGCAGCTGGCGTGGCCGGCTTGGCGGGCGTCGAAGGATCGGCGGGCTTCACAGCGGCCGCGTTCGCCTCGTCGCCGGAGTCGCTGCATGCGGCAAGCAGCGCCACCGCGGGAACTGCGGCCAGCGTGGTCAGAAGGTTCCTGCGGGACAAAGAACGGTTCATGCGAATCACCTGATATCGGTTGGATTTTGCAACGCAAGGGCTAGAAAAGGCGAGAGTTGGCGCGAATTAAGGCATCGCCGTCCCCAATCCAATCGCCAATTTTTTCGGGCACGTTCACGAATACGCGATATTGACGACAATCCTATGGCCTTTTTTGTCTCAGGATAGTTGCCCCGAGGCGCTCCAGCGAAGCGCGCAGGCCATCGTCTTCTATCTTGCCGACTGTGCGGGCCAGTTTCGCTTTTTCCGCCTCGCTGAGCGGCCGCGCCACCGGTTTTGGCCGGGCTTTCTGGCTCAGGACCGGCTTCTGCAGGATCTTCACGCGGCCGATCGCATTGAAGCCCAGGAACGCGTTGACGCGGTTGATGACCTCACCGGCTTCATGCTGCAGATGCAGCGCCGCCATGCCTTCGCAGGCGACGATCAGCGTCGCCGGCTCGAACGGATCGTCCTCGTGCATACGGCGCGGCCACTGGATCTTTTCCGGGCGCGAATGGCCGGCGAGACGTGGTCCGGCGATCTCCTCCCATGACTGCACCAGCCCGATCGAGATGCCGGCGCGCTTCTTCAGCACCGGATCGAGTATCTCGGTTGCGAGATCGCTGACCGGAACGGGATTGCCGAAGGGCTTTTTCCCTGCCATGTGCGTTCTCCAATCCTCGGTTCACCTGATCAATGGCACCACAAGACCAGACCCGCAAGGCCGCGGCCGGGAAGGCCGGAGATACCAGCAAGGGTGGAGCTGTGGATACCGCCTCCCGGCTGCTTGCCTGGTACGACGCGCATCACCGCGACCTGCCCTGGCGTGTCGCGCCCGGCGCGCTGGCGCGCGGCGCCAAGCCCGATCCTTACCGCGTCTGGCTGTCCGAAGTCATGTTGCAGCAGACGACGGTCGAAGCTGTGAAAGCCTATTTTCGCGCCTTCGTCGAGAAATGGCCGACCGTCGAGGCGCTGGCGGCGGCGCCCGCCGAGGACGTGATGAAGGCCTGGGCCGGGCTTGGCTATTATTCCAGGGCGCGCAATTTGAAAGCCTGCGCCGACCTGGTTGCGCGGCAAGGCGGGCGATTTCCCGATACCGAAGCCGGGTTGAAGGATTTGCCTGGCATCGGCGCCTATACGTCGGCGGCGATCGCGGCGATCGCCTTCGACCAGCCGGCGGCGGTCGTGGACGGCAATGTCGAGCGGGTGATGACGCGGCTCTATTCGATCGAAACGCCACTCAGCGAGGCCAAGCCGGAAATCCGCGCGCTGGTCGAAAAGCTGGTGCCGGAGAAACGGCCTGGCGACTTCGCCCAGGCAACGATGGATCTGGGTGCTACGATCTGCACGCCGCGCCGGCCACGCTGCATGCTGTGCCCGCTTCGCGAGGATTGCACCGCCATCCTCACGGGCGACCCGGAGCGCTTCCCGGTCCGCCTGCCGAAGGACGACAAGCCGCTGCGGCGCGGCGCGGCGTTCGTCGCCGAGCGTGGCGACGGCGCCATCCTTTTGCGCAAGCGGCCGGACAAGGGCCTGCTTGGCGGCATGACCGAGGTGCCGACCACGGCCTGGACAGCGCGGATCGATGGAGCGACCACGGCGGACGCGGCGCCCTTCCCGGCCGACTGGAGGCGCGCGGGACGGATCAGCCATGTCTTCACGCATTTCGCGCTCGAACTCGAAGTCTTCCATGCCCACATCAAGGGTGATGATCCAAAAGGACATTTCTGGTCGCTGGCCCACGAAATTTCCGGGGAAGCGCTGCCCACCGTCATGAAAAAGGTAATCGAAGCAGCGATACCGGGCGCGACGAAGAAACGGCGCCAGCATTGATCGGCGCCAGCATGGAAGGACCGTGATGACTGAAATCCGCCACATCGTCTTCGATATCGGCAAGGTGCTGATCCATTACGACCCGAACATCCCGTTCAGCCGCCTGATCCCGGATGCCGAGGAGCGGAAATGGTTCTTCGACAATGTCTGCACCAGCGCCTGGAACATCGAACAGGATCGCGGGCGCACATGGGACGAGGCGGAAGCGCTCGCCATTGCCGAGCATCCCGACCACGCCGAAAACATCCGCAATTTCCGCCGCCATTGGCATGACATGGTGCCGCATGCCTATGACGACAGCGTCGCGCTCATGGAGGGGCTGATCGAAGACGGGCGCGATGTGACCCTGCTCACCAACTGGGCGTCGGACACGTTCCGCGAGGCGCGCGGCCGCTTTCCGTTCCTCGAAAAGCCGCGCGGCATCACCGTCTCCGGCGACATCGGCCTGATCAAGCCGGACCGCGCCATCTATGACCATCACGTCGCGTCATTCGGGCTCGATCCGGCGGCTTCGCTGTTCATCGACGACAGCCAGAAGAATGTCGATGGCGCCAAGGCCGCCGGTTGGGAGGCGGTGCTGTTCACCGACGCCAGGACGCTTAAGGCAGACCTTGAGCGGCTCGGGATTGCAGCCTGAACTGAATCGCTTGCGGCGATCCGTTGAGAGCCTGATTCAAGCCCCTGCCCGTTCCATCCCGAGGCGGGCGATGCGGCGCAATTCGTCGATCGGGGTGAGGCCGCCGCTGCGCTCGTAATGCCAGAAGGTCCAGCCGTTGCAGGCATCCAGGCCCTGCACTTCGGCGCCGACCTTGTGGATCGAGCCGGCGCTGTCGCCGATGGCAAGGGTGCCGTCGGCGCGCACCTTGGCGGCCCAGCGCTTCTTGGCGTCGTAGAGAGTGGCGCCCGGCGCAACTAGGCCGGTGTCGATCAGGCTGATGAAGGCGACGCGCGGCTCGGCGCGTTTGCCCGAAAGCACGGTAAGGTCGGCGCCCTCCAGCGGGCGGACGGCGGCGATGCGCTCATTGGCGGCGTCGATATAGGCCTGCTCGCGCTCGATGCCGACGAAGTGGCG
>NZ_JANINM010000291.1 GCF_024509055.1 Mesorhizobium sp. | reverse complement strand
TTATTCGCGACAAAACCGCATTCGCATGAACACAGTTGCCATGCCGTGACGCTAAGACGTTGCAACAATTGCAGAATCTGCGCCGTTGCATGCTATGACGGAGGTCACGGCATGGATCCTCGGGTCAAGCCCGAGGATGACGAAGGTGCTTTGTGACCCGCGTCTCGCATTGGCTTTTCCGCCGATTTCGGGCAAACCTCGTCGCCTGAAAAACCGACATGGAGAAGCGTGATGTTCCGATGGGGTGTTCTGTCGACGGCAAAGATCGGCCGCGAGCAGCTTTTGCCGGCAATCGTGGACTCGGAGAACGGCGTCTTGTCGGCGATCGCCAGCCGCGACCTGTCCAAGGCCAAGGCGCTGGGCGACCGGTTCGGCGCCCGCCATGCCTTTGGCTCATATGAGGAATTGCTGGCCTCCAAGGAGGTCGACGGCGTCTACATTCCGCTGCCCACTTCGCAGCATGTCGAATGGACGGCAAAGGCGATCGAGGCAGGCAAGCATGTGCTGGTCGAGAAACCGCTGGCGCTCGACGCCAAGGACATCCTGCCGCTGATCAAGCTGCGCGACGAGAAGAAGGTGCTGGTCTGCGAGGCCTTCATGGTCGTCTACCACCCGCAATGGATCAAGGTGCGCGACCTGATCGCCAGCGGCGCCATCGGCCGGTTGCGCCACGTGCAGGGCGCGTTCTCCTACTACAATGTCGACCCCAACAACATGCGCAACCAGCTCGACCTCGGCGGCGGCGCGCTGCCCGACATCGGCGTCTACCCAACCGTATCGACGCGGTTTTCGACCGGCAAGGAGCCGGTCCGCGTCCAGGCGACGATCGAGCGCGACAAGACTTTCGGCACCGACATCTATTCCTCGGTGCGCGCCGATTTCGGCGACTTCGAACTCTCCTTCTACCTCTCGACGCAGATGGCGGCCCGCCAGGTGATGGTGTTCCATGGCGAGAAGGGCTTCATCGAGGTCTTTGCGCCGTTCAATGCCGGCCTCTACGACCATCACCGCATCGAGTTGCACAACCAGAACCACACCGAGGCGCAGGTATTTCGCTTCCCCGGCACGCAACAGTACCGGCTGGAGTGCGAAGCCTTCGTGCGCGCCGCCCAGGGCGGCAAGGACCGCGTCTTCACGCTGGAGGAATCGGTGCTCAACCAGAAGGTCATCGACGCCATCTTCCGCGCCGGCGAGAAAGAGGGCTGGGAAGCCGTCTGAGTCTTTGCACTAAGCTAGCCGGCTAATTCAGGGAGGAGCGGATGGCTGACGCGGACGTGATCATTGTCGGCGCGGGGCTGGCCGGCCTCGTTGCCGCTGCCGAATTGGCCGAGGCCGGCAGGAAGATCGTTATCGTCGACCAGGAGCCGGAGCAGTCGCTGGGCGGCCAGGCCTTCTGGTCGTTCGGGGGACTGTTCCTGGTCGATTCTCCCGAGCAGCGACGCATGCGCATCCGCGATTCGCACGACCTGGCACTCGAGGACTGGATGAGCACCGCGGCCTTCGACCGGCCGGAGGATTTCTGGCCGCGCAAATGGGCGGAGGCCTATGTCGGCTTCGCCGCCGGCGAGAAGCGTTCCTGGCTGATCGAACGGGGCCTGAAATTCTTTCCTGTCGTCGGCTGGGCCGAGCGTGGCGGCGGCAATGCCTCCGGCCACGGCAATTCGGTGCCGCGCTTCCACATCACCTGGGGCACCGGGCCGGGCGTGATCGAACCTTTCGTGCTGCGCGTGCGGGAGGCGCAAAAGCGCGGGCTCGTCCAATTCAAGTTCCGCCACCGGGTCAACGAGATCATCCGCACGGGGAACACCGTCACTGGCGTGCGCGGCGACGTGCTGGAGCCGAGCAGCGTCGAGCGCGGCCGCAAGAGCTCGCGCGACGTCGCCGGAGACTTCGAGCTCCATGCGCAAGCGGTGATCGTCGCCTCCGGCGGCATCGGCGGCAATCACGAGCTGGTGCGCAGGAACTGGCCTGAGCGCCTGGGCAAGCCGCCCGAGCGGATGATCACCGGCGTGCCGGACCATGTCGACGGCCGCATGCTGGCTATCACCGAAGCGACCGGGGGCAGGATCATCAACCGCGACCGCATGTGGCACTATGTGGAGGGCATCAAGAACTGGG
>NZ_JANINM010000290.1 GCF_024509055.1 Mesorhizobium sp. | reverse complement strand
TCCTTCGCCAGCGGGATGATCTTTTCCTTGAACGGCGTCAGCCCGCCATCGGCGAAGGCCCCGATGATCACCTTCTTGCCGGCAGCCTTGGCCGGCATGGGCAAGCCGAGGGTCGTCAGCGCCGTGCTGGCGAGCGCAAGGCCAAGCCCGCCCTTGATGATGGAGCGTCGAGTAAGTCTGCTGGAATGCGTCATTTCTCTCTCCCATTGCTGTTGACCCGATGGACGGCGGTCAGGCCGGCCGCGTTGAAGAAACAAGCGTTCGCGGGGTCGAAGGCGACGCCGATATTTTCGCCGACCGCGCCGCGGAAATCGCGGCCGGCCCGCACCGAGACGTTGCCGCCTTCGAGGCGGACGTTGACCAGCGTCTCGTTGCCCATGGGCTCGACGACATAGATCTCGCCGGGCAGGGCATTCATCGCGTCCGGTTGGGCGACGAGGCAGTCTTCCGGGCGCAGCCCGATCTCGACGATCCCGGCGCGGCGGCATGCCTCGAGCCGTGCCGGGTCAAGCGGTACGGTCCTGCCGCCGGCGACCACGCCTTGCTCGGCAAGCCCGGCCGGCAGGATGTTCATCGGCGGGTTGCCGACGAAGGTGGCGACGAAGCGGTTTGCCGGACGGTCGTAGATCTCGATCGGCGGGGCCATCTGCTGCAGCTCGCCGCCATGCATGACGGCGACGAGGTCGGCCATCGTCAGCGCCTCGACCTGGTCGTGGGTGACGTAGATGGTGGTGGCGCTGAGGCGCTGGCAAAGCCGCTTGATCTCGCCGCGCATGGTGAGCCGCAGCCGTGCGTCGAGATTGGACAGCGGCTCGTCCATCAGGAAGGCCGCCGGGTCGCGCACGATGGCGCGGGCCAGCGCCACGCGCTGCCTCTGGCCACCGGAAAGCTGGCGTGGCCGGCGGTCGAGCAGATGGCCGATTTCGAGGATGGCGGCGACTTCGCCGATCTTGGCCTTGCGCTCGGCCTCGGGCGTGCCGCGTATCCACAGCGGATAGCCGATGTTGTCGGCGACCGTCATCTGCGGATAGAGCGCGTAGCTCTGGAAGACCATTGCGATGTCGCGGTCGCGCGGTTGCAGCCGGGTGACGTCGCGCTCGCCGATGAACACCTTGCCGGCGGTCGGCATGTCCAGCCCGGCCAGGAGGCGCAGCGCCGTCGTCTTGCCGCAGCCCGAAGGACCGAGAAGGGCGAGGAACTTGTGATCCGGCACGGCGAGGTCGAGCGATCGCAGCACGTTGAGTGCGCCGAAATTCTTGACCACGCTCTTGAAGACTACCGACCCCATTCCCCCAGCACCCCTGCCTTACTCAAGCCCCGCGCTCATGCACGTAGAAACCGGCATCTTGCGCCAGCTTCTTCAGGTTGCGGTAGCCCATGGTGGCATAGGTCAGCGGATGCGCCTTGGCCGGGTCCTGCTCGGCCTCGACCACCAGCCAGCCGGAATAGCCCTTGTCGGCGAGGATATTGAGCAGCGTCGCATAGTCGATCGCGCCGTCGCCCGGCACGGTGAAGATGCCTTCCATCACCGCGCCCATGAAGCTCATGTCGGTGTCGCGCGCCTTCTTCAGCATCGCCGGGCGCACATCCTTGCAATGCACATGCACGACGCGGCCGACATGCCGGCGCAACAGCCTCTCCGGATCGCCGCCGGAAAAGGCGCAATGGCCGGTATCGTAGAGCAGCCCGACCGCCGTGCCGGTGGTCTGCATCAGCCTGTCGATCTCCGCATCGGTCTCGACGATGGTGCCCATGTGATGGTGGAAAGCCATGCCGACGCCGAAGTCGGCGAAGCGTTCGGCGAGCCGTGTGATCTTTTCCCCATAGGGCTTCCACTCATCCGCCGCGAGCTTCGGCCGTTGCGAGATCGGATCGTGGATCGCGCCGTGCCTGCCGCGCGAGGTGTCGGCATAGACGACCTGCCTGGCGCCGAGGTCGCGCAACAGCATCAGATGCGGCCGGATAGCCTCGAACTCTTCCTCTGCATCCCGCTCGCAGATGCGGCCGTCATACCAGCCGGACACCAGGGCCAGCCCGTAATGGTCGAGGATGGGTCGGAGCAGGCGGCTGTCGCGCGGGAACTTGCCGCCAAGCTCGGTGCCGGCATAGCCGGCCTGC
>NZ_JANINM010000289.1 GCF_024509055.1 Mesorhizobium sp. | reverse complement strand
CCTTCTTCATCGACTGGATGACCTTGCCGGGCATCGAGCCGATATAGGTGCGCCGGTGACCGCGGATCTCGGCCTCGTCGCGCACACCGCCGAGCGCCATGCGGATGAACTCACGGCCGGTCGCCTTGGCGATCGACTTGCCGAGCGAGGTCTTGCCGACGCCGGGCGGGCCAACGAGGCACAGGATCGGGCCCTTCAGCTTCTTCTGGCGGCTCTGCACCGCGAGATACTCGACGATGCGCTCCTTGACCTTGTCGAGGCCGAAATGATCGGCATCGAGCACGTCCTGCGCATAGGCAAGATCCTGCTTGACCTTGGAGTTCTTGCCCCACGGGATCGACAGCAGCCAATCGAGATAGTTGCGCACCACTGTCGATTCAGCCGACATCGGTGACATCGAGCGCAGCTTCTTCAACTCGGCTTCCGCCTTCTCGCGGGCCTCCTTGGAGAGCTTGGTCTTCTTGATGCGCGCCTCGATCTCGGCGGCCTCGTCGCGGCCGTCCTCGCCCTCGCCGAGCTCCTTCTGGATCGCCTTCATCTGCTCGTTGAGGTAGTACTCGCGCTGGGTCTTCTCCATCTGGCGCTTGACGCGCGAGCGGATGCGCTTCTCCACCTGAAGAACCGAGATCTCGGCCTCCATGAAGCCCATCGCCTTTTCGAGCCGCTCCTTGACGGAGAGCGTGGCGAGCATTTCCTGCTTCTCGGGGATCTTGATCGCGAGATGCGAGGCAACCGTGTCGGCGAGCTTCGAATAGTCGTCGATCTGGCTGGCGGCGCCAACCACTTCCGGCGAGATCTTCTTGTTCAGCTTGACGTAGTTCTCGAAGTCGGTGACGACCGAGCGGGCAAGCGCCTCGATCTCGACCTCTTCCTCTTCCGGCTCGACCAGCGCGGTGGCGCGGGCCTCGTGGAAATCGGCGCGGTCGGTGAACGAAGCAATCTTGGCGCGCGAGGCGCCTTCGACCAGCACCTTAACGGTGCCGTCGGGTAGCTTCAAAAGCTGCAGCACATTGGCGAGCGTGCCGATGTCGAAAATCGCATCGGGTTCAGGATCGTCGTCGGCTGCGTTCATCTGGGTGGCAAGCAGGATCTGCTTTTCCTGACCCATCACTTCTTCCAGCGCCTTGATCGACTTCTCGCGCCCGACGAAGAGCGGAACGATCATGTGCGGAAACACGACGATGTCGCGCAGTGGGAGGACCGCGAAGACGCCGTCGCCGGGAGCCCTGGATGTTCTGGCCATTGTCCAACCTTTCATGTCGCGGCCGCTAATTGAGCCAACCGCGAATCTCATATTAACGACCGAGTGTCGTTCCGCCTACCACCGTTTGTGACGGGAGTTTTACAGCACAGAATTCAGCACTTCGGCCTTCCGCTGTTAGGTGGATGCAAGCGAGCCAAAGATCAAGGGTTAACGCGGCCAGTTCATCCACTCCGTCACCAGGTGCATCATCCCCGCACAGCAAAACGGCGCCACAAGGGCGCCGTTCCATAAAAAGTATGGGCCACGACCTTTATCAGGCGCTGACGGAGCCCTTCTTTTCCTTCTGTTCGGAATAGATGTAGAGCGGCCGGGCGTTGCCGGAGACCACCTCTTCCGAGATCACCACCTCGCGCACGCCTTCCAGCGCAGGAAGTTCGAACATGGTGTCGAGCAGGATGGCTTCCATGATGGAGCGCAGACCGCGCGCGCCTGTCTTGCGCTCGATGGCGCGCTTGGCGATGGCGGACAGCGCATTCTCATGGAAGGTCAGGTCGACATTCTCCATCTCGAAGAGGCGCTGATACTGCTTGACCAGCGCGTTCTTCGGCTCGGTCAGGATCTGGATCAGGGCCGGTTCGTCGAGGTCCTCAAGGGTGGCCAGCACGGGCAGACGGCCGACGAATTCCGGGATCAGGCCGAATTTCAAGAGATCTTCCGGCTCAACCTGGCGGAACAGGTCACCGGTGCGGCGATCCTCGGGTGAAGCAACGGTCGCGCCGAAACCGATCGAGGTCTTGCGGCCACGGTCCGAGATGATCTTGTCGAGGCCAGCGAAGGCACCGCCGCAGATGAACAGGATGTTGGCGGTGTCGACCTGCAGGAATTCCTGCTGCGGATGCTTGCGGCCACCCTGCGGCGG
>NZ_JANINM010000288.1 GCF_024509055.1 Mesorhizobium sp. | reverse complement strand
CGATCGCGCTGGCGACGATCGCGCAGATGTTCGTCATCGCCGGCAACGAGCTCGACCTGTCGATCGGCACTTTCGTCGGCTTCGTCGGCTGTGTCACCGCGACATGGCTCAGGGATGCGCCTCTCATCGGCATCGTCGTGCTCCTGGGCTCGATCGGCGTCTATGCGCTGCTCGGCGCGCTGATCCATCTGCGCAACCTGCCGTCCATCGTGGTGACGCTCGGCATGAGTTTCGTCTGGGCGGGGCTGGCCATCCTCATCCTGCCGAAGCCGGGCGGCAAGGCGCCGGACTGGCTGCTGGCGATCATGTCGTTCAAGCCGCCTTACATCCCGTTCCCGATCCTCGCCGCGCTGCTCATCGCCGTCGTCGTGCATTTCGCCCTGATGCGCACTTCCTATGGCGTCATCCTGCGCGGCTCAGGCGGCAATGCCGCGGCGCTCCGGCGCGCCGGCTGGTCGCTGCTCAAGACCAAGATCGTTCTGTTCGCGCTGACCGGCCTGTTCGGCGTGCTTTCCGGCATGGCGCTGATCGGCATAACCACTTCCGCCGACGCCAATATCGGCAACGGCTACACGTTGCTTTCGATCGCGGGCGTCATCCTTGGCGGCGGCGAATTCGTCGGCGGACGGGTGTCGCCGGTCGGCGCCGTCATCGGCGCGCTGACGCTTGCGCTCGCGGCCTCGCCGCTGCTCACCTTCATGCATATCCCGCCCGACTGGCAGGTCGCCGCCAACGGCGCGATCCTGATCATCGTGCTGGCTGCCCGCGTCCTGATCAGCCGCAGGGAGAGGTGAGCGATGGCCTTCGCGCGAACGCTGCTTGCAAAACCCTGGCTCTGGTCCTTCGTGGGCGCGTTTGTCGTTTGGCTGGCGACGGTGACCTTCACCGGCGGCTACGGCGCCGGCGGCATGATAACCGCGGCGCTTTCGCTCGCCGTCTTTACCGTCATCGTCGGCGTCGGGCAGATGTTCGTCATCACGCTCGGACCCGGCAATGTCGACCTGTCGTTGCCGGCCAATATCGGGCTTGCCAGCGCCGTTGCCATGAAGGTGATGGGCGGCAGCGATTCGATGGTCGTCGTCGGACTTATCGCGGCGCTCGCCTGCGGCGCCGCGATCGGGGCGATCAACTACCTGCTGATCTGGGCGCTGCGCATTCCCCCGATCATCGCCACGCTGTCGGCAAGCTTCATCATCCAGTCGGTCGACATCAGCTACGGGCGCGGCCTGCAGATCAAGCCGCCGCCGGGCTTCGCCGACTTCACCAACTGGCAGGTCGCCGGCATTCCGGTACTGGCGATGCTGACGGTGCTCTTCACCATCGGTGCCGCCATTGCTTTGCAGCGCATGATCTACGGCCGTTCGGTGCTGGCGATCGGCCAGAATATCCGCGCCGCCTGGCTCGCCGGCGTCGATGTAGGCCGCATCCGCTTCCTGACCTACACGCTGTGCGGCGCGCTCGGCGGCATCGACGGCGCATTGCTTGCCGGCTATTTCCGCGGCGCCAATGTCGATATCGGCAACGAGTACCTGCTCGCCTCGATCGCGGTTGTGGTCATCGGCGGCACGTCAGTCGCCGGCGGCAAGGCCAATGTGCCTGGCGTCTGGGGCGCCGGCCTGCTCCTGGTGCTGCTGCTCACGATGCTCAACACCTTCGGCGTCAGCGCCGGTGTGCGGCTGGTGCTGACCGGGCTGATCATCGTGGGGGTGATCACTGCCGCGGGTGGCGAGAAGGCCCTGCGGTGATGTTCGGCTGAAGCCGGCCCACGGGCTTCCAGCGCTCACGGATATCCAAGCGCTTTCCGCGCGCCTCGTCAGCGAAGCGCGGGACCGGAATGTCCCTTCCAGAAGCAAAAGCTAAATTTGACCATGTGGACAAAAGTCGGATGCCGTACCATAGTCGCGGCGTCTGACTGACATATTGGAACGGCCGGCTCGACACGGCTGTCGCACAGAGGGGTACTTCAATGGAAAACGATCAGCGTAAATCGCAACGCGCCGGCTTGTCGCGGCGCAACGTGCTGGAACTCGGCGCGTTGGGACTGGCCGCGGCCGTGCTGCCGAATGCCGCTTTGGCCAAGGACAAGAAGCTGAAGGTGGCGGCGATCTTCGCCACGCCGATCGAGGAGC
>NZ_JANINM010000287.1 GCF_024509055.1 Mesorhizobium sp. | reverse complement strand
CGGGCGAGGAAGCCGGGCTGCTCGTCGAAGCGCAGGATCTTCTTCTGCTCGTCGGTCAGCGCCGCCTTGCTGTTGGACGGCATGCCCCAATAGCAGGAGGAGGTGGCGAGCCGCGCCTGGCCTTCAGGGCTCAGGATGTACTGGATGAATTTCAGCGCCATGTCCTTGTTCTTGGAATCCTTGAACATGGCGAGCGACTGCGACCAAAGCACCGCGCCTTCCTTCGGGATCGAGAAGTCGAGCGCCGGGTTTTCCTTGGCAAGGCCCGCCGTCACCCACTCGCCGCCGCCGACCAGGATGTTGACCTCTCCGGTGGCCAAAGCGGTCTGGCTGGCGGTCACTTCGCCGACCAGCTTGGCGTTGGCCTTCATCCTGAGCAGTTCAGCCTTGAGCGCCGGCAGGTCGGCCTCGGTGAGGTCGGCCGTCTTCTTGCCGATGGCGAGCGCCGCCATGCCGATCACCGGCAGGTAATAATCGTAGATCGCGACCTTGCCCTTGTATTTGTCGCTGGTGAGCGAAGCCAGCGACTGCATGTCGGCCGGGTCGACCTTGGTCTTGTTGAAGCCGATCGTGTTGTAGCCGAATTTCTCGGTGATGCCGTAGCGCTTGCCGTCGACGATGGTCGACTTGTCCATCTTCACCTGCGGGAACAGGTCGGCGAAGGGCAGCTTGTCCTCCGGCAGCGGCTCGAAAAGGCCTTTCTCGACACCGCGCGGCACATCGATGCTGTCGATCACCATCACGTCCCAGTCTCCGGGCTGCGACTGCTCGACGATCGCTAGGCCGGCGCCGGTGCCCTCGAACTCCTTGACGTTGACCTTGATGTTGTTGGCCTGCTCGAAGGGCTGCAACAGCGCCGGATCGGAGTGGTCGCACCAGATCAGCGCGTTGAGGTCTGCGGCCTGCGCGGCGCCTGCCGCGACGAGCAGCGCCGTGGCCGCGCATGCGGCGGCGAGATGGGACTTCAGGGTGGAAAGCGGATTCCGTGCGTTGATCGACATCGAGTGTTCTCCCTTGCCTTTGTGGCTTCTTGCAAAAAAATTGAACCAATTCTAAAATTGAGTCAATTCTGTTTTTGTGGCAAGAGACTGAAATGAGCGGATTGCGGGCAAGGCAAAAGGCGGATCGGCACAGGCGCATCATCGAGGCGGCGGCGGCGCTTTTCCGCGAGGCCGGCTATGAGGGCGCCAAGATCGAGGCGATAGCCACGCAGGCCGAGGTCTCGATCGGCACGATCTACAATTACTATCAGAACAAGGGCGACATCCTCGGCGCCATCGTCTCGCTGGAAGTCAACGAGGTGCTCAATGCCGGGCGCGGCGTCGTCGCCAATCCGCCGGCCAATGTCGGCGATGCGCTGGACACGCTGATCGGCATCTACATCGAGCACTCGCTGCACTATCTGAGCAAGGAGATGTGGCGGCAGGCGATGGCGATCTCGACGCAGCAGCCCGACAGCCCGTTCGGCCAGGCCTATACCGGGCTCGACCGCGACCTGACCGAACAGATAAGCGCGCTGATAGCCCGCCTGCAGGAAATCGGCCTGGTGCGCACCGACATAGACGGGCCGGCGGTGGGCGAGCTCATCTTCAACAACGTGAACATGATGTTCATCGAGTTCGTGAAGCGCGACGAGGCGAGGATCCCGGAACTGCGCGCGGCGCTACGAAGGCAGAACAGGATACTGATAGCGGCGATTGGGGTGTGATGTCGGACAACGACAGCGTCTTGGTGAGGATGGATATCCCGCTCTGACTGCTGGTGCCCCCGGCAGGGATCGAACCCGCGACCTTCGGTTTACAAAACCGCTGCTCTACCAGCTGAGCTACAAGGGCATGGCGCTCCGGTAGCACATTTGGTGCGCCAGTAAAGACAAAACTCTGTTTTTCGACCGCCGATGGGACCGGCGGCATTGAACTGAGCCGGCATGCTGAAAACCGCCAGGTACGTTCCTACATCTCCATCGGCTGCAATCGCCCCGAAGGAGGGTGTCGCATGATCAGATTCGTCATCATCCTGCCGATCATCGTCGTGACTTGGCTTCTGCTGTTGAAGCTCATCAGCGATCTGAAGAAAGCCAATATCGACTGGACCGGCGTCACCACCATCATCGGCTTCATCGCGCTGGCCT
>NZ_JANINM010000286.1 GCF_024509055.1 Mesorhizobium sp. | reverse complement strand
TTCTGCCGGTAGGCCATCATCAGCGGGTCGATATAGTAGGAATAGACGAACGCGACCCCGTCGCTGACCTCCACGCCATGCACAGTCGCGTCGACCATGGTCGGCAGATAACGGCCGATCGTTTCGAAGGCCTCTCCCACCGTGCGCGAGGCCAGCGCTACATTGCCGACGACGCCAGCGTGCCTCGGCTCGTACTGGGCGCCGAACTTCAAGCCGAACTGCCGGTCAGGCAAAATGTCGGCGCAAATCTCCAGCAGTTCCAGATAGCGGATGAGCGGCACACGCCGATCCGGATCGGTCACGTCCTCGGCCTCGAGCCCGGCACGGCGCAAGGCTTCACCCACATCGGCGCCGTGCGAGCTCATATAGGCGTCGAGGCCGTAGACGATGCTCGCCAGATTGATCGTTGGCGCGGCCAGCTTGGCCGCGGCGCGTCTTTCCGTCGTCATTGGCGCGACCTCGCAAGGCTTTGGCGGGGTATATCAAGACGGTTCCCCCCTCTTTGACGAATACCCAGGCGGCACTGAAAAACGGCCGCTTGCGGTCGCGTCATCCGAACACAAAGGGATCCATCATGACCAAATTTACACCACCACCGGCGCCAAGCGAAGTCGAAGCCTTCATTGGCCAGGTTGTCACCGACCTCAGCGCCGCATTCTCCGGCGTGCTGGTCAATGTGGGCCGCAAGCTTGGCCTGTATCAGGCGATGGTCGACCTTGGCGCCTGCACATCGAATGCGCTTGCCGAGGCGACCGGCATTCGCGAGCGCTATGTCCGCGAGTGGCTCGCCAACCAGGCGGCCGGCGGTTACGTGGCCTACGACGCAAGCAAGCAGACTTACGCCTTGCCTCCGGCGCAGGCGATGGTGCTGGCGCTCGACCAGAGCCCGATTTTCATGGCGCCCGCCTTCGATGTAGCGGCGTCGTTCTGGCTCGACGAAGACCGGATCGTCGAGACTTTCCGTTCCGGCGAAGGCCTTGGATGGCATGCCCACAACCATCGCCTGTTCTGCGGCACCGAGAGTTTCTTCCGCACGGGCTATCGCACGCATCTGGTCGGCGATTGGCTCCCGGCGCTCGACGGCGTCGTCGAGCGCCTGAAGCGCGGCGCCCGGGTCGCCGACATCGGTTGCGGGCACGGCGCCTCCACCATCCTGATGGCGCAGGCATTTCCCAAGTCGAGCTTCGTAGGCCTCGACTATCACCACGGATCGATCACGACCGCGCGCACCCGCGCGGCCGAACAGGGCGTGAGCGGCAACACCGCGTTCAAAGTGAAGTCCGCAACGGAGTTCGACGATCGCGACTTCGACCTCATCTGCTTCATGGACTGCCTGCACGACCTGGGCGATCCGGTCGGCGCGCTCGCCCGCAGTCGCGATGCGCTCAAGCCGGACGGCAAGGTGCTGCTGGTGGAGCCTTATGCCGGCGACCGGCTGGAGGAGAACCTGAACCCGATCGGCCGAATGTACTACGCCGCCTCGGCCATGGCTTGCACGCCGAACTCCCTGTCGCAGGAGGTTGGGCTCGGCCTCGGCGCGCAGGCGGGCGAAGAGCGCCTGCGCAAGGTGGCGCGCGACGCCGGGTTCTCCGGTCTGCGGCGCGCCGCCCAGACGCCGGTCAACTTGATCCTTGAACTGATCCCGTAAGCAGCGACGTTCAACCAATCGAACGCGTTCCTCTGGCTCGGCGCGGCTCCGGCATCCGTCTCCGCGATTGAAGCTGCCCTTTCCGAAAGGCGCCATGCCGCCGCTCACAGCCTGAGGTGCATCGACATGTTGACCGCACTCCTGTTTCGCTTTCCTTTCCCCGGGCCCTGGGGAAAGGAACTGGCGCAAGCCGTTCGCGGCCTCGCGCATGACATTGCCACCGAGCCGGGTCTCGCGTGGAAGATCTGGCTGGAAGACCGTGCTGCCGGCCATGCTGGCGGGATTTACCTCTTCGAGGAAGCCGCCGCTGCCGAGCGCTATCGCGAGAAGCATGAGCGCCGCCTCGCGGCCATGGGGCTCGCCGGCGTCACGGCAAATGCCTTCTCAGTCAATTCCGAGCTGTCGGTTCTGACGATGGCGGGAGCCGCACTAGGACCAATCGACATTCAGGATTCAAATTTGGATTGATGCATGATTCATAGGC
>NZ_JANINM010000285.1 GCF_024509055.1 Mesorhizobium sp. | reverse complement strand
TCAGCTCGATGGTGACAAGCGCTCCCTGCAATATCAGGCCGAGATAGCCGGACCATTGGGTCATTTGCGTTTAGAGTTTCCTGTCGTTTGCGTTGGTACGAGGCGGCTGCGACAAACCCCTTCTCACCGTTCGCGGGAGAAGATGCCTGTTCACCCTTCGCAGCTGCAGCTCGGCTGCAGCGTAGGACGAGCAGGCAGATGAGGGGCGGAGCCAGCCTTGCAGAATCTGGCGCCGCCCCTCACCCGGCTCTCGAGCCACCTTCCCCCGTAAACGGGAGAAGGAAGAAAGCCGCGCCTTACTTCTTCGAGCAGAGCTTCTCGCGCGTCGTCGACATCGCGGCGGCGGCGGAGAAGCCATAGGGCTCGATGATCTTGGCGAATTCGCCCGACTTCTTCATCTTGGCGAGCTCGACGTCATAGGCGTCACGCAGTGCCTCGTCGCCCTTCTTGAAGGCCGCGCCGTCGCAATAGACCGGCGCGCCCTGCACCGGCGCGATCACTTCCAGGTTCGGATCATTGGCCTTCTTGACCAGGTCGTTGATCGAAAGCACCGGCAGCGAATAGGCGTCGATACGGCCGTCCTGCACCATCTTCAGCCCGCTCTGGCCGTCCGGCACGACGATGACGCGATCGCGCGGCACGCCTGCATTGAGCGCCAGCTTCTCCTCGGTGCCGCCGCCCGGCGCGCCGACGGTGGCGGAGGTGTCCTTGGCGATGTCCTCATAGCTCTTGAAGTGCTTCGGATTTCCCTTCTTCACCAGCATGGCCTCGGCGTCGCAGAGCACCGGCTCGGAATAGGCGACCGCCGCGCAACGCTCCGGCTTCATGAACAAGCCAGCGGTGACGACGTCGAAGCGACCTGCCTGCAGGCCGGGAATCATGGCGCCATATTCCGAGATCGAAGCGACGATGTCCTTGACGCCGAGCCGCTTGAATATCTCGCGCGCCACGTCCGGCGCGGCGCCCGAAACCTTGCCGTCCGCCGCCACCGCGGTATAAGGCGGCTCATTGGCGATGGCGACGCGGGCAAAGCCCTGCGCCTTGAGTTGCTCGAGCTTGGCGTCATCTGCCGAACGCGCGCCGGAGGCGAGCAGCATCGTGGTCACCGCGAGGCCGGCGACGCCAGCCAGGATGGCAAGTTTCTTCATCGTTCCCAACTCCTTGTTCTCTTCTTGGTTTGCTCAATTGGCGGCGACGTCACCGCTTCGGGACGACTACGTCGCCCTGGGACGACTTCGTCGTCCGTTTGCATGGCGGTCAGACACGATGTCCGGCCGCGATGATCTTCTTCAGGAAGCTCTGCGTACGCTCCTGCTTGGGGTGTCGGAAAATCTCATCGGGCTTGCCTTCCTCGACGATCCTGCCGCGGTCGAAGAACAGCACGCGGTCGGCGAAGTCGTGCGCGAAGCCCATCTCGTGGGTCACGAGCAGCATCGTCATGTCGGTCTCGGCGGCGAGCTTGCGCATGACGTTGAGCACCTCCTCGACCAGTTCCGGATCGAGCGCCGAGGTGACCTCGTCGAAGAGCATGATCTTGGGCGACAGCGCCAACGCCCGGGCGATCGCCACGCGCTGCTTCTGGCCGCCTGAAAGCTGCGCCGGCATCGCCTTCGCCTTGTCGGCCAGCCCGACCATGTCGAGCAGTTCCATCGCCCGCTTCTCGGCGGCGACACGAGCGACGCCCTTGGTCAGCATCGGCGCCAGGGTGACATTGTCCATGACGCATTTGTGCGGGAACAGATTGAAGAGCTGGAAGACCATGCCGATCTTCTGGCGCATCCTGGCCAGATGCCGCTCGTCGGCCGGCAGCAGCTGGCCGTTGCGCTCCATGTGGTAGAGCTGGTCGCCATCGACCTGGATGTGACCGCCGTCGATCCTCTCCAAGGTCATAAGGATGCGCAGGATCGTCGTCTTGCCGGAGCCGGATGGGCCGATCAAGGCCAGCTTCTCCCCCGGCATGACCTGCATCGACAGGCCGTCCAGCACCTTGAAGGCGCCGAAGCTCTTCGAAATGGCATCGACCTTGATGATGGGCGCGGGCAATTCATTTCCCCGTTCTGGAGAAGCCTATGCCCTTAACGATGCGAAACGCGCTAAATCATGTCAATTGGGAAAATAATATCATGACAATATTTCCGG
>NZ_JANINM010000284.1 GCF_024509055.1 Mesorhizobium sp. | reverse complement strand
CGCGCCGCTTGACGAGCGGCGCCCGGCACCGCTAACACGTGGCGCGCCAAAATCGGCAGCATGCCGATCTTTTCAAGAGGGGACACCCGTGACGCGGCAGAATTATCTCTTCACCTCGGAATCCGTCTCCGAGGGCCATCCCGACAAAGTCTGTGACCGCATCTCCGACGAGATCGTTGATCTCGTCTACCGCGAGGCCAAGAAGACGGGCATGGACCCGTGGAAGGTTCGCGTCGCCTGCGAGACCCTGGCCACCACCAACCGCGTCGTCATCGCCGGCGAGGTCCGGGTGCCCGAAACGCTGCTGAAGAAGGACAAGGCGGGCAACGTCCTGATGGACGCCTCCGGCCACCCGGTCGTCAACCCGGCCAAGTTCAAGTCGGTCGCCCGCAAGGCGATCCGCGAGATCGGCTACGAGCAGTCTGGCTTCCACTGGAAGACCGCCAAGATCGAGGTCCTGCTGCACGGCCAGTCGCCTGATATCGGTCAGGGCGTCGACAACGCCGCCGACCGCCAGGGCGAGGAAGGAGCCGGCGACCAGGGCATCATGTTCGGCTATGCCTGCCGCGAAACGCCCGACCTCATGCCGGCGCCGATCTACTACAGCCACAAGATCCTCGAATTGCTGGCGAGTGCGCGCCATGAAGGTGACGGCGAGGCCGGCAAGCTCGGCCCGGACGCCAAGAGCCAGGTCACCGTGCGCTATGTCGATGGCAAGGCGGCGGAAGTGACGCAGATCGTGCTGTCCACCCAGCATCTTGACTCGAGCTGGGACTCCAAGAAGGTCCGCAAGGTCGTCGAACCTTACATCCGTGAGGCGCTCGGCGATCTCGCGATCGCCGACGACTGCAACTGGTACATCAACCCGACCGGCAAGTTCGTCATCGGCGGACCCGACGGCGACGCCGGCCTGACCGGTCGCAAGATCATCGTCGACACCTATGGCGGTGCCGCTCCCCACGGCGGCGGCGCCTTCTCCGGCAAGGACACCACCAAGGTCGACCGTTCGGCAGCCTATGCGGCGCGCTACCTCGCCAAGAACGTGGTGGCGGCCAAGCTCGCCGACCGCTGCACCATCCAGCTGTCCTACGCCATCGGCGTCGCCCAGCCGCTGTCGGTCTATGTCGACCTGCACGGCACCGGCAAGGTCGACGAGGCTGCGCTCGAAGGGGCGCTGCGCAAGGTGATGGACCTGTCGCCGTCCGGCATCCGTCGCCATCTCGACCTCAACAAGCCGATCTACGCCAAGACTTCGTCCTACGGCCATTTTGGCCGCAAGGCCGGCCGCGATGGTTCCTTCTCGTGGGAGAAGACCGATCTCGCCAAGGCGCTCAAGGACGCCGTCGCCGCCTGACGGCCATGGATCCGAAGGACCGGCCAAGCCGCGCGACCGAAGCGTTTTTCGGCCGCCGGCGCGGAAAGCCCATTCGCCCGCACCAGGTGGCCGCCCTTGAAAGCGGCCTGCGCGCCTTGCGGCTCGACCTGGCGTCGGAAGCGCCGACGGATCTCAGGGCGCTGTTCACGGCCGGGGTCTCGGTGCTCCAGCTCGAGATCGGCTTCGGCGGTGGCGAGCATCTCCTGCATCGCGCCGGCGAGGCGCCGGCGACCGGCTTCATCGGTGTCGAGCCCTTCGTCAACGGCATGGCCAAGATGATGACCAGGCTTGACGAACGGCCGCTCGCGAATCTCCGGGTTTACGACGACGACGCCACGCGCCTGCTCGACTGGCTGCCGCCGGCCTCGCTCGACGGCATCGACCTGCTCTATCCTGATCCCTGGCCGAAAAAGAAGCACTGGAAGCGGCGCTTCGTCGGCCCCGCCAACCTCGACCGGTTCGCCCGGGTGCTCAAGCCGGGCGGCAGGTTCCGTTTCGCTTCCGATATCGACAGCTATGTGAACTGGACTCTGCTTGCCTGCCGCGCCAACGGCGCCTTCGCCTGGCAGGCGAATGAAGCTGCCGACTGGCACCGACCCTATGAGGGCTGGCCCGGCACGCGCTACGAGGCAAAGGCCATTCGCGAGGGCCGGCGCCCCGCTTATCTGACCTTCCTTCGGACATAAGCCCGGCGTTTTGAGAAAATAGCCTCCTTGAAACGCCGGCCGGTTTCGTCTATATCAGCCTCAAATTCTTGGTCGGTATGACGAAGAGTGGGTCCACCCG
>NZ_JANINM010000283.1 GCF_024509055.1 Mesorhizobium sp. | reverse complement strand
TCGCTGATCGGGCCGTCATAGACGATGCAGCCCTTGGCGCCGCGCTTGAGCACGATCGTTGCCGAGGAAAGCGCGCGGATCGTCTTCAGCGCGCTCAGGCAATCGTCGGCGCCGGAGGCGATCATGATCTCCTCCTCGGTGCCCACGATGAGGTCGCAATCGGGAAGCACCGTCTTCAGCTGCGCCGAGACGCGGTCCGATTTGACGTAGCGCTCAAAACCCTCGGCATGGCCGGCCAGGCCCCACAGGTTCGGGCGGTAGTCGATGTCAAACACGACCTTGCCGCCCTTGGCCTTCATCAGGCGGATGGCCTTGCGCTGCGCGGCATCCGTGTTGGGACGCGAGAAATGCGTGCCGGTGACGACGACGGAACGCGCCGAAGCGATGAAGGCCTCATCGATATCCTCTTCCGCCAGCGCCATGTCGGCGCAGTCGGTGCGGTAGAAGATCATCGGCGAGACGCCCTCGCTCTCGACCGATAGCAGCACAAGGGCGGTCAGCCGCTCCTTGTCGGTCTTCAAGCCGTCGACGGAGACGCCTTCACGCTTCAGCTGCTCGCGGACGAAGCGTCCCATCTGCTCGTCGCCGACACGCGTAAGCAATGCCGAGCGCAGCCCGAGCCTCGCCGTGCCGACCGAAATATTGGCCGGACAGCCGCCGACGGACTTGGCGAAGGAGGTGATGTCCTCCAGCCGCGAGCCGATCTGCTGGCCATAGAGGTCGACCGAAGCGCGGCCGATCGTGATGACGTCGAGCGGCGGATGTTTCGTTTCCACGGCTTCGCCCATTCGAACCTCCCATCGGCCTTGTTGTGCTGAGCAGCATCGTTCCGAGCAGCATGCGCGAGCGGTAGCGCGATGCCGTCAATATGAAATAATAATTCCAATCTGCAGTCAATATGGAATGAGCGTTCCCGGATTGAAAAACATCAATGCCGTGGTTGTTCAGGCCTTCCGCTTGCGGCCGGCGTCGCGCCGCTTCTCGCCGACGGCTACAGTCAGAGCCATGGCAAGCGCCATCGTCGCCGAGATCGAGCGGAAGCCGCCGAAATCGGCTTCCGCCACCTCGAACCAGACCTTTGCGAACTGGGCGAGCGGCGAAAACGACGAGTCGGTGATCGCCACGATCGGCACGCCCTGCTCGGCGATCGAGCGCGTCTCCTCGATCGTCGCGGGCGCGTAAGGCGAGAAGCTGATGGCGATGACGGCGTCGCGTGGCGTGGCGAAGCCGATCATCTCGGCATTCAAGCCGGCGGCGGATTCCACCAGCTGGTTGCGGATCTTCAACTTGCCAAGCGCATAGGCTATGTAGGACGCCACCGGATAGGAGCGGCGCTTGGCCAGCACATAGATGGTCTCGGCTTTTGCCAGCAGGGCGACCGCCTCCTCGAAATGCGCATCGTTCAGCGCGCGGGAAATGTCGCCTAGCGAGGTGCTGGCGGCGGCGACGAAGCCGTCGAAGATCGCCCTGTGCCCGCCGCCGTCCTCGGCCTTGGCGCGCAACGCCGCCAGCCGCTCGTCATAGGAGGAATTGCGTTCGCGCAGCCGCTCGCGAAACACCTGCTGCAGGCTGGTGAACCCGTCGAAGCCGAGCTGCTGGGCAAAGCGGATCAAGGTCGAGGGCTGGACGCCCGCCGAGGCGGCGATGCTCGCAGCCGTGCCGAAAGCGATATCGTCAGGATTGTCGAGCGCATAGGCGGCGATCTGCGCGATGCGCTTGGGCAGGCTCGCGCGCCGGTCCAGGATCGTTGCGCGCAGCGTCTCGAAATCGCGAGGCACCCGTTCGTCCATCGTCGCTCCGCCTACGGCCATATTGATTAGCCCCCCTCCTGCCCCATCATAGCGGTTTCGCGCAAGAACACTATTAAAAATGATTTGGACGTTCCATTCTCAGCTAAAATGGATTAACTCATCCACAGAGATTTCCTTAGACGCAATTCAGGACAGAAGCCGCTTCACGCCTTTCCTGGAATTGCTCCAGCGCGGAGACAAATCGACATGGTCGGAGTGGGCCTCATCGGCACGGGCTTCATGGGCAAGTGCCATGCCATCGCCTGGAACGCGGTCGGCACGGTCTTTCCCGATGTGGGCAAGCCGAGGCTGGTGCATCTGGGCGAGGTCAATGACGAACTGGCCAGACGCAAGGCGGGCGAGTTCGGCTTCGCCAGGGC
>NZ_JANINM010000282.1 GCF_024509055.1 Mesorhizobium sp. | reverse complement strand
GCTACGGCAGATTGATCTGCCAGGAGACGCCGAAGCGATCGTTGAACCAGGCGAAGCGCTGGCTGAAGCCGTAATCTCCAGTGGGCATCAGAAACGATCCGTCCTTGGAAAGGACGTCTACAATGCGCGCCAGTTCCGCTTCGGTTGAGCAGTCGACAAAGAACGAAAAGGACGGCGTGAAAGTGAAGGCGTGATGCACCGGGCTGTTGTATAGCCTCACTTCCAAGCCACCGATGGAGGCGAGTGCCAGCTTGACGGTCCCTTCCGGGCCTTCCTCGCCGGAGCCGTAGCGTGTTACGTCGAGGACGGCGCTATCCGGGACGGCTTCACAGTAAAGGGTCATGGCCTCCTCGGCGCTGCCCTCGAACATAATGAAGGGCGTTACCTTCTTCATCTGGCGGCCTCCGGTTTTCAGACGTTGGTCTCGTTGGCGGGCTCGCCCCGCAGCTCGCTGCGGTAATAGCCGTCACGCAGGTTGATGCCGTATTCGAGGTAGGCCTTCATGCAGGCGAGCATCTGCGACCAGCCTTCGCAATTCAGGAAGGACTTCTTCAGGCCGACTTCGCCTTCTTGCCAGCCGGCCTCGGCAATGGTGACGAAGGTGCCGCCGTCGTCCAATTGCTCGAAGTTCATCTCGATGCGGGTCTTGTAGGCCGGCTTGCCCTCGGCATCGGTCGCGTCCCAGCGCAGCACGATGCGCTCGTCCTTCGTCACCTGGTCGACCTCGACCGGCACCGTCTCCCACCAGGTGACTGTGGTGCCGGCGACAAGCGGGGCCGAGGCGCCGCCTATGGTGGTGAAATAGCCGCTGAGTTTCGTCGGATTGACGACGGCGTCGAAGACCTCGGCGACCGGTTTGCCGATGCGTCCGGAAATCCTGAATCCAAGGGACATATCCACAGCTCCTTCCTTGATCGTCCAAACAATATGTTATATAAATATAACATGTCAACTCAAGCTGCGGACGATCATGTTTTCAAGGCCTTGGCGCATCCGCGCCGGCGCGAGTTGCTGGATTGCCTGAAGGATCTGCCGCAGACCACCGGTGCGCTTTGCGAAGCTTTCCCGGACATGGACCGCTGCACGGTGATGATGCATCTGAAGGTGCTGGAGGAGGCCGACCTGGTGGTGGCGAAGCGCGAGGGGCGCGAGCGCTGGAACCATCTCAACGCGCTGCCGATCAGGCAGATCCACGACCGCTGGATCAGCCAATATGCCGGGCATGCGATCAGCATCCTCGACCGGCTGAAGTCTGATCTGGAGGGATAAAGGCTCTCGCGGCTCGCCGGGCGGTATCTTTGCGTGCCACCGAAACGGCGCGGCTGGACGAATTGAGCCGATTTATCTATAAGCCGGCCATTCCAACAGAGAGCGCCGCATGCCTTCGCAGGCACGCTTGAGGCGTTCTGAAAATTTGAATTCGAGCATTTTGCACGAAGTGAGGTGATGCCGCCTTGCTTTGGAATGCTCTAGCCGAACACGACAGGGGCGCCATGGCTGGCCATTCACAGTTCAAGAACATCATGCACCGCAAGGGCCGCCAGGACGCGGTGCGGTCGAAAATGTTTTCCAAGCTGGCACGCGAAATCACCGTCGCCGCCAAGACCGGCACGCCGGACCCGGCGATGAACCCGCGGCTGCGCCTTGCGGTGCAGAACGCCAAGGCCGTGTCGATGCCGAAAGATAATATCCAGCGCGCCATCAACAAGGCGTCCGCGGGCGATGGCGAGAACTACGAGGCGGTGCGCTACGAGGGCTACGGTCCGGGCGGCGTGGCGCTGATCGTCGAGGCGTTGACCGACAACCGCAACCGCTCGGCCTCCAATGTGCGTGCCGCCTTCACCAAGGCGGGTGGTGCTCTCGGCGAAACCGGCTCGGTGTCGTTCATGTGGAATCGCGTCGGCGAAATCTACTACCCGGCTTCGGCCGGCAGCGCCGACAAGGTCATGGAGGCCGCGATCGAAGCCGGCGCCGACGATGTCGAGTCGGACGAGGAAGGCCATACCATCTATTGCAGCTTCGAAAATCTCGGCGAAGTGTCGAAGTCGCTCGAAGCCGCGCTCGGCGAGGCGGAATCGGTGAAGCCGATCTGGCAGCCGCAAAACAACGTCCCAGTCGACGAAGAGCGGGCGCAGTCGCTTATGAAGCTGGTCGCGACTCTCGAGGACGATGACGACGTGCAGAGCGTCTACGCCAATTTCGAGGTCGACGACGAGACGATGGCCA
>NZ_JANINM010000281.1 GCF_024509055.1 Mesorhizobium sp. | reverse complement strand
ACGATCCCAAAACCTGAATGACCGGCGTCAGAAGCAAGCTGACGCCGGTTTTTTAATGCGCGTGAAGTGATTTTCCCTTCTCCCATTGTGGGAGAAGGTGTCGCCGAAGGCGACGGATGAGGGGTGCTCCAGATGCCACCAGCGTCTCACTCCGCTGGAATACCCTTATCCGTCTCGGCGCTGCACGCCGATCCACCTTCTCCCGCAAGGGGAGAAGGAGATGCCCTCTAAGAGACGCTCAAGGCTTGTGGATGAAGGCAGCGCCGAGGATTGGTCCCGGCATGCCGTCCTTGCCGACCGATTGCAGGAGCACCGCGCAGCCGCCCTTCTTGGAAATCTCGGTCATCGGAACTTCGTAGCGCTGCGCCTTGCCGTGCCACATGCCGGCAATCTGGATGTCGGACACGGCGTTCCAATAGGTCAGGCTGCGGCCGCTGTTTTCGCCCTGGCCGATCTTAACCATCTGCGGCGGGTCGAAATAGACGATCACGACATGGGCGTCGCTCGGCCCGCCGCCCGCGTCCCCGGCATCGATCATGACGCGGTCGCTGGTGCGGCTGACCTTGATGCCGACACGCATGCCCTCGCCGGTCCGGTCGAGCCGGGCCAGCGCCCCATCGACTTCCTTGCGGCTGGCGCCGTTGACATGGCTGCGACCGTTGATGACGGCCTGCGGCGTGTAGACCGAGCGGCTGCCGAAGGCGCGCATATAGTCATACTGCCGCTCGGTGTTCTCCTTGGTGCTCAGCGTATCCTGCCAACCGAGATAATCCCAGTAATTGACATGATAGGCGAGCGCGACGATGTCCTCCTTGCCGGCCAGCTCGGCGAAGAATTCGTCGGCCGGCGGGCAGGAGCTGCAGCCCTGGCTGGTGAAGAGCTCCACCACGCCCAAAGGCTTGTCGGCTTTGCCAGTCTGGGGTTCGGTCTCGGCCGTCGCGGCACCGGCGAATGCCGACAGGACCAGCGCAAGTGCCGCAAGCCGCAATGGTCCTCGAAATGCCATGACTTTTCCAATTCACGCCGGTGATGCCGGCCTTGTTCTGATTGCTAAAATATGTGGCAGAAGCGCCTGTCAACGGGAAGTCACGTTGCGGTGAAATTTTGTCATTGCAACCACAGGTAAGGGCGCAATAGGAGAAGTCATTCCATTTCATCACGCGGTTCGATTCCGAAGGCGGCTCATCACCATGTGGCAAACTCTCCTGACGCCTGTCGATCTCTATTGCGAACGGACCGGGCCTGGACTTTGGGCCGAGCCGGCTAATGCTTTGACCAACCTCGCGTTCATTGCGGCCGGGCTGTGGGGTATCTGGGAAGTGCGGCGGCACCAGGCCGGAACCTTCGCCGAGGTTCTGGCCTGGTGGGTGGTAGCGATCGGCATCGGCTCGACGCTGTTCCACACTTTCGCGACAAGATTGACGATCTGGGCCGATGTCCTGCCGATCGCAGGCTTCACTTTGGCCTATACCCTATTCAACCTGCGACGTTTCCTCGGCATGGAATGGGGCAAGGCAATTGCCGTTTTCATCGTCTTCTACGCGGTCGCGGGCGCCATCACCTTCGCCGTGCCGGACTGGCTGCGCCAGGCCTCCAACGGCACGACCGGATACCTGCCGCCGTTCCTGGCCCTCGCCTTCTTCGGCGTCTGGGCGGCGGTAAGAGGCAATCAGGCCGGCTGGTACAATCTGGCGGGATCGGCGATCTTCGTCGTCTCGGTGATCTGCCGCATGATCGATCCGATCGTCTGCGCCAGCTTCCCGCTCGGCACGCATTTCCTCTGGCACATCTTCAACGGGCTGATGCTGGCAGTGCTGCTGGCGGCGACGGCGCGGTTCGGAGCGCCGAAGGGCAAGGCAGTAAGGCAGTAAGGCAGTAAGGCAGTAAGGAGAGTCTTTCCCTATTCCCCTACTGCCCTACTCCTTTATTCGTCGACTACGCAGCCAGATCGCGCAGCACGTATTGCAGGATGCCGCCGTTCTTGAAGTAGTCGAGCTCATCCAACGTATCGATGCGGCAGATGATCGGCACGTTCTTCACCGTGCCGTCGCCATAGGTGACCTTGGCGACCATCTTCTGGCGCGGCTTGATCTGGTCCAGCCCGTCGATCTCGACCAGCTCGTCGCCCTTCAGGTTGAGCGAGGCCCATGAGGTGCCGTCCTCGAAGACGAAGGGGATCACGCCCATGCCGACCAGGTTCGAGCGGTGGATGCGCTCGAAGGACTGGGCGATGA
>NZ_JANINM010000280.1 GCF_024509055.1 Mesorhizobium sp. | reverse complement strand
TATCCTTCCAGATAGTGGCCCCTCGTTGGGGAGGGGTGGCCCACGGACGGCGATAGGCTTTCAGGCTTGCGGCGTCAAGAGGAAAGTTTTTGTCGCTGGAGGGACACTAGCCGATATTCGAAGCACGCTTGAAAACGCAAATGGCGGACCGACGGGCTCCGCCATTTTGCATCCATCGGGTGTTGTTCACCAGAGGTCGTAGCGGAATCCAAGCTTGACCGTTTGATAGTTGATGCCTTTGTGGATGTTGAATGCACCAGCGTCATAGGCCACATATTTGGCGCTGGGCACGGAGAAGAACTCATAACCAACATCGAGCGAGACATTCTTGCTAACCTGGTAGGACAGGCCGCCGCCGATTGAATAAGCCAGGTTGAACTTCGCCTCGGAATCTTCCAACCCGCCGTACCCTGCGGGATCATCGCAGGTGAAGCCGCCGGCACCACTCGAATCCGGAGACACCGCCACGCATTTCCGCTCGCCCTGCGTCTTGTAATACTTGTTGTAGGCAAGGCCGAGGCCACCACCGATGTAAGGCGTAAAGCCGACATAGGTACCAAGGTCGACATAACCGTTGGCCATGATGCTGTAGCCTATGTTCTTGGCGCTGTTCGAGGCCTGGCAGTCCTCGGTCGCCGCTGCAGTCCCGATAATTATCGTGCCGCCGGGCCCGATTGTCAGCGTATTGGTGTGTCCAGCGCACCCGTTTGGCACCACCGCATAGTCGTCGAATTTGTTGGTTGGGAGAATCCCGCCATTTAGCTCGACCCGGAGGAAGTCGTTGACGTGGTAACCCACACCGACGCTTCCAGTGAACAGGCTACTGTCCGAACTGAAAGTTGTAGCGCCACTATTTGCGATCTGGTTTTCGAACGGATGGCTGAACGCATAGCCGACATCGCCGCGCAGGTACCATCCCGACCCCACCTCGACCGGCTTGTAGTCCGGCGCCTGGTCGACATAGATCGGCGGGTCATAGTCGGCCGCAAGCGCCGGCTGCAGTGGCAAAAGGACGATTGCGGCAAGCGCGGACGCGATACGCGATATGAATGTCATGGTCCCCGGCTCCTGAGGGTTGGCGCCAGTTCGCGAACGCGAGCACAGCTGCCGTTTCAGGATCATTGTTAACCATAGTGGTTAAGTGCCGGTTAAGGATAACGGTCCGTTACCGAATTGATTTCGACCGGCTTTTTGCCCTGGCAAGTCAAAAACGAAAACCGCCCGGCAAGCCGGGCGGTTGAGGTATTCCGGAATACTCGAGGCGACTACTTCGTGTAGATCGGCTCCGGCTCTGGTACGTAAGGCTCCGGCGGCGGCGCGCAATCCGAGCGGCCGAACTGGTAGCGCAGGCCACCGCGCACTTCGTGCACGTTGACGCCATGGTCGAAGCCCGGTCCGGCACCTGTCGAGCCGCCTGCCCCCGAGGCGTATTCGAACATCCGGCCGCCATTGATATGGCTGTAACGATAGCCGACATCGAGCTTGACGCGATCGGTCAGGCAGTAGGACGCGCCAGCCATGAGGGCGTAGGCGAAGCGCCAGCCCTGGCCGCCAGCATGATCGAATGAACCATCATTGTCGGTGTTGTTCAGGGTGTCCCACTTCATCCACGCGCCACCGATACCGGCGCCGACATAAGGCGTCACCCCGTGCCATGTGCCGATATCGACATAGGCGTTAGCCAGGAGCAGCAGCGCCGAATAGGATGAGCTGTCGACCGATACGCAAGGCGTGCCGGGCGCAGGCGTGCCGCAGGTGCCGCTCGTCGAGCCGCTAAAATTGGATTTGCCCAGCCAGTCCGCGGTGAGATCGGTGCGGAAATATTGGTTGACCTGATAGCCGACGCCGGCGCCGGCCGAGAAGGCGCCCTTCAGGCTGCCACCGTCGAAGCTGTTCGATCCGGGCGGCGGACCGTAAGTGATGTAATCAGCGCCGCTGAACTGCGACCAGTGATAGTCGATGTCGCCGCGGATGTACCAGCCACCGACATCGACGGGCTGGGCTTCGACAATCGGCGGCGGGGCCGGCTCGGCAGGCGGTGGTTCCGCGAGGTCGGCGGCAAGGGCCTGGCCGGCCACTCCCGCAAACAGCGCGGCAAAGAATGCCATTCTTGCTGTGTTGAACATGCTGTCACCCCTAGAAGCCTCGGGACGACATCCCGCCCGAAGTTGATTACCTCGGCGTGGATAATGAATTGCAAAGGTTAAAAGCCGTTTAACCGTACCGATTAACCACGAATCTATACAATTTTAGAT
>NZ_JANINM010000279.1 GCF_024509055.1 Mesorhizobium sp. | reverse complement strand
TCGACGCTGTATTTCTTGCCGCCGAGCTCGATGCCGTTGGCCAGGGCCTTGCGGGCAAGATCGAGGACATAGCCGTCAGTCTCGCCGAAGCCGGCGAGCGGGCCGGTGCGCGGGCTGACGAAGCCGACCTTGAGCGTGTCGGCGGCTTGTGCAAAGGCCTTGCGGCGGCTGAATGCAAGAGCTGCGCCGCCGGCCACCGATGTGGCAATGAACTGGCGCCGTGAAATACCCGAAATGCCGGGTTTACTGCCGATATTACGAGACATCTGCTCCTCCCTCTGTGGCCATTCGACACGACGACAAACAGGTCTTCCGTTTGCTGCCGGACGGCACGGCTTTCGATCCTCCGCAGCCAGATTGCACTAGCGGTTTGGTTCGGTAAAATGATATTTTACGGTGTTTTATTAACCCCTGGGTTAGTGGAATTTCGAAACTGATTGCCTGATCGTCAAGCGTGATGCCGCGCCGCCTCGCGGATGGTCTGCAGGAGGATGGTGAAGGCAGGCGAGGGAGCGGTGTCGGTGCGCATCGTCAGGCCCACAGGCCCCTTGGTTTCCTCGGTGTCGACGGGCAGGGCAATGAAAGCGCCGCTGGCGATCTCGTTGGCGACGACGCCGGCCGAAATGATCCATACCGCGTTGCTCTGGCGCATGAAGGAGCGGCCGAAGGAGTCCGAGACCGTCTCGATCTCGGTGGCCGGCGCGGTCATGCCATTGGTGATGAAGAGGCGGTCGACGAACGGGCGGATGACGGATTCGCGGGTCGGCATAAGGACTGGGAATTCGTCGAGGCGCGCGAAGATGTCGGCGCCCGGTTCCGACAGCGGATGCCCGGCGCGCACGACGAACAGCACCTGCTCTGAATAAAGATGCTCGAAGAAGAAGCCGGTCATGTGTTCCGGCGCGGCGAGGCGACCGACGACGAGGTCGAGCGCGCCGACACGCAGTTGTTCGAGTAGCACCGCGTTCTCGCCGGTGACGATCTTGAGCGCGGCGCCCGTGTTCTCCTCGAGGAACAGGCTCATGGCCTGCGGCATGACCTTTGCCGACACCGTGGGCAGGGCGCCGATGCGGATCGGATCGCGATTGATTGCGCCGTCCTGGCGGACTGAATCGACGCCGCGCTTGAGCGCCGAGATCGCCGAACCGGCATGGCCGAGGAAGATCTCGCCGAGCCTGGTGACGCGGATGCCGCGGCCGTCGCGCTCGACCACGGCGACGCCGAGCGCGTCCTCCAATTCACGCAATGTCTTGGTCACGGCCGGCGCGCTGACGTGCAGGAAGTCGGCCGCGCGCGCTACGCTTCCCTGTCTCGCCACCTCCAGGAATGCCTGCAGGTGGCGGAAGCGGATCCGGCTCTTCGCCATGGTTCGATAACCTCCAAGTTAATGAAACGCCGCAAAATATCATTTTACCGAACCAAACCGCTCGTGCAATGTGGCTTTGGAGGATCGAAATCGTGCCATTCGTCAGCATAGGCGGCGTCGCCCTGCACCATCGCCATATCGAAGCGACCGGCACGTCGCGCCCGATCATCTTCATCAATTCGCTCGGCACCGACTTCCGGATCTGGGACGAAGTAGTCGCGCGGCTTACCGGCGAAATGCCTATGCTGGTCTACGACAAGCGTGGCCACGGGCTCTCCGACATCGGCGGCGGCGTGCGCTCAATCGACGACCATGTCGATGATCTGGCCGCCCTCATCGACCATTTCGGCTTCGACAAGGTCGTGCTCTTCGGGCTCTCCGTCGGCGGCATGATCGCCCAGCGGCTCTATACTCGCCACCCCAAATGTGTAGAGGCGCTGATCCTCAGCGACACTGCACATAAGATCGGCACCGCCGAAAGCTGGAACACGCGCATCGCGACTGTCGAGCACGACGGAATCGAGGTGATCGCCGATGGCATCATGAAAGTGTGGTTCACACCGGAGTTCCATGCCACGCGGGCGGCGGAGCTTGCCGGCTGCCGCAACATGCTCACCAGGCAGGCGCTGTCTGGTTACATCGGCACCTGCATGGCGGTCCGCGACGCGGATTTCAGCGAAAGCGCCCGGCACATAGCCGTGCCGACGCTCTGCATCGTCGGCGATCAGGACGGCTCAACGCCACCCGATCTGGTCCGCTCGCTGGCTGATTTGATCCCCGGCGCGCGCTTCGAGGTGATCCACGATGCAGGGCACATCCCATGCGTCGAGCAGCCAAATGCGCTCGTCACTTTGATCCGCGATTTCGTCGCCTCGTTGCCTGAGGGAAAGTCT
>NZ_JANINM010000278.1 GCF_024509055.1 Mesorhizobium sp. | reverse complement strand
ATGTGACCGACAGCGTCAGCAATGTCGCCGTGCTGCAGAGCTATAACCGCATCGGCCACGAGACCGCGACGCTGAAGCGTTACGTCAAGGACCTGCTCGACGCGCAGAACCCCGTGCTCGACTGGTGGGCAATCGCCAATGCGCTGAACCGCCTGTCCTCGACCATCTCTATGATGATCGTGCTGTCGATCGGCGCCTATCTCGTCACCCGTGGTGAGCTCCGCGTCGGCGATGTCGTCGCCTTCATCGGCTTCGCCGGGATGCTGATCGCCCGCCTCGACCAGATGTCGGCGTTCTCCACCCAGATCTCCGAGGCGCGCGCCAAGCTCGAGGACTTCTATCGTCTGGAAGACTCCGCCGCCGACGCCGCCGAGCCGGACGGCCTGCGCGAGCTGACCAACGTCACCGGCCATGTCCGCTTCGAGGACGTCAGCTTCGAGTTCGCCAATTCCGGCCATGGCATCGAGGACGTCTCCTTCGAGGTCCAGGCGGGCCAGACCGTCGCTATCGTCGGCCCGACCGGCGCCGGGAAGACGACGCTCATCAACTTGCTGCAGCGTGTCTTCACGCCGTCTAAGGGCCGTATCCTGATCGACGGCATCGATACCCGCACGGTGACCCGCAAGTCGCTGCGCCACTCGATCGCCACCGTCTTCCAGGACGCCGGCTTGCTCAACCGCTCGATCGAGGACAACATCCGCGTTGGCCGCGCCGAGGCCACATATGACGAGATCCACGCCGCGGCCAACGCCGCCGCCGCGCAGGACTTCATCCTGGCCAAGAGCGGCGGCTACGACACCGTCGTCGGCGAGCGCGGTGGCCAGCTTTCGGGCGGCGAGCGCCAGCGCATCGCCATCGCCCGCGCCGTGCTAAAGGACGCTCCGATCCTGGTGCTCGACGAGGCGACCAGCGCGCTCGACGTCGAGACCGAGGATCGCGTCAAGGAAGCCATCGACGAGCTGCGCCGCAACCGCACCACCTTCATCATCGCCCACCGTCTGACCACGGTCCGCGACGCCGACCTGGTCGTCTTCATGGACAAGGGCAAGGTGGTCGAGTTCGGCGGCTTCACCGAGCTGTCGCTGCGCAACGGTCGTTTCGCCTCGCTGCTGCGCGCCGGTGGCCTGCTCAACGACGAGGAAGTCCGCCGCCTCAGCCGCCCGGTCAACGAAGCCGCGTAAGGCAGTTTCTCCCTTCTCCCCTTGTGGGAGAAGGTGTCGCCGAAGGCGACGGATGAGGGGTGTTCCAGGGAACGCCAACGCCTCACTCCGCTGGAACACCCCTCATCCGTCTCGGCGCTATGCGCCGATCCACCTTCTCCCACAAGGGGAGAAGGCAATGGGCACCGCCTGCGACACTCCTCCGATTGCCCCGAACACATCTCCGGTCTATTTAGGTCGGCATGAGCGACACCACCTCACGTCTCGCCGGCTGGACCGATCTTGCCAATCCGACGCGCTTCGTCGGACTGGCCGACAGGGTCATCCCATGGCTGGCGTCCGTTGCCGCCATCCTGCTCGCGGTAGGCCTCTATATGAGCTTCACCGCGCCGGAAGACTTCCAGCAGGGCATCACGGTGCGCATCATGTACATCCACGTGCCTTTCGCGTGGCTCGCCATGATGTGCTACACGATCATGGCGCTTTCGGCGCTAGGCACGCTGGTCTGGCGGCACCCGTTGGCAGACGTCGCCCTGAAATCCGCGGCGCCCATCGGCGCCACCTTCACCGCGCTGGCGCTGATCACTGGCTCCATTTGGGGCAAGCCGATGTGGGGCACCTGGTGGGTGTGGGACGCGCGGTTGACCTCGGTCTTCGTGCTCTTCCTGATGTATCTCGGCATCATCGCCCTGACGCGCGCGCTTGACGATGCCGGCCGCGCCGCCTGGGCCGCCGCCATCATCACGCTGGTCGGCTTCATCAACATCCCGATCATCAAATTCTCGGTCGACTGGTGGAACACGCTGCACCAGCCAGCCTCCGTCTTCCGGCTCGGCGGGCCGACCATCGACCCCTCGATGCTATGGCCGCTTGGCGTGATGGCGCTCGGCTTCACCGTGCTGTTCTTCACGCTGCATCTGTTGGCGATGCGCACGGAGATTTTCAGGCGGCGGGTGAATGCGATGCGCCGGGTCGCGGCCAGGCAGGCGGAGCGAACTCCCCCTTCTCCCCTTGTGGGAGAAGGTGGCCGCGGAGCGGCCGGATGAGGGGTGTTCCAGCGGAGTGAGGCGCTGGTGTTCCCTGGAACACCCCTCATCCGT
>NZ_JANINM010000277.1 GCF_024509055.1 Mesorhizobium sp. | reverse complement strand
GGCGTCGAGCCAGGCGACGGCGCCTTCCTGCGGAACGACCAGCGAGACCGGCAGCTTGAAATGCGTCTTGGCGCGGTCGGCCGAGCCGCTCCAGTAGGTGCCGATGTCGATCTGGTTGGACGCGACCATCTGGTTCCAGTCGTTCTCCGAGCTCCAGAAGGTCTTGATCTGCGGCATCAGCGAGGTGAGCTTCGCCTTGACCGCATCCATATCCTTGATGTCGTTGATGTTCTGGCCGCTGGCGATAGCGCCGAACTGCACTGCCTCGACGGCGTCGTCGCGGATGATGACGCGGCCCTTGTGCGCCGGATCCCACATCTCGGCGATGCTCGTCGGCGGCTTGTCGAAGGATTTTTCGTTGATCGCCAGCGCGGTCAGGCCCCACACCCACGGCACGCCATAGACCTTGCCGTCATGGTTGAGCATCGGCGAGCCGGCCTTGTCCTTGGCTATGTCGGCATAGTTGGAGAGCTTCGACACATCGATCGGCTGGATCAGCTTGCCGGCCATCGCCTGGTCGTTGAAGGCGGCATTGATCATGACGACGTCATAGAGGCCAGGATTGGTCCTGATCTTCGTCAGCATCTCCTGTTCGGAGTTGAAGAAGTCGTTGACCACCTTGAAGCCGGTCGCCTTCTCGAAATTGGCGACTGCCCACGGCTCGTCGGCGCCGTAGCCTTTCCAGTTGAGCACATGCACTTCCTCGGCTGCTTGTGCTGCCAGCGTGAATGCTGAAACGATGACGGCGGTCGCCGTCAAAAAAGCGGTCAGTCTGGGCATGCGCATGTTTGTTTTCCTCTCATTGTTTGCCCGATTGACGGGCTTGTTAAGTTGCAGTCGCTTCCTCCTGGCCATGCGTGATCGTCCCTTGATCGGCATGGCTCAGGAATTCCTGGATTTCGTTGTCGGTCGGCGCCGAGGACCCGCCCTGTCGGGTAACGGAAAGCGCCGCGGCGGCATTGGCGTAGCGTGCCGCCTCGCAGGGTGGCATGCCGCGCGCCAGCCCGCTGACGAAGGCGCCTATGTGGGTGTCGCCCGCGCCGTTGGTATCGACGGGCGTGACCTTGAAGCCGGGAATCGTCCGCGTTCCGCTATTAGCCAGCCGAACCAGACAGCCGCCTGCGCCGGCGCGGATGACCGCGCCTTCGGCCCTGGGGCAATGCTCGGCGAGCAATCGGATAGCGACTGTCTGGGCATCCCCCGCGCCGGCTATTTCGGCCGCCTCGTTCGTGTTGCAGCTCAACCACGTGGTGCGCGCGAGCACCCTGTCCAGGATCGGCCGGGGGATCTCTCCGATAACCGGCGTCGGATCGAACACGAAGGGGATCGCCGCCGGCAGCGCCTCGATCCAGCCAGTGAGCACGTCGCGGCTGCCGGGGTAGCTCAGCGTATAGCCGGAGGTGAAAACCCAATCCCCAGCCTCGACCTTGACGGCCGCCATCATGTCGGGATCGAGCACGCTCTCGGCGCCCGGCCATGAGACGAAGGTGCGCTCCGCGTCGCTGCTGATCATCGCCACGGAATTGCCGCTGTCCATCAGGCGTGACGGCGGCGTCAGCGTCTCGATGCCCTCGCTTTCGAAAGCAGCCCGCAGGAAATCGCCGTCGTGCCCGGTGCCCAGCTGACCGCCGAACGCCACCTTCATTCCGGTGCGGCTGGCCGCGACCATCATGTTGAAGCCGCCGCCGGCGACCCGTGCATAGCTCGACGCCGTCTTCTCCGTGCCCGGCGCCGGCAGGGCGTCGATGCGGTAGACATAATCGACCACTGCGCTTCCGACATGGACGAGACGACCGCTCATGCCGCCCTTTCCTTGGCCGAACCGGCTTTCGCCGTCCGCGCCGCGACAAGCTCGTTGGCAAGCGTGCGGACCTCCGCGAGGTCGATCCCCTTCAGCCTTGCAATGCGATCCTGCGGCAGAACCGACAGCCCTGCGCAGGCGCCGGCCATGCCGGCGGCGATGGCGCCGATCGTGTCGGTGTCGCCACCGAGATTGGCGGCAATGACCGCCGCTCGCCACGCATCGCCTTGCGCCACCTCAAGCACGGCGAAGGCAGCTGGAACGGATTCCTGGCTTGCGACGCCGGTGCCGACCAGATCAACGATCAGCTTGATGGCGTCTTTCTCGGCCTTACCCCGCACGAGTTCCCGTGCCCAGCCGATCCGCGCCGCGATATCGCCGCCGGTAACCCAATGCCCAAGCGGCGCACCAAGCCGCGCCGCCGCGATGGCGTGCTCCGAGGCGGCGCGCCAGTCGCTGCCGGC